>CABVRQ010000003.1:0-55175 GCA_902500695.1 uncultured Nitrospira sp. | reverse complement strand
TCATGGAATAAATCCAATTTAACCGAATCCATAAACTGGCGGTTATCGGCAAGGTCCTTATGCCATTCCACAAACTGTCTGAGCCAACTGAACACCTGTTCGTCCCGTCCCCCAACTTTCCCAGGCTCCTTATACAGCCAATGGGCTGCCACACCGTATTCATTAATTCGATGCATATCCGCCGTCCGAATTTGGAATTCCACATACTCACCTTGTGGACCAACAACCGTCGTGTGCAACGATTGATACAAGTTTGAACGTGGAGTCGCAATGTAGTCTTTAAAGCGACCAGGGACGGGAGGCCAAATGGAATGCAGCAAGCCCAAAATGGCGTAACAATTCATTTTGGTATCAGTCACAATGCGAACAGCCGTCAAATCAAAGATTTCGTCAAAAGAGACGGACCGGCGCTCCATTTTCTGATAGATGCTGAAGAGATGCTTGGGTCGCCCGTCAATCTGTCCCGGTAATCCGACGTCCAAAAGTGCCTGCTGAGCCAGGTGAATCAGGGATTGAATATATTCCTGTCGCTCCTCATCCTTTTTGGCCAAACGTAACTTCAAATGAGACCAGGCATCCGGTTCCAAATACTGGAAACACAAATCCTCTAGCTGCTGCTTAATCCAACTCATACCAAGCCGATTGGCTAAAGGCGCATAAATTTCCATGGTTTCTTGCGCAATTTTTTTTCGTTTCTCGTCCGACAAGGCTTCAAGAGTCTGCATATTATGCAGTCGGTCCGCTAATTTGATAAACACCACTCGGATATCATCAGCCATAGAGAGAACCATTTTACGGAAATTTTCCGCTTGCTTCTCTTCATCAGTTTTAAAAGGAATTTGCCCGATTTTTGTAACACCCTCAACTAAACGAGCCACGTCACTTCCAAATTCTTTTTCTAACTCGGCTCTGGTCG
The DNA here is from genome assembly GCA_902500695.1 of uncultured Nitrospira sp. Lineage (GTDB taxonomy): Bacteria > Nitrospirota > Nitrospiria > Nitrospirales > UBA8639 > Nitrospira_E. The sequence goes on along the minus strand of CABVRQ010000003.1, from coordinate 54,259 downwards.
CTATGGTATCTTCGAGAGTGTCGTGTAATAGTCCAGCAACAATCGCAGGAACGTCCAATTTTAAAAAAGTTAAAATCCCAGCGACTGCTAACGGATGCTGAACATAGGGTTCGCCCGTTTGTCGCATTTGCCCATCATGCGCTTTCGCGGAATAGTCATAAGCTCGCCTGATGAAGTTGGTATCAGCCTCCGGGTAATAGGCTTTCACCTGATCCATAAGCTGTTCAATATCCGTCAAGTGCGTCACGCCCATTTTTTCAATCCTTCATCAAAGTGTCTCACGGCATTGACTATGAATCATAACAAAAAAGAGAGAAAAATGCTTTTTTTCATATCAGGGACGGCGATCGGCCTCCGGTGGCATAAAAAGAAAAAACTCAATTTCCCCATAAAGGGACACGTCATGCAAGAGACGCATCCATCGCAACGAACCAGCGATGTTAATATGGAAGGGGTTGTGAGGCCGGAGCACCTCACCTGAAAATGTTTCTAAAAGGAACAGGGAACAGCAAGGGCTTTAGTAGGTCTGGCGAGTGAAAGAGAACAGGCGAGAATTTTAGAAATCAACGAATCTTACGCATCTACTCTCCACCTTTTTGCACATAGTTTTTGACAAATTCAGCTGCATTCTCTTCTAAAACTTTATCAATTTCATCAACCAGGTCATCCATTTCTTCTTTCAAGCGTTGCCCGGCTTCCGCAACACTCGGATCAGCCTGAACGTCCTCTGATTCTTTGGGAGAACTCGGTTTTCGAGATTCATATTTGCGCTCTTGCTTATCCATGGTGCACCTCCTTGGTCAAGTCGATGAAACACCTCTTCTCAGCCTACTCCACACTTTCTCCAACCGTCAAGAAAAGCATTGCCGCCACCTCAGACTTCGTTGCTCCCTTCATAGCATTGTGATAAATTGCCTCCCGCGGGCGATTAGCTCAGTGGAAGAGCGCTTCCTTCACACGGAAGAGGCCACTGGTTCGATCCCAGTATCGCCCACCATGATATTGCAACTTTTCTGAATCAATTCCTTCTCCGCACGGTTGTGGGTCGTGTCATCTCAAGTAGGATGGAGACCTTCTTGATTGTGCATGTGGCACCCACTACCAAACTCGGACTCTAGCACCCAAGTCACAATTCCCTTCCACCATCGACCATCCATCCCCAAGAGACGATGATAATGGTAAAAACGATCATCTATCATAATCGACTCCGCAAAAAGCCGACAAATTTCCTCAAAGCATTTCTACTTTTTTGCTTACTCCCACATTGCGCCAGCGCCCCCCCTCCCTCCGACCTTCCGCCTTCCGAGAGCGACCTCAATCTCTTAGGAAAGGCCACTTTGTGCCAAACCAAAGCAGAGGCTCAAACAAGTTGGCTGCAACCAGGGTTGCAGGCGTCTCCATGGGGTGGAGGAAACGAAATCTTTCGTGAAACCGCCTCACCCAACAAGCAAGCACAATGGTTTATGTTTAATGAAGACCAGACCCTTGTGGGGGTCATCACCGTATTCCCGCTTGGTCTTTCCTTAGAAGATTATCCGAAACTCCGCCATACTCTGGCGCAATTACCTCCGGCTCGTGAATTCTTTTTTCATTCTTCTCAACTCCTAAGAGAGCAAACCCCCGATTCTGGCACACTGCATCGGACGGGAGAAGCCACCTCCACCCATCAATATTTCATGCGCCACACCCATGGGAAAGAGGACCAACTGGTCATGGCGGTTTTCGTTCTTGATCCCTATGAAACGCTTTTAGACGGCAATCATTCAAAGTTTCTTTCTTTTATTGAGGATCCAGATCTCCCGGAGAAGGACCTCCCGGGCACAAGAGGACAATTAGGGTCCGAAAAAGAATTTTTAGGACTTCAGCAATTTGCCAGGGGGGAGATTGCCTTATTTGCGTCCTGTGGCAACAAGGAGCCAGAAATAGCCGTTGACGCCTATCAAAAAGCCATTCAATATGGATTTTCTGATCCGAAACAATTAGCGGAAGCCCACCATCGTCTTGGATTGGCATTACGAAGCATGGGCAGACTTCCAGAAGCCACAACCACCCTGGAGCAGGCCCTGACCATCCAGCCATACTCAGCAGTTATCCTAAATAGTTACGGCTCAGTCCTGGCGCAACTTGGAAAATTACCCAAGGCTATCGAAACCTATGAGCAGGCTTTGGCCTTGCAGCCAAACTATGCCCAAGCCCGATTCAATTTGGCGGAAGCTTATGAATCCCATAATCCCAAACGCGCCATTCAAGAATATGAAACTTTCCTAATACTGGCAGGGGACAATCCTGGGGAAATGACAAAAGTTGACCTGGCTAAAGGTAGAATCAAAGCCCTGCAAGGCGGAGCCAGACCGTAGCAAATCTAAAATCAAACGTTATGGGAAATGCCCGGGTTAAGCAGTGTTCGTAGCGAAAAGATCTCCATTGTGAATACCCCACACGCTAAGCCTTCATGAAATTCTATGCCGTTCGCTGCGGTCGCAAGATTGGCATCTTTGAGAGTTGGGATGCCTGCCGTGCCCAAGTACATCATTTTCCAGGAGCCGAATATAAAGCTTTCTCCACCCGAGAAGAAGCCGAAGCATTTCTTTCTTTTCGTTTAAGCAGTGAACCAATCAAGAAGAAGCCAGCTTCAGTAGCAGCAGCAACATCGGCCTCGACGATAGAAGTTTGGGTAGATGGATCCTGCTTTCCACAAAAGGATGGCTCTCTTCGACTGGGATGGGGGTTACTGGCCAAAAAAAATGGTGTAGAAATTTATCGGGACAAGGGGAACGATATTCCGCAGTCCGCCATGAACCACCGAAATGTCGCTGGTGAAATTCTTGCCATCCTCAAAGCCGTCAAATGGTGTCAATCCCAAGGGATTACAGAAATGACGATCTACTTTGATTACCAAGGATTGGAAAATTGGGTAACCGGAACCTGGCGCACCAAACTGCCGTTTACCCAAGCCTACGCTCAGACGGTCATCGAATCAGGCATCTCTATTCACTGGGTCAAAGTGAAGGCTCACTCCGGTAATCCGGAAAATGATCTTGTCGATCAACTCGCGAAAGAAGGGGCTCAGGGGAAGTAAGAAGAGGGCAATTTCAGGAAGATTTCAAAACGTCACAATCCAAAACAGGAAGAATCAAAACCAGTTACAGCTTGCCCTCTCCTTTTAAAAATTTCCGGAAGCGGGTCATCAGTTCATCACCCAATAAACCTACATCGGGCTTTTTCTTCATGTAATCCCGGATCTCATCCAAGCGATGTTCCGCCTGCTCATTCCCCTTTAATCGTTTAACTTTTTGCATGGCATCGCCAAACGCATCAAAGGTCAGTTCCTGATAGCCAAAACTTCGAATCCGCTTGACGGCTTTCATCATTGCTTCATTTCGAAAGGTGGTGAGGTGTTCAGAGTCGATAGTGGTAAGCCCGAGTTTTCTCGCACGGCGTTCCGCAGCTTTTCGAATGCCGCTTCGGACAAAATCCGGTGAGGTATGAAGACGCTTCCAAGCCTCATCCGTCCATGCCACCTGTGTGGGCGGAGCCTCCCAGAGGCGAATCAACGTCTCAGCATCAATTTTCACGATCCCTTGCTCACGGGCTAAATCTTCGGCGTCCCGCTTTAACATATCCGTCACAAATTCCATGGCAATCGGAGGTGAATCCTCAATGCGTTTATTCAACAAAGCCAAAGCTTCATCTGTCCATTCCATAGGCACGCTCTTTTCGAGCGGAAAATCACCTAAAGATTCGACCTTTTCAAATAATTCCACATTCACTTCCATATGGCCACGTTCTTTGGCCACATCTTCAGCGATCCTGCCAATCATGCTTCGCATGAACTCTGGAACGGCCTCAAGTCGCTTCCGCGCCTCGGCGGTCCAGGGGAGTTTGCCTTGAGCCATATCTTCGACGGCCTGAGTCATGCCTGCCGCCCCCCCCATCGAGCCCATCATTTGCTGCTTAAATTGGTCTAAAATTTCAGCCGTAATTTCTGCATATCCCAATTCTTTGGCCTTTTTTTCTGCAAGACGGCGCACCATGCCTCTCAGGAACGAAGGAGCGCGTTCCAGTCGAGACGAAGCCTCTTCCGTCCAGGGAATATCTTGCTCAGTTTGAGATGGCTCAGCCGTAGACATGTCTTAGACAGAGGGTAATTCAGGGTTTAACAATTCTTTGATCTCTTTACCGGCTTTAAAAAACGGCATGCGCTTTTCTGGGACAGACACCGATTCTCCGGTTTTGGGGTTACGCCCCTCTTTGGTCTGGCGGTGCCTGAGACGGAAACTTCCAAACCCGCGAATTTCTGTTTTTTCTCCACGCTTTAAGGAATCACGGATAGAATCAAAAATGGTGTTGACCACTAACTCGGCTTGTCTTCGACTCAATTGGGGAGCCTTTTCCGCCAACTTTTCGATGAGATCCGCTTTTGTCATCCGATCCTCCTTCTCACAGAGCCTCGCTTTTCCAAACTTGAATTTTGCGAATGAGTATAGCTCCTCAATAGGAGTAATTGATCCATCTTGCCTATCCGGGTCAAGCCACCCAAAGGTACAGCAATGGGGTGGAGAAATGAGTCGTAGCAAAGGTGCGAACGCTTCCAAGGAATGTGTTTTCAAGTAAATCCCTGAATGCAAACGGCTTGCTCACCTCCATGACCCGAGGCTCCCCCTCAATCCCGCCTAATTCGCCAGCCAACTTAATGGCATCATGCAAATCGCCGATATCATCAACTAATAAGATGGACTTGGCCTGCTGCCCCGTAAAGACTCGCCCATCGGCTAACTGCTCGACCTCTGCTACATCCAGAGACCGCCCCTCGGCCACTGCATCGATAAATTGACGATGGACATCAGTCATCACCAACTCCAATACCTTACGATCTTCATCATTCATGGGACGAAAGGGAGAGCCAATATCTTTATATTTTCCACTTTTGACTACAAAATTTTTGACACCGATTTTTTCAAGTAACTCATGGAAATTCGCCAATTGCATAATGACGCCAATGCTTCCGGTCAAAGTCCCAGGATTAGCCAGGATGCGATCAGTGGCCACCGCAATGTAATAGCCTCCGGAAGCTGCCACTGTGCCCATGGATGCGATCACCGTTTTATTCTTTTCTTTTCTCACTCTCTTGACGGCATTGTAAATTTCCTGAGAAGGCGCCACGGCCCCACCAGGGCTATCAATCCTCACCACGATTGCTTTGACCAAGGGATCGTCAGCAAATTTTTTAAGTTCCTCGACAGTCTGAAACGAATCAAGAATGGGACCCTCAACCCGAACGATGGCGACACCATCCTTACCTGCTAACAATAACTCAGGAATGAGGCTTTTCCCAACACTAAACAGGACAAGGCCTCCGAGAATCATCCACAGAACCCGTTTCCATCGAGGATACCCATTACTCATAGTATTCGGGATTGGCCATAAAGCCCCCTATTCATCCAATCATCCTGCCTCTGAGGCCTATTCGCCCTCATCCCCTTGGTCTTCTTTCTTTTGAACAACTCGCCCAAGGCTCTGGTCGACACTGCCTTGAGAGCTATTAAACTCTTCAACCTCGCTTTGCTCCAGATCCTTCAAATGCTCCCAAAGACTTAAAGCAATTTTCCGATCATCACAGTCCACCTTGACGATTTTCGCGGCGACTTCCTGACCAACAGCAAACTTTTCCTCAAGCCGCTCCTGTACATCCGGCCCGATCTCACTGATATGTATTAACCCTTCAACCCCGCCGTCTAATTCCACAAATACCCCAAAGTCAGCGATTTTTGAAACTTTGCCGTTGGTGACTTCTCCAACATGATATTGCTGTGGAATATCAGAGACCCATGGATCCGAGATCAGCTGCTTATACCCCAAAGATAACCGCTCTTTTTCTTTATCAATTTTCAAAATAACGGCTTTGACCGATTGCCCCTTCTTGAACAGCTCAGAAGGATGCTTAATATGCTTGGTCCATGACATATCAGAAATATGGATCAACCCATCGACACCTTCATCTAAACCTACAAAGGCGCCAAAATCGGTCACACTTTTTACTTTGCCCTCAATCTCTGTACCTTCAGGGTACTTGTCCTCAATTATATCCCAGGGGTTTGGAGCCGTTTGTTTCATACCAAGAGAAATTTTCCGGCTATGCTGGTCAACATGAAGCACTTGAGCCTCAATCGTATCGCCCACGGACACCACTTTTGAGGGATGGCGAACTTCATGGGTCCAAGACATTTCCGACACATGGACCAAACCCTCAACACCTGGCTCCAATTCGACGAATGCCCCATAATCGGTCAGGCTCACAACCCTACCATTCACGCGACTTCTTGACGGATACTTTTCTTCAACTTTGGTCCAAGGGTCTGGAGATTTTTGCTTAACGCCCAGAGAGATACGTCCCGTTTCCCGGTCGTATTTCAATACTAGGACTTCAACACGATCTCCAATGGAGAACATGTCGGATGGATGCCCCACACGGCCCCAGGAAATATCGGTGATATGCAACAAACCATCAATGCCACCCAAGTCCAAGAAAGCCCCATAATCCGTTATGTTCTTCACAGTCCCTTCAATCAACTGCCCTTCAGACAACGTAGACAAAGTCGATTGTCTTCGTTTGTCGCGGGTTTCTTCTAGAAGAGCCCGTCGGGAGACCACCACATTGCCTCGACGATGATTAATCTTAATAATTTTAAAGTTATACGTTTTCCCGACCAGCCCATCCAGGTCTCTGACCGGCGTTAAGTCAATTTGCGATCCTGGCAAAAAGGCCTTCACGCCAATATCAACGATCATGCCACCCTTGATACGAGAAATGACTTTCCCTTGAACTTGTTTTTCATCTTTGTGGGCAACTTCCAAATCCTCCCAAACTTTCATCTTGTCGGCTTTTTCTTTGGAGAGGAGCAAATTACCATCTGCATCTTCGCATTGCTCAATATACACTTGAACCGGATCATTTACCGCCAGCTGTTCCAACTCTTCCGGAGAGAATTGGTCGGCAGGGATCATGCCTTCAGACTTATAGCCAATATCCACCACCACTCGATCTCGCTGGATATCAATGACCCTGCCTTCGGTTATCGTTCCTTCTTCAATATTTTTAAACGTTTCATCGTATAACGCGGCAAGAGTTTCGCGATCCATTTTTTCAGGTTGTTGAGTAAGAGTATTCATCCGACTTTTGATACCTCCAGCAGAGTTTGGCGGGTTAAATGGTGATTGCCATGATTAGTCTCACAATTTGCTTCTTAAATCTGTCTCATACATCTGCCTGTTTGGAGAGGGAACCCCACCCAACTGAGCAATATGATCCATCACAGTTGTCGATACGTCTTCATAAAATGATTTGGCACTCTCCCCATTATCTTTTTTACAAAATTTCAATGGTTTCCCAAAGCTGACCCTTACCGGAAACAACCGTGGCCATCTTGCACGAATGGGAAGAACTGTAAAGGTACCAGAAATATAAACAGGAATCACCTGGCATTTTGATTCAGCCACTAAATAGCCTAGGCCAGGCTTCCCGATTTGCAAGGACCCGTCCTCCGTCCTTGTTCCCTCAGGGAAAATAACTACGGGTTCACCTGCTTGCAAGTGAGAGAGTGCCTGTCCAAAGGCTTTCCTGTCCAGTTTGTGGGTTTTCAGAGGGATCCAGCCAAGCTTTTGCAAGGCCCAATTCATGTACCGATTGGGGAATAAGCTCGCTCTCCCTAAAAAAAACCCCCTCCGCGGAATCGCGCACCCTAACAGGGGAATATCAAGGTAGCTGGCATGGTTAGCCGCAACGATGATTCCGCCTGTCTTGGGAAAATGTTGGGAACCCTCTGTCCGAAATCGAAACAGGAGACGCGCCAACCCATTAAACAGGATCCATAACAGCCCGTAGGCCGCTCCACTCACAAACGATCCGCTATGATTTGCATCATACGTCCAACAACTTCTTCAACAGATTGTCTAGAGGTGTCGATCATGATCGCCTCAGGCGCCGGCCGTAACGGGTCAACCATTCTGGTCCGGTCACGATCATCTCGGACCGCCATGTCGTCACGCACCGTCTCCAGATCAATGGCTTTCCCTTGTTGACCCAATTCTTGTTGGCGCCGGTTCGCTCGAACCTCCAATTCCGCATCCAGAAAAAACTTCACATCAGCACTTGGGAACACCCGTGTCCCCATATCCCTTCCTTCAGCGATAACCCCAACTTCACCGCCAATTTTTCGCTGAATCGGGAGTAACCAGTCCCTGACAGGCTGAATTGCCGCAACGCAGGATGCCAATTGGCTAATGGCTGGTGTTCTGATGGCCTCCTGGTTAATAGCCTGCCCATCAACCCAAACGGAAAGGCCATCCCCACTCAGCATCAGTCTCAGATCTGTCCGTGCAAGAAGTCCTTGGATGTGAGCAGGATTGTTCGGGTCTATTTGGTCTTCCTCAACTTTCCAGGCAATCGCTCGATATAAAGCACCCGTATCCAGGTAAACATATCCGAGACGTGTAGCCAAACACTTGGCCACAGTGCTTTTCCCGACTCCAGCTGGACCGTCAATAGTGATCATTAACCGACGACGTTGAACGGCCCTGTTCTCCTCTTATCAACTAATTTCTGAAGCATTATAATGGTCGCTAAGAATTTGTCAATAAATCCAACAGCTTATCCTTGAATCCCGGGAAAGAGGTTTCAACGCAAGCCACATCCTCAATGGTAACCGGAGACTCTGCCACTAATCCGCAAATGGCCAATGACATCACAACCCGATGATCGCCATAACTCTGACAAATCGCACCCTTAAGAAGGGAACCTCCATTGATGATTAATCCATCCGGCTGTTCCTCAACTTCAACGCAGAGACGCGATAATTCCGTCGCCATAGCTCGAATGCGATCGGTCTCTTTCACCCGAAGTTCTTGTGCTCCGGTAATGCGTGTCTGGCCATGGGCCAAAGCGGCAGCCACACACACTATAGGCAATTCATCAATCGTTTTGGGAATGAGTTCAGGCCCAATGGTCACTCCCCTCAGCGGAGCAGACCGCACACGGATGTCACCTACTGGTTCCCCCGATATTTCACGTTGATTGACGATGGTGATATCAGCCCCCATCTCCAGGAGAATATCCAGAATACCCGTTCGTTCAGGATTTAACCCTATATCAGTGAGTAAGATATCCGAATCGGGAACGATAGATGCGGCAACCATGAAAAACGCCGCAGCCGAGATATCTCCGGGGACCGCAATCGGTTTTCCATCAAAAGAGGGTCGACCTTGAAGCTGCACGGTGCACCCATCAACCTGGAGGGAGACTCCAAAATAGTCCAGGAGACGCTCCGTATGATCTCGGGATTTTCTAGGCTCCTTCACAATAGTCGTCCCTTCGGCAAAGAGACCGCCCAAGAGGACACACGATTTAATTTGGGCGCTTGCGACGGGAGATTCGTAGAGGATCGCCTTCAGTCCGGTCCCTTGAATAGCTAAAGGAGCCAACTCACCACCACGCCTTCCTGAAATGACGGCCCCCATTTGACGAAGAGGTGTGACCACCCGTCCCATCGGACGACTTCTTAAAGAAGCATCACCCGTGAGAACGGAAAAGAAATTTTGCCCGGCTAACACACCGGCTAATAGGCGCAAACCCGTCCCGGAATTTCCACAATCCAAAACATTCGAAGGTTCCTGCAGCCCCCAGAGCCCTTTGCCGGTCACCTCAAGTCCCTCAGGCGTTTCCTGCACATCAGCCCCTAAAGCACGAATCGCACTAAGGGTATTCAGGCAATCTTCTCCTTTAGAGTAGCCAGTAATACGTGTCTGGCCCTGCGCCAAAGCTCCAAAAATGAGGGCACGATGCGTGATGGATTTGTCCCCTGGCACCGACACGCTACCACGAAGGGGATGTTTGGTCGGAAGAATAGTGAACTGACTCATATCAACCGTTCTCGTGAGGCTTTAGCCCTGGCAATCGCATCGTACAATCCAGCTGCATCCCGTTTGTTCAACAACTCCCGAAAGTCTTGTAGCTTTTGAATATACCGATCAACCATCTCTAATAAATTCGCATGATTAGCGACACAAATATCCCGCCACATTTCAGGCGAACTGGCCGCAATCCTCGTGGTATCACGCAATCCTCCACCAGAAAACTTCAGCAAGTCCGCAGTCTGGGATGTTCTTTCTTGCAACGACTCCAGGGTGTGCATGAGTGAAAAAGCCGCGATATGAGGCAGATGGCTCACCGCACCAAAGACCCAATCATGGTCCATGGGATCCATCGACGCCACCACAGATCCGACAGTTTCCCAAAGATGACGAACCCTTTCCAGGGCCTGGGCATTCGTCTGGGGAGTCGGAGTCAGCATACATCGAGCGCCTTGAAACAAATGCGAATCGGCGTGAGCCACACCAGATTTTTCTTTTCCGGCAATCGGATGAGCGCCGACAAAAAACGCCGAGGGAGGCAACTTGGCTTCAATTTTTGAGACCAGTTGGCCTTTCACGCTCCCCACATCACTCACAATGGCGGACGGGGCCAGATCTTTTCCCCAAAGGTCAATTTGGGAGAGATAGGTCTCAACAGGAGTGGCCAGAACTACTAAATCCGATTGACTCACCGCCCGATGAGGCTCCAGGGCAAATTGATCAATGGCACCCATTCGGACGGCTAATTCGAGATTTTCTTGCCGACGACCGATTCCCACGACCATCTTGGCTAAACCCTGTTCCTTCAGCGCAAGGCCGAGAGAGCCGCCAAGCAGGCCTATCCCGATAATGGTCACGTGCCCGAACAGCGGTTTTAAATGGGAAGTCGTCATGATGGAAGGCAACAGTGCCGAATTCACAAGAGAACAATCAAAGTTCCCGACCTACAGCCTGCGCCACCTTTTGCAAATCATTCATGAGTTCGGTAAACCGGCTGGGCTTCAGCGATTCCTCTCCGTCGCACAAGGCACATTCCGGATTAGAATGGACTTCAATCAACAAGCCGTCAGCTCCTGCTGCAATCGCGGCTTTGGCCATAGGAGCCACAAGTTTCCAATTACCCGTTGCGTGACTCGGATCCACGATGACCGGCAGATGAGTCATTTCCTTTAGGGTAGGAACCGCACTCAAATCCAGCGTGTTGCGATACTGAGTCTCAAAGGTGCGAATCCCCCTTTCACACAGCATGACATTCCGATTACCACGGGACATAATATATTCTGCGGATAAGAGTAATTCTTTAATCGTGGCCGACAGCCCACGCTTTAACAAGACGGGTTTGTCATAGGCCCCGACTTCTTTTAAGAGTTCGAAATTCTGCATATTCCGGGCGCCAACTTGGATCACATCGGCTTTTTCCAAAAAATGACCGAGATCACGTGCATCCAAAATTTCACTCACCACCGGAAGACCGGTTTGTCGCCTGGCTTCAGCCAAAAACTCCAATCCTTCCTGCCCCAATCCCTGAAAGGAATAGGGCGATGTACGAGGCTTATACGCGCCGCCACGCAAAATGGTGGCGCCGGCCTTCGCCACATCTTGGGCGATACCCACCGTAATTTCTAATTTCTCCACCGCGCACGGACCGGCCATAATCACGATCCGGCTTCCCCCAACCTTCACGCCCGCCACATCGATGACGGAATCGTGTTTTTGAAATTCACGACTCACTAACTTCCAAGGAGCCAGAATCGGAGTCACACTCTCCACACCGGGAAACACGCTCAAGGGCTGTCCTTGCAGCACCCGGTCATCGCCGAGCACCGCCACAATAGTCCGTTCTTTCCCCTTCGTGATTTGGGTGACCATCCCTAACGAACGAAGACGATCAATCAGGTGATCAATATTCTGCTCTGTGGCTTCGGGTTTTAAGACAATAACCATTAAATGAATCAGAATCCTTGCTTTAGGACACCGTGGAAAGCACTCGGGTCAGAGACTCAAGAAAACGACGATTTTCGGTCGGTTGGCCAATGGTCACTCGGAGCATTGACCCACGAATATGCCGAACGATCACGCCTTCCCGAAGCAACGCGTCATACGCACGCTTTCCGTCAATCCCGACATTGAAATACAAAAAGTTGGCTTGACTGGGAACGGGCTCTAAACCCATGGTGGTCAGCCTGTCTTCCAGAAACGTCATTTCGGCTTCATTCATGGCCCGGCTTTTGGCCACATGGTCGTCATCGGAAAGAGCTGCTCGTGCGGCTTCTTGAGCTAAGCTATTCACATTGAAGGGGGGACGAACCCGATTCACATAGCCGGCAATTTCTCTGGTCGTCAACCCATATCCCACGCGCAATCCTGCCAGTCCATAAATTTTCGAAAACGTCCGCAGGACCACAACCGGTCGCCCGTCGCGAACATACTGCAAGCTGTCCGGAAAATCGGGATGTCGCACGTATTCATAGTACGCCTCATCAAATACGACAACCACATGATCGGGAAGCCTGGAGAGGAATCCATCTATTTCTCTTGCCGTCAGCATGGTGCCCGTGGGGTTATTCGGGTTGCAGAGAAAAAAGAGCCGCGTGCGGTCGGTGACCGCGTCAACCATGGCCGCCACATCATGGACCCAATTTTTTAAGGGCACCTCTACCGGCACACCATGCCCTCCCAACACGGAAAGCTTATACATCACAAAGGTCAGATCGGCCATCACCGCTTCATCACCGGGTGAGAGGAAGGCGCGGACTAAGAGACTAATGATTTCATCTGAACCATTGCCCACCAGAACCTGATCATCGTGAATCTTCCAGCGCTCCGCCAACGCCTGGCGAAGATAGTGCGCCCCGCCATCCGGATACCGGTGAAGCGACGCTGCTGCCTCCGCTAGAACCTGCAGTGCGTTCGGCGATGGACCCCAAGGATTTTCATTGGAGGCCAATTTAATGGCCTGACTAATTCCCAGTTCCCGCTCCAATTCGTCCAAAGGTTTCCCTGGAGAATACGGTGTTAACGAGGCAATTGTGGGATGGACATGCAATGGCATGGGCTTACATTCTTTCTCTTGTGGACATGCAGGAAAAATTCAGAAAATTTCTGGTCTACCTGAGACGATCGGTTGCAGCAGCCCCTTCCCTGATCTCCATTCCTCAAGGGCAGAGGACAGGTAGCGTCAGACCCTACTGATGGGAAGAATACGACCCCAGAACCTTCATCATCAAGCAACGTGACCGAACTTCCTCCAAGGCCTTCTTCAGACGATCATCGTCCTGATGACCTTCCAAATCCATATAAAACAGATATTCCCAGACTTTTCGCCTGGTAGGCCGTGATTCAATTTTTGTCATACTAATGCCGTGCGATGAAAACGGGCGGATCAGGTCATACAGGGCTCCAACCCGGTCTTTGGCTGAAACAATGATCGACGTTTTATCCCGACCGGTTGGCTCAGCTCCCTTTTGGGATAAAATGAGAAACCTGGTGAAATTATTAATGTTATCTTCAATTCGTGATCGTAGAATGTTTAACCCATACAACTGAGCAGCCAATTCGGAGGCAATCGCCCCGGCGGTTGGATCATTCACGGCCCGCTCAGCGGCCCGAGCCGTACTTGGCTCTTCCGCAAAATTTACAGAAGGCAAATTGGTTTCCAGCCAGTTTCGACATTGGGCAATGGCATGCGGATGAGAATAGACCGTCTTGATCTCATCTAATTTTTCCGCCTTCGAAAGAAAGTGATGGGACACTTCCAGCATCACTTCACCATAAATCAACAGAGGTGAGTCCACGAACAGATCTAACGTATGATTGACCACCCCTTCCGTCGAATTTTCTATGGGAACCACGCCAAACCGCATACGTCCCCGCTCCACTTCATCAAACACATCCTTGATGCTATTGACCGACACATAGTCGGCCGATCCCCCGAACTTCCGCATGGCAGCCAGATGCGTAAAGGTGGCAGGTGGTCCTAAATACGCGACCGTTTGCGTTCCCTCGAGAGAGAGGGACGCCGACATAATCTCCCGGTAAAGATGGCGAAGAGCTTCACTAGGAAACGGACCTGGATTTTTGCGCATCAACCGTTCCACGATCGCCACTTCCCGACCGGGCGTATGAAGATGGGCCGAAGAATCCTGTTGTTTTTTCAGATGCCCGATTTTAATGACGTATTGGGATCGCTCATTCAATATATTGAGAATGTCATCATCAAGCCGGTCTATCTCTTGACGGCATTGTTGCATATCCTCTGGAAGCTCCATGAGACTCATCCTTTATCCTGGAAAATCTGCAATTTAGGCAGGAGCATACAAGGAATACCCTGCTGTGGCAAGCAAGCGTTTCCCCCTTTCAGCTTGCGGCTTTCCTTCATAAACAAGGCCACATTTCCCGACCATAAACGCCGGGTCTTCCCCGGTCAGCGTGGCACCAGGAATACATACCGCTGAAGACGATCACTCAAACACCGATCGGTCGCTTTGATCGTCCAGTCGGGGAAGGTGGCGACAATCCAATCCAAGGTCATCGAGGAATCCCCATAGGTCACGTCACCGTCGATCGGCGCCCGGTTGTGGGGATTGAAAGCAAAGCCCTCCTCGCGATGTCGAACGGCTAGGGCCACTTTCTGCTCTGGTGATGTATGGGGGTCATGCTCCCAGTTTTCGACAGGGCGAATGGTCATGACTAACAGGCCATCATCCGCAATATACTTTCGCAAGGTGTTCAACGAAGTCGTCATCGCCCTGCGGGATAGATGAGTATACACAGAGAAGGCATAAATGAGATCAAACTTTGTCTCCCCAACCGGTAGGGAGGTAGGTAGATACTCGGATACGGCGAAATTCGTGCACAGTCCCGACCCCCGACAAAGCTCAATTGACTGTTCCCAGGGATCAACTCCGAAGATTTGTTCCTCGGCAGTAAAGTAATAGAGTAATTGGGCGATACGGCCATAGCCGCATCCAAAGTCTAGGACAGTGGCATCATCCAATTGTCTCCCAGTCACGCGCGTGTAGTTGTAACTCAACGCACGCACAAACGCCGTGGTTTCCTTGAGCAATGCCAGACCATGGTTCCCCGTCCAGCTTCGCTGAACCTCATCACTCGCCATAGTAGGAAGTAATCGTGAAAGCTTGGGGTACTCAGGGTCAGGCATGGACAATATAACCAGACCGAAGTCGTCAAGACTGAGTTGACGAAGGCCGATTATGGCATCACGACGAGTGACCACCCCCGGGTCATCCTCCAATGCACGCATGACCTCCTTGATATACCCAAACATATGGTCTTTGATGGAATCCACACTCACGGACACGGAAAACTTGGATGGAAGTTCCCTCACCAGTTTCAAGCCATATTGTTTTAATATTTTTTTAATGAAATTTTTCATCGCCTGTTGAACATACTCCACATTCAATTTCCTTTTGAGACCGTCGGATAGATTGGACGTCGGTCCACAGAAACCCAATGGTATCGCACAGGGAATACGACCCAGGCGGCAAATAGCAGATTCGCCAGATCCCTGAGTGACAAGTTGTACCACACTCGTGGCACCGCAAGAAGCTACCGAAAAAAGAGTCCTAAGTCTTTTAGGCTGCTCATACTCTCCTGCCATATCTACGCGCCAACCACAATAAAAATCTCGAAGTCCGATCGCTACAGTTGTATTCAGTCATTTGTAGAGCCAAATAGGCCTTAGGCGTCTACTTCGCCAAGAGACTCCTACTCTTTTAGACTTCTGATGGACTAGGAATGTGACCTAATCTTGCGATGACCTTTTTGATTATTTGAATCTCGGCCACCGATTGTAACCTATTTCAGAATCATTAGAACGATGCTCTCTAATCATTTCTATTTCTTTTATAGAAAGTTCAGCTTCTGTAGCCGTTTCAGATTCCCACAAGATTTGTTTTCTAATGGTGTAATCAAGACGCTGCTCCTTTGGCAATTTCTCAAAATCGGCATTTAATAATGCCATATCTGGACTGCCAAAATACCGAGCGCTTCCGTAACTATCTTTTCCGATATAAATTTTCCCTGTCGGATATGTTATTTTGTAGATCTGTTTTATTTTACCTAACATAGGTAGAAAATGAGCAAAAAGCCTTTTTAGACTGCTTGTGCATACCTGTTCTGTCCACTAACCGGACACGACGAAAACCTCGCATTCGACATTACCAAGTTGGATTCAGTCATGTGTAGATCTAAAAAAAATCCTTGCGTGGGTTGCCATATTAGCTGCTCTTTTCCCGCCATGGGTAGGTTGCGTCCAAGTTTCTTTGAACCTCTTCCAGCTTGGTCTCTGCCCACTCAGCAGCCTCGAAAATTGCGGCATCAGGTGCGTCTAGTGAATATGCCTTCTCCACGATGACGTTGCTAAAGATTGAGGCGGCAGCTGTCATACACGAAGCACCTTGGCCATCGCCCCGAAGGATAACTGTCACCCAACGATTCTGCTTACAGAGTTCAAACTCCATCAGATGCCCCGATTTTGAAGAATCATCCACTATGACGAATCGAGCGATTGCACCGATAGCCACTACTTTCTGCACCAGATCCTGATAAAGGTGGCCTGGAACATTTTCAATCAGCAGAGGATCGTACCCGAGGCGCGTTAATTCATCTCCGATGTCGACAAAACGAGCCATTCCGTCTTCATAATCGCCCAAGAACAGCACTGTCTTCCGCTTAAAGGTTCAATGTACTGACGAATAGAAATGCGTCGTTCCTGAGCTCTTTTGCTTTCGACAAGAGCTGCGAGGACTTCATCCTTCGCTCGCGAAATAGCTCGTTCTCGGTTCCAACAATGAGCAGAACGGTTACCGTACACTTCGGCATAATGTATGTGATATTTCCAGTCCCTCGCTTCAAAATTGATATTGTTAATAAAAAACTCTGTCCCGTCATTCATAAGCCGAAATGGAAAAGCACCGCTTAGCGTCGCATCTGAAATGCCGCTATTGGAGCCAATAATGCTCAATAAATGGCCCGTTTCGCGAAGCCAAGGTGGTGCAGACACCAGCAAGTCTTCAATTCTTGCACTGCCTCTCTGTGCCTCGATAACCGCAGCTTCAGCTGGGAAGTACTCGATGGCTGTTCCAAATTGCGTGGACACATATCCAATGATGCGAGCTGGCAAGAGGGCGAAATGAAGCAACTCCTTCCCGATCTCGGACGAAAGATACATATCGGCTGTATTCGAAAGACACGAATGGAATACTCCTATCTATTCCCGTAGGCTATCTTCAGTGACATTCATTTCTTGTACCGGAGAAATTGGAAATATTTAAATTAATCCGCATAACAACAAATCCTTTGATGGGTTCACATCACGTCTAACCGACTGCGAACCCCCTGCCGGTCTCGCAGGACATCAGGCCCCAACCGAACACCCTTGAATAGACCATAGGAATTTTTGGTTAACTGACGAAGTTAGTCAAGTTGCTGATAGATAACCGTTGGCCTGGAAATATTGAACGTTGGCAGGATGTGAAAAATGTTTAGCCCAAAGATTGAGAGGAGTCCGGCGTGAGGCTTTACTAATGATAACTTTCATTGTCGGTTGGGAATTTTCCGCATTCAACTTCTTCTTTATACCGCCGGAGCGCCTGCAAGGCATCCGCTTTGAGATGGGCATAGGGTTTGACAAATTTCGGGACAAAGTCATCGAACAGGCCTAACAGGTCGTAGAGCACCAGCACCTGCCCATCACATCCCTGCCCGGCTCCAATGCCAATGGTCGGAATCGAGAGGGCTTCGGAAATGCGTTGCGCGAGCCCGGTCGGCATGCATTCCAACACCACCGCAAATGCCCCCGCAGCCTCCAGGGCCTTGGCATCACTCACAATCGTTTCCGCTTCTTCCTGCGCCTTGCCCTTAACCGAATATCCGCCAGATTGATTGACCGACTGTGGGGTCATGCCCAGGTGACCCATGACGGGAATGCCAAACCGGGTCATGGCCTCAACCCGATCGACCACCGGCGCGCCACCCTCAAGTTTCACAGCGGCGGCCCCCACTTGCAGAAACCGTCCCGCATTCCTCACCGCGTCTTCCACACTCGCCTGGTAGGACATAAACGGCATGTCTCCAATCACCAGCGCCCGTTGGGCGGCCTGAGCCACCAGCCGCGTGTGATAAAGCATGTCTTCCATGGTCACGGATAAGGTGTTGGGCTTGCCTTGCACGACCATGCCAAGGGAATCTCCGACGAGAATGACGTCAAGCCCGGCTTGCTCCACAATCCGCGTGAACAGCGCATCGTAGGCTGTCACGACCGTGAGCTTTTTACCCTGTTTCTTATGTTGTGTAAATTCCGGAATCGTCATGTGTGCCGACTTCTTCTGTATGCCATGAGGGTTATTTGCCAGCAACCCGCTTGGCGGATTCAACCGTATTCTGAAGCAGCATGGCGATCGTCATCGGGCCAACACCACCGGGAACGGGTGTAATCCATCCCGCTCGCTCCTTAACCCGACCAAAATCCACATCCCCGACTAATTTTCCATCGGCTAATCGATTGATCCCCACATCAATGACGATCGCCCCGTCTTTCACCATCTCCGGGGTGACAAAAAGCGGTTTCCCGATGGCCGCAATCACGATGTCGGCTTCACGAACCACGCCGGGAAGATCTTTGGTGCGTGAATGACAGATGGTGACGGTGGCATGCCGGTGCAAAAGCAACATGGCCACAGGTTTTCCCACAATATTACTACGGCCAATCACCACGGCTCGTTTCCCGGCAATATCTTGTCCGGTCGAATCGATCATCTGAATGACCCCCTTGGGCGTACAGGGGATAAACCCCGGGTCGCCGGTTACTAAACGCCCGACATTGACCGGATGAAATCCATCGACATCTTTCTCGGGAGAGACGGCGTGCAAAATCGCTTGACTGTCCATGCCTGGAGGCAGGGGAAGCTGGACCAGAATGCCGTGGATACGAGGATCGGCATTGAGCTGATGGACCAGCTTCAATAATGTTTCTTGTGGGGTCGATGCCGGCAAAAGATGTTCCTGAGGATAGAGTCCGGCTTTTTCACAGGCAATTTTCTTGTTCCGCACATAGACGGCCGATGCCGGATCGTCTCCTACCAATACTGCGGCTAATCCTGGCTTGATTCCTGTACCTTTTTCGAAAAGGCGAACGTCTTCAGCAATGCCCTCCCGAATCGCCTGGGCTAATGCTTTGCCATCAATGATCTGTGCGGGCACGTTGACTCCTTTTCCGGGAGTGTTGAAAAATGCCGCCAGCGGCGTTCTCGCCACTTGGCCGTGCTCACGTACTTCTTCGTACGCTCCGTCCGCCCAAGTGCCTGCGGCCTTGCTGGTCGGACATTTTTGAACACTCCATCATTTTTTCGTATGGTTTCTCGTTACCTACGCATGCTGATCAATAGCAAAATATTTCAATCATTCAACAGGGCCTTGACAGAAAAGCGGTAGGCAACTCATAGAGAAGTTTACGATATCAGGCAGGGAAAATCTTCGTCAACGAAATGCATGCGTCATCCTTCCTTGACACCCTATAAAAACCTCACTTACCATGCCACCTCAGGTTTTCCCCTAACCATCCCTTGTCGCTCTGATCATCATCATCGTCTCAGCGAAAGTTCGGTTATTTCCATGAATCCATCTTGTCTTGCTGTCTCTTTCAGGAATGCGATCCTCACCAGTGTGTTGGTGCTGGGTTGTTGGACTGCTGGCTATGCCGAGGAGGTGGCGAATTTAGCGTTCCCGCAAAGCATGATTGCCGATGAAGGGCAGGTCTATTTCATCGCCAATGCCAACGGAGACCCCGGGACACGCGAAAATAAAGGGTTTATCAGCAAAGTGACCCCTGAGGGAAAGATGATTGACCTCCATTTTATACAAGGCGGTCAAAAGTCGGTCACATTGAACTCACCAAAAGGAATGGTTCTTGTAGACTCAACCCTTTATGTAACGGACCTGGATGTGGTCCGAGGATTTGACAAAAACACCGGACAATCCCTGTACACCATTCCCTTCACACAATTTCACAGTCAATCGCTTGCCGGGCTGGCAGCGGATCGTCAAGGCGGGCTTTATGTGTCTGATGCCGATTCCAATACCATTTATCACATTGATGACCCTGGCCACGATCATACCGTGAAGGTCTTTGTCCAGCATGAAAGCTTGTCGCACCCTCGCGGCCTCACCATGCATCCCAGGAATGGGCATGTCGTCGGTGTTGGATGGGAGGATGGGAAGATTTTTGAGATTGATGAAACCGGGACGATTCAGGAGCTGTTTGCCAATACATTTTTTACCGGTGGATTTTATAATTTAGACGGTATTGATTTTGACAAATATGGCACCATGTATGTGTCTGATTTAACGGCAGGGAAAGTCTGGAGAATTTTGGCCAATCACAAAAAAGAGGTGATTGCCGAGTTTCTGTTGTCCCCCTCGGGGATCGGGATCGACCGCGTCAATCATGTGATTATGGTTCCCTATCTGTATGTGAACGGCGCAGAAATTAATGGTCTTGAGCGTCCCTCAAACGATAACCCCAACAAAAAGCCCCGCTCCTGGTCTGACTATGGATTAGGCTGGCTCAAGAAAGATGCGGCGAATGAGTAAGTGCCTCTATTGTCATCAACGTAAGGGCAAACGGACGTGTCCCGCACTTGGAGGAATGATTTGCAGCCAATGTTGCGGGACAAACCGCATCATGAATATCAGTTGCCCGACATCCTGCGTCTTTCTCGAAAGCAATGATGACTATCAGCAAAAACGAGTGGGGAACCGGTTTGAACTCGAACGTCGAGGATTCTATCGACAATTATTGGATCTCGGGGGTGAACGGGCGACTGAAATATTTTATGTCTTTGAGGCCTTGGCTTATCGATTTTTCCAGGACCGGCGTGACGCGCAGGACGCCGAGGTGTTGGAAGGCCTCCAAAGCCTCCGACGAAGTTTCAGCCTGATCCACATACCAGACTCAGGAATGCCCGCTTTCGGTGAAGAATTACGAAAGGAATTTAAGGTCTTCGGCGAACGCCAACCCTTAGAATCTCATTTGGTCACCAACGTCCTAGACCAGGCCCATACCTTCATTCAAGAATTTTCCGGACCAGGACTTCGTTCCCATCGATTTTTACATGGATTACTCGGATATATCCGGGAACGCCATCCCGATGTAGCAGAACAACTCGCCCGCCAAACCGGGGCAGGAGGGCGCATCATTATCCCGAGTGGATTTGATTACGCACCCGACCACCCTTCGACCGAGCCGGTCAGCTGATCGGCTACCTTCCACCAACCTTCCCCGGCTTTCCTCTCCCGAGTTACGGCATCACATCTATGGTCATTTCAATCCGCTCTAGTGGATTATCCTTCAAGTCGCGAGGCTGGCTCACAATTGTATCAAGCACTTCAAGGCCTTTCACCACTTCACCAAACACGGTGTACTGGCCATCCAGATGGGGGGCTTTATCCACCATGAGGAAAAACTGCGATCCCGCACTATTGGGATCTGCCGTGCGCGCCGCAGAGAGAATACCTTTTTCGTGAGCAACCCGGTTAAATTCTGCTGGAACCGTATATCCCGGTCCACCGGTTCCAAACCGGCTTCGATTGGCTGGATCTTTGGTCAAAGGATCCCCCCCTTGAACCATAAATCCAGGAATGATCCGATGAAAAATGGTTCCGTTATAAAATCCTGACTTCGCTAATTTGAGAAAGCTTTCAACATGCTTGGGTGCTAAGTCCGGAAATAACACGGCTTCCATTTCCCCGAATTTCGTTTTGATCAGTACGTGAGGTGCCTTGGTCTCAGCCTTCGATGGTTCTTCCGCAGCCGCCCAGGTTGGGAGGAGAGAACCACCTGCGGTGACAATGGTGAACAGTCCGATCACCATCATAAGCTGACGTAGAGCACTCGCTAAAATCCGTGGCTGCGACACAACCCTCATAATTCCTCCTCCATGGCTAATCTGTTGATCTCTTGATTAAATGATTTGGCTCGGCTGAAACAACAAGTCCAGCTTGCGCGAGCGCTTGCGCTGCCGCACCTTTCTCGGCTTCTTTTTTTGTCCGCCCTTCTCCCTGTCCCATAATTTTTCCTTGAATTTCCACCGTGACAGCAAAGACCTTTTGATGGTCAGGGCCTGATTCCTGAACAAGTCGATACTGCGGACTTACCCCAAATTGTTTATGCGTCCATTCTTGCAGACGGCTTTTCCCATCCCACCCGACTGATGACACAGGACAGTTCTGTAAGGAAGAAAATTCCGTAGTCAAGACTTTTTGAATAAATGCTCTTGCGGCCTCCAACCCACCATCAAGATACACCGCACCAATGATCGCTTCAAGGACATTGGCTAACAGCGATATTTTTTCTCGACCCTTTGTGGCTTCCTCCCCCCGACCCAATCGTAACCACTGTCCCAACTGGAGACGACTCGCCGCTTTCGAGAGAGTGGATCGGCTAATCAATCCCGCTTTAATCTTGGAGAGTTCGCCTTCTGTGCCACTTGGGAACATCGCGGCAAGACTTTCACTCACAATCAATCCCAGGACCGCATCCCCTAAAAATTCTAACCGTTCATTGTGGGGACTCACCGCCTGGGGTTGAGTTTGAGAAAATGAACGGTGGGTGAGAGCCTCACACAGCAAAGCCTGCTGCTTAAAGACATACTCCAAGGATTCTTGAAGGTCTTCAAATGCAAGAGCAGCCACGAGATCTACAAAGAAATGCTAATGTTGACACGCATGATCGTTATTCTCTTATCTTTTGACCAAAACAATGTAGTATATCATATCTTTTCGGGGTGAGGTCGGGGCAACGGATACTGAAGTTCTGGAGAAGCACATCTCTCAAAACAATTCAATCGAAAATGACAATGCTGCCTATTCGCCTTTCCAACGGCGGAACACCAAACAGGCATTGACACCACCAAATCCAAATGCATTTGAAATGGCGACATCGACAGAACAGGATCTGGCATGAGTCGGAATATAATCCAAATCACATTCGGGGTCTGGCGTCTCCAAATTGATGGTCGGAGGAATGACGCCATGGTGCATGGCCATGATAGAAAAAACCGCTTCAATTCCCCCGGCAGCCCCCAATAAGTGGCCGGTCATGGACTTGGTAGAACCCACAGGAATGGAATAGGCCTGGTCCCCAAAGACTTTTTTGATGACCTGCGTTTCAATCCGATCGGCAAAGGTGGATGTGGCGTGGGCATTAATATATCCCACAGATTCTTTAGCGATCCCCGCATCCTGAATCGCACGCTCCATACAAGTCACCGCACCGGCACCATCGTCTGGCGGAGCGGTTATATGAAAGGCATCGCTGTTCATGGCATAGCCGAGCACCTCGGCATAGATGCGCGCACCACGAGATTTGGCGTGTTCCAATTCCTCTAAGATTAAAACCCCGGCTCCTTCGCCAATGACAAACCCGTCACGATCTTTATCAAAAGGCCGACTGGCCCGTTTCGGTTCATCATTTCTCCTGGACAACGCCTTCGCCGCTGCAAATCCCGCAACTGCTGTCGGGCAAATGGTTGATTCCGCTCCCCCAACCAGCATGACATCGGCCTCTCCCCGCTGAATCAGTCGAAATCCATCCCCGATACAATGATTCCCTGTGGCACAAGCCGTGACCGTACAGGCATTTGGACCCTTGGCTCCAAAACGAATCGCCACCTGCCCTGAGGCCAAATTAATAATGACCATCGGGATAAAAAATGGCGAAACCCGGTCCGGGCCACGTTCCAGCAACACCTTATGATAATGCTCAATGGCCGGAAGACCTCCAATGCCTGCTCCAATATAGACACCTACACGATCCGCCTCATCCGGATTCACCACAAGCTTGGCATCATCCACTGCCTCTTGACTGGCTGCAATGGCAAAATGGATAAAGGTATCCATTTTTTTAATTTCTTTTTTCTCAATGAACGTCGAGGGGTCAAAGTTCTTAACCTCCCCCGCAATCTGCACTGAATACTGGCTAGCATCAAATCTGGTAATGGGTCCGATCCCGGACTGGCCTTGACATAGTTTATCCCATGTGTTGGACACACCAATATCCAACGGGGTAACCAATCCCAATCCTGTCACGACCACTCGTCGTGGCGTCCATTCAGTCATTGAGGAACTCCGTACGCATCATGGTTGAAAAACCCGGATACTGAATCTAAGGTCCTACCTCCACGATGCCCACGATCAACCATGGGTGAACCGCAATTTCGCACAGCGATTAATGTCCTTATTAGACTTTTTCCTTAATAAAATCAATGGCTGCTGAGACTGTTTGAATTTTTTCTGCATCTTCATCAGGAATTTCGATTTCGAACTCTTCCTCTAAGGCCATCACCAATTCCACCGTATCCAAGGAATCAGCTCCCAGATCTTCTACAAACTTGGCCTCAGGTACCACATCATCTTCTTCAACACCTAATTGTTCCACAATAATTTTTTTAACACGCTCTTCAACTGCCATTGTTGGCTCCTCCTCGTTGCAAAGTTTATCGAATGAGACACATCCTGTTGCGCATGGGCTTAGGACGCCATATGCATCCCGCCATTCACATGTAACACATGACCGCTAATATACCCGGCCTTCTCTGAACTCAGAAAGCACACCGCATCGGCAACATCCGAAGGTTGCCCTAACCGCTTTAATGGAATTTGATTCAGTAACCCCTCTTTAATTTCCGGCGAAAGATGTTGGGTCATCGCGGTGTCAATAAATCCCGGTGCCACGGCATTGACGGTAATATTTCGACTGGCATACTCCCGGGCAATGGTTTTGGTGAGACCAATCACTCCCGCTTTTGACGCGGCATAGTTGGCCTGGCCCATGTTCCCTATCGCTCCGACAATGGAAGCAATATTGACGATTCGACCACTTCGTTGCTTGCTCATGGAAGGCAGAACGGCCTTTGCACAGAAAAAGGTGCCGGTCAAATTAACCTGCAGGACGGCAAGCCAATCCTCTTCTTTCATCCGCATTAACAACCCATCGCGCGTAATTCCTGCGTTATTCACCAGGATATCCACTCGACCCCATTCTTTGAGGACGCGATCCATCATTCCCTTAGCCTGCTCCCATTCGCCAACATTGACCGAAACCGCCAACGCTTTGCGACCCAATTGTTGGACAAGCTCCACGGTTTCTTGACAACGTTCAGCATCAAGATCGGCAACCACGACATCGGCACCTTCCCTGGCCAATGTGGTCGCAATCGCCTGCCCGATTCCTTGGGCACCACCCGTCACTACTGCAATTTTATCCGTCAACAACATTCTCAAATCCTTCTTGAAAATTTGGCCCAGTTTGTCATTAGGCACAGTGTGACAGGACGTGAGCGTAGGATTCCTGATCCATCACATTCCACGTGGTAGCCTCTGGAACAATGCGCTTTACTAATCCAGTCAGGACTTTCCCTGGACCGATTTCCACGAAATGCGTGATACCCATTAGAGCCATGGCCTGAATAGTTTCCTGCCACCGTACGGGGGAAGGTAATTGTCGCACAAGGGACTCACGAACCTCCTCCGCTGATAACAAGGCTTTGGCTTCCACATTATTAATCAACGGTACATTTAAAGCAGACCACTTTAAAGAATCAATATCTTTTTTCAGTCTGTCAGCAGCAACCTGCATCAATGGGGTATGAACCGGGACACTGACTGGAAGTGGCATGACCCGCTTTGCTCCACGTGCTTTAGCCAATTCTGCCGCATGTTCCACTGCGGCTTTTTCTCCCGCAATGACCGTCTGTCCTGGAGAATTGAAATTGGCTGGAGCCACAACTCCTACAGATTCTGCTTCTTGACAGACGCTTCGGACATCCTTTTCCGAAAGGCCTAAGATCGCGGCAACTAACCCGCTTCCAGGAGCCACCGCTTCCGCCATATAACGTCCTCGCTTCTGCACCAAATTAACTGCTTCTCGAAAATCCAGCGCACCTGCCGCCACTAATGCGGTATATTCACCCAAGCTATGACCGGCAACTGCGGCGGGAAGAAGGGGACCTTCACGGACCAGTTGAAATGCTGCGAGACTAGTCACCAGCAATGCCGGCTGCGTAAATTCAGTTCGATTGAGTTGCTCCGACGGCCCCTCAAAACACAATCCACCCACATCGTATCCCAAGATATCCGAGGCTTCCTGGTAGAGGGCCTGAACCGTGGTGCTACTCTCAAAAAGAGGCTTTCCCATGCCAACTGACTGCGAGCCTTGCCCAGGAAACAGAAAACCAAAGACTGGCGTCATCTTTTTCGCTCACTCTCTAAAAAATTCCATGACTCAGGAGCAGCCCACAACATGGCCCCTCTCACTTCCAGAAATTAATCAACAATAAACTCTCCACCATCCACACAAATCACATTCCCAGTGATCCAATGGGCTTTCGGATGACTTAACAGCCCTAGCGCATCGGCGACATCTTGGGTCGTGGTCAGTCGGTTTGAAGGGTTTTTTCGTTTGGCTAAGGTCAGCATTTCATCAGACCCTGGTATTTTACGCAAAGCTGGGGTATCCGTGACACCGGCCATCAGCGAGTTTACGGTAATACCCAGAGGAGCCAGTTCCAGAGCTAATTGCCTGGTGTGGGACTCCAGGGCCGACTTCGCAGCGGAAACCGCTCCATACGTTCGCCAGACTCGTGCCCCTCCGGCGCTGGTCATGGAGAAGATTCGACTCCCTGATACCAAAAATTTTTGTGCCACTAAATCCTGTGTCCAGTACACCAGACTGTTGGCCATGACATCCAACGTCATATCCATCTGCGCTTTATTAATGGCTTCTGCATGGGATTCCGCAATATACGGCTTCAGTGTCCCAAAAGCTAACGAATGTAACAACACCCGCACACAAACAGGCTTCCCCGATTCTTCCGCACGTTGCTTCAGCGCTTTCAAAATGTCGGCACGCTTTTCAGGATCGGCTGCATTGACGTTAAAAAATAGAACCTCCCGCCCGAGTGAACGAATCTGGGAAGCAATACGCTCTGCATTCGGCTGTGTTGATTTTCGATCAAGATGCACCCCACAGATATTCAAACCTAAATTGGCCAGCTCCAAAGCTGCCGCCTCTCCGAAACCGCTAGAAGCTCCAAGAATCAGCGCCCAATCATTTTCGCCCCATGAGGTCGTTCCAGACATAATTCCCCTCTCTTTAAACCTTCCAAATCTTTTGGTTTGCTCTTGTTGGAAGCCTCAGATTTTTTCCCTGCTTGTGTGGCAATGATCTCATTCAGGGAAGAGACACCCGCCGGCAGTCACATTACCAACGAACAACAGTTGATGCCCAGGTCAGACCTGCACCAAATGCTGCCAAGAGCACCACACTCCCTTTATGAATTCTCCCCTCCTGGACAGCTTGATCGAGCGCCAACGGAATCGATGCTGCAGAGGTATTACCAAATCGATCTAAATTTATCATCAACTTTTCTCGAGCCAACCCCAATCGCTGGGCCACGGCATTCAAAATCCGCATATTAGCCTGATGAGGAATGAAGAGATCGACATCGTCCAATTCTAATTTATTGGCGTCTAATGCCTCTTTGGTGGCCTCTTCCATTGATTTGACAGCAATTTTAAAAGTTTCATTACCCTTCATTTTTATAAAACATCGTTTTTCTTCAAGAACCTCTTTGGAGGCCGGTTCCCGCGATCCGCCTCCAGGCACCTGAATCATATCCGAAAGCCCGCCATTGGCATGCAAATGCGTGGAAAGGATCCCCGAACCTTCAGGGCCTTGACCTACCACGACCGCCCCAGCCCCGTCGCCAAATAAGACGCACGTATTGCGATCGGTCCAATCGGTTATCGCTGACATGACTTCGGAACCAATGACCAATACGTGCCCCATCCCATTTTTCACATAGGCATCTGCAATAGCCAACGCATAGATAAACCCGCAACAGGCGGCGGAAATATCGCAAGCCGCTGCCCGAGTTGCCCCTAACCGATGTTGGATGAGACAGGCTGTGGAAGGAAGAGGAGAATCTCCTGTACAGGTGGCTAAAAGGATCAGATCGATCTCGGATGCCGCCACATCAGCAGCAATTAACGCTCGCTGAGCCGCCTCAACAGCTAAATCGGAACAGGCCTGCCCTGGCTCAACCACCCGGCGCTCCCTGATCCCTGTTCGTTCAATAATCCAGGTATCCGAAGTGTCAACCATGCGCTCTAAATCCGTATTGGTCAAGACTCGCTTGGGAACATAGGCCCCTGTCCCTAGAATCACGCTATTCATACTTGAGACACCGCTTTGAATTCACCTGCACCCATGCGCAATGTCCCCTCGGATTGCCTCAATCAAACCACCTTCCGCCAAAGCCTGGGCTCGAAGAATAGCATTTTTAATCGCCTTCGATGAGGAACGACCATGACAGATCATACTGATACCTTCAACCCCCAAAAGAGGAGCTCCGCCGAATTCGGCATAATCCGTTTTTCGCCGTAACCGCAGAAGGGGTCCGGCCACAAACAGATAGGAAAGCCGACCAAGGGCTGACTGGGCAATTTCTTTCATCAGCATTTTTTTTATCGCATCCGCCAACCCTTCAGAAATTTTCAAGGCCACATTTCCAATAAACCCATCCGTAACGATGACATCGGCATTTCCACTATAGACATCCCGCCCTTCAACATTACCAATGAAATTAATGGGGCTATCCTTCAATAATTTAAAGGTTTCTTTTGTGACTTCATTCCCTTTTGTATCTTCTTCCCCAATACTCAACAGACCTACCCTTGGACGATCATTTCCTAGGAGATGCCTCCCATATTCATGCCCCATTATTCCAAACTGAAAGAGTTGTCTGGCAGTACAATCAACAGTGGCGCCGACATCCAACATGATTGCCTTGCCCTGGCGAGTCGGCAATGTCGCTGCAATTGCGGGTCGTTCAACTCCTTGAATCAATCCCAAAAGAAAAAACGCTGATACCATGGTGGCACCGGTATTTCCTGCAGACACCAACGCATCGGCTTGTTTATTTTTAACTAATTCTGTGGCTTTCCATATGGAAGAATCTCGTTTTTTTCTGGCAATCAACGCTGGAGATTCATGCATATCCACAACTTGTGGCGCATGAAAAATCTCAATGCCGGCTTTGGTACCGCCGAGTTTGTCCAGATGAGATTGGAGAGAGGGTTCGTCTCCGACCAAGATAATCGAGAGAGAGGATTCCCTTGTAGCCTGTATGGCTCCTTCGACATTGGGAGATAATCCATGATCCCCCCCCATCGCGTCCACGGCTATTTTCATGAGTTTGGTGTTAAAAGATGACTGGCTCGAGAAGAAAAATGCCGTTTAGCCCTCTTCAACCGAAATAATGGCGATCCCCTTATAGGTCCCACAATTCAAACATGTCGTATGAGATGGCTTGGGCTCATGACATTGAGGGCACGTAGACAAATTTGGCGGGGTGAGCTTGAGATGGGATCGCCGTTTATCCCTGCGGGCTTTAGAAATTTTGTGTTTGGGATTTGCCATAATAGTCCAACTTTTCAGTTAAGAGGTGACTGATGCCTTCACGATCCCCTTCGAACGGAAGCGGAGGAGCGCTTGGATGGATTTTTTTTTGATATTGTTTGCTGGAAATTTGGCACCGGTTCTGAGCCTGTAACTGGGGTACAACACCCACAAATGCCATCATTTAAATTACCCCCACATACCTGGCACAACCCTAGGCAATTTTCATCGCACAAGGATTGGAGAGGGCTAGCAAGAATGACTTGCTCTCGAATAGCTGGAAGAAGGTCGATTTCATTTCCTGAAATAGGGTAAACATCCTCTTCGGTCGCATCCTCATCGACGGGTTTATCGCTCCCCTTTACCCCTTTGCCTTTATCCCTGTGCGGCACAATCACATTCACCGCTTTCACAGCTTTTTTAAATTCAACCTCGCACGATAATGACAGATCTTCCTCAAATTGATCCAGGCAACGAACGCACTCCCTGGCCATCCTTCCAATTATTTTCCCTTGAAAATATGCAGACCGCTCGCCAGTCAGAAATAGCTCTCCATAACAACTTAAGTTCCCAATAGGTCTTCCCTCATCATTGGAGAGCAATAAGGCCGAGGGCTCAACCTCATGATGAATTTGAAGCCCTGCTGAGGGGACATCAAGTAGATTGATGATTATCGACATTTCACTACCACACCATTCTACCCTACTGCCCCATATCGAAGAAAACTGATGACCTCAGTGTTCTTCTGCAAATGAAAGGATAGCAACATGCCTGGCACGCTTAATCGCTTGGGTTAATTTTCTTTGATGCCGCAAGCAATTTCCCGATGTCCGACGAGGAATAATGCGTCCGCGTTCCGTGAGGAAATTCCTCAATAGATTTGCATCTTTGTAATCCAATGGTGTTTTATCGAAGCAAAAGCGGCACACTCTTTTCCGCTGAAACAATCGTCCTTTTTCCACAGAAACCTCTCCTCGGCTAAAAATTAGGGCATAGGGTCAGGATAATACTCTTCCGAATCATAGGTAGACTCCTCAGACACTCCTGACCCAGAGCTACCGGAGGAGGACTTTTTCGGCAAGAAGGTTACTGTTTGAGCAACCACTTCATGTTTGCTTCGCTTCTGCCCGTCGTCTGCTTCCCATCGACGTTGTTGTAGGCGACCATCAACGATGGCCCCGTCACCTTTATTGAGGTACTGCCCACAATGTTCGGCTTGTCGCCCAAACACGACAATATCAACATAACAGACCTCTTCTTTTGGCTCATCGCCCTGACGGTATCGGCGATTCACCGCTAACGGGAAATTAACCACAGGTGTGCCGCTGGGTGTATACCGAAGCTCAGGATCTCTGGTCAGATTTCCAATCAAAATGACTTTATTGAAATTGATTCCCACCATCTCCAGCATCCTCTCCACTTGCTTCAGCTTCAGCTACTGCAACCAAGTCACTTGGGTTCAGCTTTACGGTCATAAACTTCATTACCTGATCTTCCATACGCTGAAAGCGCTCCAACTCAAATACGACGGTAGGAGGGCCTTCGAATTGAACCGTAATATAGGTCCCCTTCCGTTCGTGTTGAATATCATAGGCCAACTTTTTCTTCCCGCTATTATCGAAATTTAAAATATTGGCCCCCGCCTGACTTAGGACTTCCTTCATTTTTTCAATCACCCGCTCATTTTCTGTTTCCGCTTGAACGGGACGAAGAATACACAGTGATTCATACAGTTTCATACATAACCTTTCCCTCTGACAGTATTTTCTAGTTTTCAGGCAGAATAATCGTGTTGTACCACAAAAGGGGACACAAGCTACCATAGGGTAAATTGGAGTGTCAAACTCCTATCCTGAAAAGAATATGACCATTCAGAAACTAAAAACCTGATATTATTTTTAAGTAAAGTAGGGCTGTTGCCAGGAAAACTGACCAATACACGAATACTTACAGTCCCATCTCAGAAGATCGCACATGAAATCGATTCATGGCAATGTCTGGTCCATCAGAAATCAGGCATTCCAACGAATCAATGGCCTTCGGAAGAATTGGGATAATTTTCTCCCACTCTTCTGATAGAAATGGTGAGAGTACAAAATTCGCAAGGCTGTCATTATTCTGAGGACGCCCTATTCCCACCTTGACTCTGGAGAACTCTTCCGTCCCCACACACGATAAAACCGACCGCAGACCATTATGGCCACCTGCCCCCCCGCGGGCTTTGATCTTGATCGCTCCCAGCGATAGGTCCAGATCATCATGTACAACAATAAGATCAGGCGATTCTGGAGACAAATCCTGAAGGACAGACCGAATCACCACCCCAGTTTGATTCATCCACGCCATGGGAAGAAGAAGCAAAACCGGATGACCCTTAACGTCACCTTTTCCTAAAAAACCATGCTCCTGCTTGGCCAAAGTAACATTCCAACGCTCCGCAGCCTGCTCAAGAACCATCCAGCCAATGTTATGTCGCGTGTGTCTGTACGACTCTCCTGGATTTCCAAGTCCCACCACCAGATGCAAGGGTTACTTCTTGCCTTCTTTCGCTTTACTATCTGGTGCGGCCTTCGCTTTATCTGACCCCGCCACAGCCCCTCCAGCAGCCGCCCCTTCAACCGCGGCTTTTTCTGCAGTGGCAACAGGAGACACTCCCTCAGCCGCCTCGCGAGCCAGAAGGGACTCTAGTTTCGCCTCAGACATCTTCGTGGCAACATGGGCAACCATGAGATCCTCATCATCCAAAATCTTGATGCCTGCGGGAACTGCAACTTCTTTTACATGCACCCCATCACCAATCCCGAATCCTGAGGCATCGATTTCAATATGATCCGGAATTTGAGCCGGCAAACACTCAATATGTAATTCGCGCAACACCTGATGCAATATACCCCCCTCTTTCACACCAAGAGGGACTTCTCCGATAACCGTCACGGGAACTTTGACGCGAATGGCCTTTTTCATCGAGACTTCAAAGAGGTCTACGTGGAGAATTGCACCGGTAATGGGATCAATTTGGTGGTCTTGGAGTACCGCGATCCTTTCTTGTGCCCCGGAAATTCGAACAGTCAGCAACCCGGTATGGCCAACCTGAGAAATCACCAAACTTCTGGCTATCTTATGGTCCATGGCCACAAATTCAGACTTCCCCCCTCCATAAAGGACTCCGGGAATTTTTCCTTGTCGCCGCAATTGCCTCGCCACGCCTTTTCCAGCCTGATCCCGTTTTTCTACTTCAAGTTCATATTTCATCGTCTTGACCTCTTCTAGATAGGAGTGAATGTGAACAATTCCTTAGCTAATTTATACAAACAAGGATGTCACCGATTCTTCACGATGTATCCTCAAAATCGCCTCACCCAACAAAGGAGCAACCGAGAGGGTCTTCAATTTTGGACATTGCTGATCCTTTCCATTCAAAGGAATGGTGTTCGTCACCATGACCTCCCGGAGACAAGACGATTGCAAGCGCTCCAGAGCTGGACCAGACAGAACGGCATGGGTACTCCCAGCCCAGGCCGACAAGGCTCCATTATCCATACAGGTTTGAGCCGTTTGGACAATGGTTCCGGCCGTATCAATCATGTCATCAAACAAGAAGGCATTCTTACCTTGGACATCGCCAATAATATTCATCACTTCAGCCTGATTGGGTGATTCCCGCCGCTTATCGATAATCGCGAGGGAGGAATTCAGTCGTTTGGCAAATGCCCTCGCCCGCTCGACCCCTCCCGCATCAGGGGAAACGATCACCAAATCAGAAACATTTTGCTTTTTTATGTAGTCCAACAACACAGGCATGGCGTAAAGGTGATCAACAGGAATATTAAAGAATCCCTGAATAGGTCCGGCATGAAGGTCCATGGTCAGAATCCGATTGGCGCCGGCTGCCGTGATCAAATCCGCAATTAATTTGGCACTAATTGGCACTCGGGGTTGATCTTTTCGATCTTGTCTCCCATATCCGTAATAAGGAATGACCGCCGTAATCCTGGAAGCCGATGATCGTTTGACCGCATCGATCAGAAGCAGCAACTCCATGATCGAAGTATTCACCGGGTGGCAGCAGGATTGAATGAGAAAGACATCGCCTCCTCGCACATTCTCATCAATTCTAACCCTAATCTCCCCATCACTAAAGGTCGTAACCGTCGCCTGACTCAAATCCTGCCCAATATACTGGGCAATTTCTTTGGCCAACGCAAGGTTGGAGTTACCCGTGAACAATTTTAAATCTCGGAGCATAGTGGTAGTCTCAACTTGCCTAGGTAAACCTGAACCGTAGCAGATTTTCAGGAAAAAAAGCAGAGCAAAGGTAATTCTACAATCGGCGGCTTGTCAACTCAAAGCACTGAATCTACATTTTGGAAGCCTGAGAAGAAGAACTAACATGGATTGCGTCATGGGGTAAATCAGTCGAACCCATCGGGATATCAAAGATTCGCCAACTAGTATCACGGCGCAACCGGGTGGAAGCCTGCCGAGCTTCCTCTTGAGTGTGGAAAACACCAAATACAGTGGCTCCGCTACCTGATAATAGTGCGGCTTGAGCCCCAAAGGAAAGCAAAGTATCTTTAATAAATCCCAAAATGGGATAAAACGGAAACAACGGCGCCTCAAAATCATTCTCCATTATCCCGATCACTTCCTCCCAGGAGAGGCTCAACTCACGATCTACCATTTTAGTAAATTCACCTAAAGGACGGACAGCATCCCGTTGAGAGGCCAACTGTTTATATGCCCATTTTGTCTGAATAGGAAAGCCAGGATTGACAAGAACCACCCACCGTTCACCTTTGAGGCAACAGGCGGTCACCTCCTGCCCCCACCCCCGAACCACTGCACAAGGTGCTCTAAAAAAAAAGGGAATATCACTTCCGAGTGTTGCTCCCGCCTCACACAATTCAGATAAAGTCCAATTTAACCCCAGCAAGTGAGCGAGGCCATACAGAGTGGCGGCGGCATCACTACTCCCACCTCCCAGACCAGCCGACAAGGGAATGATTTTGGTTAACTCAATATCAACTCCTACATTCTTTTCAGCCCGCTGAAGGACCAATTCAGCCGCCCTATAAACCAGATTTCCCTTATCCGAGGGCAACGGGGCATCTCCACACGTTAAGGCAAGGCCCTCCCGATCAGGGTTAAGCCTGATTCGGAGGAGATCAAAGACATCGACCGTATGCATGAGAGACCATAAATTATGATACCCATTGGGCAATTGATCCAGTACCCGAATCAATAGATTCACTTTAGCCGGCGCCCGCACCAGGATTTCAGTAACTGACATAGCACTCCCACTCACGACGAATTACCTTCAAAGTCATCCAATGACTGATCCGATGGAAAAAATTGGAAGATACATGGCCACAACGACAAGGGCAATCCCACAGCCCACGACCAAGATAATAAACGGCTCCAACACCGACGTTAAAGTGGCTACAGTTCGATCGACCTCTTGCTCAAAGAAATCAGCAACTTTTTCCAGCATAACATCGATAGAACCGGTTGATTCTCCCACCTTGAGCATTTGGGGAACCATGGGCGGAAAAACCTGGCGAGCCCTCAAGGCCTCGGAAATGGGCATTCCATCTTGAACCGCTGTAGTCGCCAGCTTGATGCTTTGCTCAAATACTTTATTACCAGTCACCGTTCCCGCCACACCCAAGGCAGACAACAACGGGACCCCACGACGGACTAAAAACCCTAATGTCCTGGAAAAGCGCACCGTAGCCGCCTTTTGGATAACGGATCCCAGAAGGGGGACTCGTAAGACCCACCCATCAATGGCCTGTCGACTTTTCGGATTTTTCAGCACCCACCGGATACCCACAACTAAACTTCCCACGAAAATCGCCAACAAAAAGATATAATCTCGAACCCCCTCAGCCACATCAATCACCACCTGTGTCAACCAGGGAAGGGATTCGCCCATATCTTGGAATAAGCCGGAAAAAAGAGGGACTACCCAAATCAGCAAAAAGACCAGGACAATCATCGCGACAGTGACGAGCAAAGCCGGATAGGCTAATCCAGAAAAAATTTTCGCCCGCAACTGAGCCTGTTTACTAAGGTACATTGCCAGTTGGGTCAAACTCTCATCCAAGCGACCTGTCGTCTCTCCTACTTCAACCATACTCCGATAAAATTCATGAAAGACGGTTGGGTGGCGTTTTAAAGCATGAGCCAACAAGGTTCCGCCCTCCACATCCACTCGAATATGTTTGACAACTTGTTGCAAGGTCGGGTTTTCGGCTTCACTGGAGAGAATGTCCAGACATTCCAAAAGAGGCACGCCCGCACGAATCAAGGTTGCCAGTTGATGGGTAAAGACCACCAATTCTTTACTTCTTACAGCTCGCCAGCTCCCCTGGCGGTTCCAGCCAGTCACCAGGCAACTAAGATTGAATACCCTTTCACCTTTTTCGTGGAGACCGGTCACCAAGACGTCCTGCCTGCGAAGAAGCTGTAAGGCCTCACTTGAAGTGCCAGCCAACACTTCTCCTTGCATCGTCTGTCCAGTGCTATTTTTCGCGCGGTATTCAAACGTAGGCATCTTGAATCTCTTACTCGCGTTCTCTGTGAAAGATCAGGAAGGTCATCATTTACATCCGGGGACGCAGCCTGGCCAACGACATCCCCCCAGACCGATCCCGACCGGTGCGTTCCAATAGCTTGGATAACTCATCAGGAAGTGTTGTGAGTCCCATAGCCAACTCAGAGGATATCACTCCTTGGCCAGCTAAGTCGGCCAAGGCTTGATTCATTGTCTGCATGCCATATTGGGCTTGTCCCGTTTGCATCATGGAATACATTTGATGAAGCTTGTCTTCCCGAATCAGATTCCGAATTGCCGGAGAGGTAATCAGAATTTCTAAAGCCAGCACTCGGCCCTTTCCCTCATAGCGGGGCAGAAGTCTCTGAGCCAGAATGCCTTCCAGCACCATCGACAACTGAATGCGAATTTCTTGTTGCTGGTGGGAAGGAAAGACCGAGACCAATC
This sequence comes from uncultured Nitrospira sp., assembly GCA_902500695.1. Lineage (GTDB taxonomy): Bacteria > Nitrospirota > Nitrospiria > Nitrospirales > UBA8639 > Nitrospira_E. The sequence continues at coordinate 17,873 of CABVRQ010000003.1, read as the reverse complement.
GTGTCAGCGCATGAATAGCAGAATTCGTGTGCAAGGTGGCCACCGTCAGATGACCGGTTTCGGCCATGATAAGAGCCGCCTGGATGGTCTCGAGATCTCGCAATTCTCCCAAAAACACCACATCGGGATCCTGTCGTAAAATACCTTTCAGTGCGGATTGGAATTCGCGGACATCGGATCCGACTTCCATTTGGGAAACCAAACTCTTTTTGTGCGAATGAAGAATCTCAATAGGGTCTTCTAATGAAATAATATGGGCAGACCGCTCCTCATTAATATGGTCCAGCATTGAGGCCAATGTCGTACTTTTTCCGCTTCCCGTCGGCCCGGTCACCAAAATCAGCCCTTGGGGCTTTCTCAACAATTCCTCAACAATAGGCGGTAGGCCTAATTCTTCAAACGTCGGAATCTTCCCGGACACTGTTCGAATGGCCATGGCCAAGGATCCCCGCTGGGAATAAACATGGACCCGAAACCGACCAATAGCAGGATCGCTGTAGGCTCCATCCCAATCTCCGGCCTCCATAACCTGATGATACTGTGCTTCTGTCAACAGACTCGCTGTGAACCGAGATATGTCCTGGCTGGTCAACGTCGGAGACTCCATAGGACGTAAATGCCCGTCCACTCGAAGGCGGGGCACACTGCCGGAGACCAGGTGCAAATCGGAGCCACCCTGCCGGCATAATTCACCTAGAAGTACAGTCAATTCCATTGGAGCACCTGTCTTCCGGGGTACCTACGCAAAAGCATCAGACCTCGTTTCGGCAAATACCTCGCCAACAGTGGTCAAACCACCTTGAACAGCCGCCATCCCCGCTTGCCTAAGTGTGCGAAATCCCTCGCTTATCGCACAGGCTATTAAGTCATTCGTCGATGCCCGGGCCAAAATTTTTTCATGGAGCCCTTCAAATATAGGCAATGTCTCAAATAAGGCCATACGTCCTTTAAATCCAGTCAGATGGCAGGACGCACACCCCCGCCCTTTCATCGCTTGAACCGCACCGAATACATTCGCATCAATCCCCAGCTCCTGCAGCTGAAATTGAGATACCGTATCCAGCTCCCGACAATGATCACAAATTTTCCGTACTAATCGTTGGCCCACAATGAGCGAGACGGCGGAAGACACCAAAAATGGCTCAATGCTCATATCGATGAGGCGGGCAATCGCCCCTGGGGCATTCATAGTATGCAGAGTCGAAAGAACTCGATGGCCAGTCAGGGAAGCCTGAATCGCGATTTGCGCGGTTTCCCGATCACGAATTTCCCCCACCATCATGACGTCAGGATCCTGCCGCAGAAAAGCACGCAACCCGGCGGCAAAATTCAATCCAATCTCTTCATGAATTTGCATCTGATTGATGCCCTGGATTTGGTATTCCACGGGATCTTCGACAGTGACAATATTCATCTGAGGAGTGTTCAGAAATTGTAACGCGCTATAGAGGGTTGTCGTCTTTCCGCTCCCCGTAGGCCCTGTCACCAGGATCATCCCATAGGGATTTTCCAGAGCCGTCGTGACCCGATCCAAATCAGGCTGGTTGAGCCCGATATTGGTCAAATGCAATGCAAGCCCTGATTGATTCAGGAGACGCAGGACCGCTTTTTCCCCAAACAAACACGGCAGAATTGCTACTCGAATATCGACGTGGGGAAAGCCCTCCACCTTCATCCGTCCATCCTGGGGTAACCGACGCTCCGCAATATCCAGATCAGAAAGAATTTTCACCCTGGCGAGTAATGCCTGATGAAGATCCTTAGGAAGATTTTGAATCGGGCACAAGACGCCATCCAACCGAAAGCGAACCCGGATTATGGTCTCCATCGGCTCAATATGAATATCACTCGCCTCCATTTCAATGGCCTGCTGAACAAGCCCATTCACAACCTCAACAGCTGAAGAATCTTTATCAATTTTAATATGACGCTTCACACGAGACATTTCTGCGTTGTCATGAAGAAGGCTAGATCTTTCTTGACCATTCAACCCGTTAGCCGAGGCACAGACAGGGCCAACAGGCCTCCCCATCGAATTGGGTGAAATCCGGTCGCTATCTCCGCGGTTTTTGAAATTACCCTCCTCATCTTTTTGCAGAGGTTCGGGGATTGAGGAAGATCCGTCTGGAGCCTGGCCATACACATGGGAGATCGCTGTCCGTAAATCCGACTCGGTAGCTACCATGGGGATGATGTGCAGCCCTGTACGAAATCGCAAGTCATCGAGCAAAGACGCATTCGTGGGGTCGGCCATAGCCAGACTCAGACGTGAAGTGGTTTTCCGCACCGGCAAAACGAGGTGCCGGCGGACAACGTCATAAGGAACCAACCCCCGAAGACTCCCGTCAATCGAGCACGTAGACAATTCTACGGTGGCAACCCCATAATGCTGGCTGAGAAACTCCAATAAGGTGGATTCAGACAGAACCCCCATCCGAACCAGAATGCTCCCGAGGCGCCCTCCTTCTCCCTGCTGAATATCAAGCGCCTGAGACAAATCATCTGAAGAGATCACTTTCGCATCCACCAGCTGTAGGCCGACACGCTCTCGATTCACCGATATCCTCCGGTTTTACCCTTGTTTCTTGCCTGAAGAATTGAGCCGTTGAATCCCCCGGAATAGATAATGCACTCCAGAACCGGTTGTCAGGATGACCATTACCGAGAGAAAAGGAATGATGCTTTCGGAGGGAACACGCCCGGTCGCAAAGAGAATCACCATGATGACATAGCAAATTTGTGCAAAGGTGGTACCTTTTCCCAACCAGGTGGGAGTAATATCAATGTCGATTTCCGTTAAATTGGCCAATATGGTCCCCGTGAGGAGAATGGCGTCACGGCTCACCACAAGAATCACCGCCCAGACAGGGATGAAATGGAGAACAGATAGGGTCACGATGGCCGACATGAGAAGTAATTTGTCAGCCAGAGGATCGAGGTACTCGCCTAGGCGAGTGCGCTGATCGGTGATACGGGCTATTGCCCCATCCAGCCCATCGGTCACTGCCGCGACTAACAATGTCACTAGGGCATAATCATAGTATTCGTAGAGCAAAAACCCAACGAAGACAGGAACAAGGAGAATCCGAAGAACGGTGAGACTGTTGGGGAGGTTGATTGGAATGTCGGCACCCGATGACTCGCGGAGCATTTCGCCACAACCCCTTTCTCGCAAACGTATTTTTCCCAAGCGTAGGGAAGGTTACGTTGGGATTCTGAGGGAAGTCAACCACGCTTGCGACCCCCATCGGGGCAGCCTATAATCCGTTTTCACAGAAAGAAAAAATACCTATACCCTATCGTTAAGCCGGAGCCAGAGCACATGACATCGCTTCCCTTATCCTTTCGAGTCAGAAATGCCGTCGTGGAAAAGCATCAATTGGAGGGCATGGACCCTAGTGACCGCTATTTCAATCGAATGATCCCAATTAAACGGGTGGAACGCGGATATTCGGGAACGGTCATGTACGAAGCGCTAAACCTCCAATCGCAAGTCTATCGAACCGTGCAGGAAAGCCTGAAGGACATCACCGATCAACTTCGCGAATTAGGCTTTACCACCATGCGCACCCGCCTTAATTTCAAAGGTCAAACATACCTGGCGGAAAAGGAAACCTGGGTTGATTATCTCGATGCCTAATTTTGGGGCTCATTCCCAACCATCATCCTGATGCCCTTTCCATTCCAATTGCCCTTTCTCGATCACCCACAATAGCCCCCAGTTTCTTCCATCGAGTTCCGCATTCATCACCTGAACTCCTTCACCTTCAAAACATTGCCAAAATTTTTACACAAATTCACAATTGGCGCCTCTCGACTACATATCTGTGGCTCTCTGTGCAAGCTCTCACCAACAATCCCTGAGCGTTTCCCCGTCTCTCCGCCATTCTTAGCCTGAATCTTAGGAATCCTCAGTATTGAGTGCCACCATCGAAAAAGTTTTTTAAGGACGGCCAAGGAATGCTGGATCCGTAGGAATGCACACCACCAACGCGCATTTCGATTTCCAAACATGCAATCATTCCGGAGTCTTTCGTGAAACTTTGGAAGGAAAGGGAATGTGTCGTAAAACCTATTCAGTGATTGTAGTGGTCAAAAATTTATGAACACCGCGTGAGGTGCTTACTAAGGTGGTGTTTGTTCCAGAGGCGTACAGAAGTTTTGTAGATGTGGATGTGGATTTGGGCGCCATGCGGTGATGATCGTAAAAGCTCATCAGATATCCGCCAATATCTTGGTGGCCTTGGTGAATTGTCAGTTACCCCTCCTGAAGGCCCCCCGTCGCCTGGACACTCCGAAATAACCGTTCCTATGAAAGGTCGAGTAACACGACGGGAACCCACCGCCACTCGCTCACAGAAACATACCTGAGTCCCTCGACCCATACAGCTCCTGTCATCCAACCCTGATACTGCCGCGCCTGATCGCCCCGGACGGGATTTTTTGATCTCAAGTGGCATCCTTCTCTGTCATGTGCTTTTCTCTCCGCTTTTTTCTCCTCTATCTTTTCTGACATTTTTCTGGTTTATTCACCTAACCCCACACGGCAATAAACAGGACACCTCCGAAAGAGTCTCACCATCAGTAACAACGTGGCAGAATATCTATAATGCCTCAAAGGAGCACAACCATGGATCTTTCAACGGTCCTGAACGCATTGGATCACTTTTTCACCTATCCCTTATTTACCGTCAACCAGACCCCGATTACCCTCTCGTCTCTGGCATTTTTTGCGTTCATCATGGGTGGTTTCATAATCATCAACACCCTGATACGACGTTTTCTCAGCAACCAATTACTTAAACGCTCGAAGATGCCCAAGGCGACACAATACACCTTAACCCGGATAATTCAATATTTCCTGCTCCTTGTCGGCACCGTGATTGCCTTTCAAGTCATCGGCGTGGACCTGAGCGGTCTTGTCGTCATTTTTGGATTTCTCTCCGTCGGAATCGGATTCGGCCTGCAAAATCTGACGTCCAATTTCATCGCGGGACTCATGTTGCTATTCGAACAACACATACAAATTGGGGACCGCATCACCGTGGGAGACACTGAGGGAGATGTGGCAGAAATCAACATTCGATCTACCACTATTCGTTCTCTGAACAACGTTGCGATCGTAGTTCCCAACTCCGAATTTATCTCTTCCACGGTTATCAACTGGTCGCACGGTGACCCTAAAACCCGTTTGGAGATTGAGGTGGGAGTCTCTTACAATTCAGATTTGGACAAGGTGATTATTTCACTTTTGGAAGCAGCAAAGGAAAACCCTATGGTTCTACCGCACCCAGAACCAAAGGCCTGGCTTATGAGTTTCGGAGATTCCGCCTGGAACATGCGTTTATTAGCCTGGGTGGAAGATCCACAAGGCAGAAGGCAGGTTCAATCCGATATTAATTGCGCCATCGTCAAGAAATTTCGGAAAAATGGTGTGGAAATTCCTTTCCCTCAAAGGGACCTTCACCTCCGAACTCCCGTACCGCTGCCCATCGCATCGACCGGGACATAACGCCCCAATCGTCAATCGGAGCAGAAAGGTTTTCGAATGCGTTAAGATATATGTGGAGATTATTCCTCTTGCATGCTGCCTTCATCCTGCCCACATGGTGTTTGAGAAGCTCTCATAGCATTGCTAGAATGAGGAAACAGCCTTATGTCTCGCAAAAAAACGACCTTACAATCGGATCACCTCGCACCGTTTTACAGTGTTGCAAACATTCTTTCTATGTTGCCCTACGAACACTTAACTGATAACGATCCAGGCGCCAGCCGCGATTTCCCCAAAAATTGAAAAACTGCAATTACACGTGAACAGGCTACGAAAGGTCCACGTGACAGGACCGGAAACACCCTGTATGGCTGCGGGTCTTCCATTTTTGGCGAGGATAAACCCTTTTCAACTGAATTTTGGCCTGAATTAGGTAGAGCTCACAAATTCTTTTGCAACTCTGGAGAATACATTTATGAAATCCTTGATCGTCTACGCGGCATGGTTGTTGTTAGGAGTAGGATTGGGTTTAGGGGCACCGTTTTTCGTTTCCCAATACGCTCAACCCTACCTACCCCAGTTTCTTCAGGAAACGGTTCATCCCCTAACAGGGACGGTCACACATAAGGAACGACAACAGGACCGATTGTTAATGACTGTCACCACGCAAGACGGCACCATCCTGGCAACCTTTCAAAAACAGGTTCCAGAGATTGATCTACTTGTGGAGGAACAGGACTCGGTCACGTTGGACGTCAAGCAATATGAACCCTTCGTGACTGACCCACCAGTCATTAAAGTCAACAAACTCATACAGCAGGTCCCCGAACCGGCCCAACCCTCACATTCTTCGATCGAGCCCGAACCTCTCTCGAACTCTCAGTTGAATCCTTCACCTCCAACGGGAGAGACATCTGAGGACACAGAATCTTCTCATCTCCCCCTCAATTAATGGTTGAGGGCCCAGAAGAAAAGGATAGCCCACTGAATAACACGTGGGCTCACCAACACCGAATGCCACTCCAGTGAGGACATTCCCTCTCATGATGGTTGAACGCACAGTAAAACTCATCGATCCAGCAGGCGCAATAAGGAATTTCGTCTCTCTGATTGCCTCGTTTTTTGTCGAAGTGTGTACCCTATTTCTGCTTATTTATTTCTAAGGAGGTCAATCCCGTGGATATCACCCTTTGGACCGCGACCCTTCAGGAATCGTTTGAGTACAGTTTCAAACTGTTTATGGCCTATCTCCCCAAAACCCTTGGGGCCCTGATGTTATTAGGCCTGGGTATCCTATTGGGAAAAATCGTTGAAGCGGGAACGAGCCGCGTCCTGCATATGATCGGGGTCGATCGTTTACTGGGCGGCACCGGCGTTCTCACGCTCCTCAAAAAAATCGGTAGCCAAAAAACAATTTCTCAAATTGTCGGTCTTCTGGGATTTTGGCTGGTATTTCTCCTCTTTCTGATTTCCGCAACCGAAGCCTTAAGTCTAGCCCTCCTGTCCGAAACCTTAACGGGACTGGTGCATTATCTGCCCAAAATCGGCATGGCGACCCTTATTCTCGTTCTGGGCCTCCTGGCCACAAACTTTGTGCGCGACCTCATCTCTGTCGCATGTGATTCTTCTGGAATCCGACAAGGCACCATCATCGCGCAAACGGTCTATATCGCCGCCACCCTGCTTGTTCTGGTGACGGCCATCAATGAGTTGGGGATTGACACGTCATTGCTCAACCAAATCATCGTCATTCTCATAGCCGGACTCATTGCCGGAGCCGCGTTATCTTTTGGAATCGGTTCTCGTTCTGCCGTGAAAAATCTGATTGCCGCCCACTACATTCAACCCATTGTCCGAATTGGCGAAAAGATTCAGGTCGGCGCCTACACTGGCACCGTTACAGCCATAACTCCCATGGTCGTCGTCCTGGATACGGAGAAAGGACGGGTGGTAATTCCTGCCGCACAATTTACCGAAGTCACCAGCATTCTTTCTCCAACGGAGGGGTAGACCGATGAATTTGACCCAACAGCTTCGGCAAGCCTTTATCCAGGAACATCCATTAGAGGCGGCACGTTACGTGGAGGAACTACCGGCTCAGTCAGCGGGAGACATGTTGCACACCATGGAGCCCCAACATATCGCCGCCTTCCTGGAGTATTGTCTTCCCGGCCCAACAGCCGAAATTCTCAAACAGTATCCACCGGCAACCAGCGCGCTCATACTCAGCCGACTATCCTCCCGTTCAGCACGGGCAGTGCTCCGACAATATGACGCCCCAACACAAACCTCTCTGCTGGATCAGATTGACCCGGCCATGGGGGCACATCTTCGTCGATCAATCAATTTGCCGGATCATACCGCTGGCAGTCTTGCCGACCCCCATGTTCTGACGCTTCCACCGGACATCACCGTCGCGCAGGCTCTCCAACGCGTGTCCCAAACCATCGGGCAAGCGATCTACTATTTATATATCATTGATCATCAGACAAACTTACGCGGAGTCATCCTCATGAAAGAGCTTCTGGGAGCCGAGCCGACCATCACCCTATCCGCCATTATGAAGCAGGACGTAAACGCGATCCCGGCCTCGGCCAATGCCCTCGACATTGTCGCCCACCCCGCATGGGCTCAATACGACAGCCTTCCGGTCATTGATCAAGACCACACGTTTATTGGTGCCCTTCGACATCGAACATTGAGACAATTTCTCCAGTCACGATCTGCTGAGTATCAACCGGCTTTTCTCTCCGACGCGCTCCTGCAACTATGGGAAGCGTATTCCCTCTCCGGAATCGGACTGATGACCGCCTTGGGAGACGCTCTGACCACATCGACACCGCCAGGTTCTCCCCGGAAAGAACAGGACACACCATGACGACACTTGCAACGACTGAACCGATGCATCAGGCATTTATTGCCAAATTTCCCGATGAAGCCGCACATGTGTTTGAGTCCCATGATCCCCAGGAGGTGATCCCCATACTTGCCGATCTTCCCCCTACCATGATCGCAAAAGTCCTCTCGGTCATGTCACCATCATTGGCCGCTGACCTTCTCGGAATCATTCCGCAAGCGTTACTCCTGAGTGCGCTTCCCCATCTCCAACCCTCATTGGCCGCTTCGCTCCTCCAACGAATGCCCGATGAGACCCGTGTGGCTATTTTGGGTGCCCTACCCCAACACATTTCCACCGATATTGGTCCATTCATGGAGTATTCGGAGGATTCGGTCGGGATGCTCATGGATGTCCAATTCCTTGCGCTCCCGGAAGACCTGACAGTCGAGGAAGCCATCCGACAGGTTCGCACCCATGACACCCAGCATCTCAATGAAATCTACATTATTGATCGCAGACAGGTCCTCGTGGGCGTCCTATCCCTCAGAGATCTGTTTTTAGCCTCTCCAAAGAAGAATCTTGCGGTCCTGATGAAACGAGAATTACCGACCATTCATCCCCTGGAAAATCAGGAACAGGTCGTGGAAATTTGTAACGAATGGAAGGTGCTGACTATTCCGGTTACTGATTTGGACGGCCGCCTACTCGGAATCATCAGCAGTCAAGACATCATTCAGGTTGAAAAAGAAGAGGCCACCATAAGCATGCAAACCATGGTGGGTGCCAGCAAAGACGAACGAGCCCTATCGCCGCCAGGGTTTGCCATTCGGAAACGTCTCCCCTGGCTACAAATCAATCTGCTCACAGCATTTCTGGCGGCTTTTGTCGTGGGGTTATTCGAGGACACGATTGCGCAATTTACGGCCCTGGCGGTCTTGCTCCCCGTCGTGGCCGGGCAATCAGGGAATACGGGAGCTCAAGCGCTCGCGGTAGTCATGCGTGGGTTAGCGTTACGGGATATCCGTCCTTCCCAATGGTTCCGCGTGACCTTAAAAGAATCCTACGTCGCCTTGGCCAATGGTGTGGCTGTGGCCGCGACGACCTGTACCGCCGTATTTTTCTGGAGCCATTCCTGGGGATTAACCATGGTCATCGGCGTCTCCATGATCATCTCCATGGTCATGGCGGGGTTTTCGGGAGCAATCATCCCCATCATTCTTCGATCCCTGAAACAAGATCCGGCTCAGTCATCATCAATCATCTTAACCACCGTCACCGATGTAGCCGGGTTTTTTAGTTTTTTAGGACTGGCCACGATTTTTTCCAGCCTTTTGGGTTAATTGATACTCCGGGAATTATGGGGAATTACTATCATCATCAGAATAAAGGCATGGCCTGAAAGCAGGGTCTCCCGCAAAAGAACCAACCAGGATGAAAGCACCACCTCTAAGAAAAACGCGGTCTAGGACACGTGGGTTTTTGATCGGCACGTCCTCTTCCCTTGACAGAAACTGCGGCTTTGATACTCTCGCATTACATGAACCCTGGTTACGCCGAAGTGATTCAACGCTGGTGGATGGGCAAAGAAATTGCTCCACGGGACTCCCTTTCCAAGCACAACACCGACAGGGAAGATCCTTCTATTATTTGTAAGGATCAACATACAAAGAAAAACCTCCACGTGTTTTAAGGAACAGGACACCGTGAAAAAAAAACAAACCCGAATCTCGTTTTTGTCCTGCGTCATGCTCTGGAGTCTGCCTGTTATGCTATCCGGATGTTTTTCCCCGAAAGCTCTGGAACATGTGGTCATTGCGTATGACCATTCGGTCACCAGATCCCTGGTCGAACAATTGCTCCTCAATATTGCCAGATCCCATCATCATCAACCCGTGCATTTCACAGCCATTTCCAGTATTGCCGCCACCTTTAATTATCAATTTTTCGCCGGGGCTACCCCGCCGCTAGGCGGGACAAATGGCGGATTTGCATTGGCACCCGTCTTTGGGGGCAGCATCGCTGAAAATCCCACGTTTACCATTAGTCCCATTGAAGGAGAAGATTTTACCCAACGCCTGCTGACACCTCTCCGGGAAGGAAAATTGACACTCCTGCTGAGACAGGGGGTCGATATTGATTTACTCCTCCGGCTCATGGCCGGGGAAATCCGTACGACCACGAATAATCACGAAACCGCCTACTATAATCGACCGGCGGATAAGACCGGATACCCCATATTTCGACAAATCGTGCTTCATCTTTCCCGTTTACAAGATAACAATCAACTCTATATAGAACCCTTGGTGTATGACCGGGAATGGACCTTTCCATTATCCTCCTTTTCTGCCGGAGACTTTCAAACCCTGGAAAACAACTATCGCATAATTGTGGATGCGGAAAAACAAATCTATATCATTCAAAAACGGTCAATCGGGCATACCGTAATCACGAACTACGACCCGACCACCATCTCCAATAAAGAGCGATTAACTTTACAGGCCAAGGCGGATCGTTGGCCGCCGAACGATATCCTGGTCGATATCCGACCCGACAATCCGGGAGGGGAATACCCGGTACAAGGGGCCTTTCGGCTCCGGAGTTTTCACGGCATTCTCAATTTTCTGGGTCGATCCATTGCGAGTGAGCCGGAGTATCATGTGGATCCGGATCCAGGAACGGGAATCGTCGCAGAAAATCCGGTCCGGGTCTTGGACATTATCGAATCATCTATTGAACGCCCTAATACCAAACTTTCCGTCACCCATGAGGGACATTATTATTCCATCGCCGATGAGGAGAAACGGTCATGGAATCAGGAGTCCTTCCGCTTGCTGTATCAATTGTTTCAAATGACCGTCACCGATGCCCCACGCGGGAATGTCCCCAGTATCACCATCGCGAAATGAGAATTATGCGCATAAACGATCCATTCCGCTTGCGGGAGTAAACCTCGTTCACTTCCCTATCCTCAGGGAACATTGGGGGGGATGAGGCTGTTGAGATTCAACATAGACATCTCCGCCTTCAGCGGTCCCTATCATTTCCAATGTGTCCCAAGAGGTATGAGAGTGGGTTAACCTCCCATCCTCACACGCTCCCTCGACCCTACTAAACTGGGAAATGACAACCTGTCCTTTCACGGGACAGACTTTTCCTGAATCTCCTTCCTGCTCCAACCTGAACGCCTTCCATTCAACTGGAATCGGCTTAAATCTGTTGTTTACTATAAAAATATTCTTGCCTCATCTCCTTGTAAATGAAACTAACTCATGGAATGCCTCTTGCACATTGAAATTTATTAAGACCACCTGAGGATCTTCTTCGCTAAAACTATTACAAAAAAAGTAAGGGAGCAGGGGGAAGTATTTAGCTTATTCGGAAAAATTTTCGACATTGGTAAAAGTATCATCTTGCTCTTAGGGGTTCCTCGGCGATATGGTTGACCACTTTTCAGCCTGGGTTTTCTTTCTCTTCCTTTGTTTCCCAGGATTCGAATTGCGGAAGGAAAGGTTGCCATTGGGTAGCTTTTGTTCTCCACTCCTCCCTCTCTTGGTAATCCAAGCGTCAACGGATTATCATTTCCAGCCATCAACATGACTTTCCCTATACGTTTCATCCACTGCCTGTTTCTTGCGGTAGTCATGGTTGGGGTTCTATTCGAAACTGCATCGGCGCAACCGGATTCAATCAAAACTTCAAAGCAGGCACCAGCCGCAGTTCCCACCACGGTGACCTTGAGCTTGAACGATTCCTTATCCTTGTTTCTGGAGAAAAATCTTGATCTTTTGATGACGAAATACGGCATCGACAATGCCAAGGGGATTGCCATCACCGCTAAACTTTTCCCCAACCCGACTTTTTTACTCTATGGAGGAGCCGCATTTACCGGGAAACAGACCTTTGAAGGCACTCGCTATATTACTCCTCAGCTCGAACAGATGTTTTTGCTTGCCGGCAAACGTGGCTATCGGATGGAAAGCGCAGGCTATGGCATCCAGGCTGCCGAGGCGACATTCACCGATGCCATTCGTCAACTGACACTCACGCTCAAAGACACGTATTACCAAGTTCAATTGGCATCCCGTCGTCTTGATCTCGCGAAAGATAATCAGGAGCGGTTTCATCGAATCTTAACCATTGGGGAATTACGCTTTAAAAAAGGCTTCATCGCCGAAGTGGACCTCATTCGTCTTCGCCTTCAGGCAGTAGACTTCGGAGCACAGGTCATTAAATTTACGCAGGAAGTCCAAACGGCACTCGCTGACCTCCGACTCCTCCTGGCCTTCCCGCCCACAACGGATCTTGTATTAACCTCCGACCTCCTTTATAAACGGGTGACACCCGATATTGATAAACTGCGGACCGAGGCGATGAACAAACGTCCGGACCTTCAAGCCAGACGGTTCGTCCTTTCCCAGCAACAAACCAATTTAAAATTAGCCAAATCACTCAGAATTCCCGACCCTATTATCGGAGGCGCGTTCACCATGCAGGGGCCGCAAGGCGGGAGCAACCAACAATTGTATAGCCTCAACCTGGAAGTGCCGCTCCCGGTCTTTGACCGCAATCAGGGAGGCATTGCCCAGGCCGAAATCGCCATTCAAGTGGCGCAAGTCGATCTTCACAAGACCACCTTGGAAGTACAAAATGAGATTGAAGTGAATTACCGGAATTTAACTCAATCCCAACGTCTGGTGGAGGCCTATCAGGCGGGAGTACTGGACGATGCCAAAACCACATTCTCCATTCTCGAAAAAGCCTATCAAAAGGGTGGCGTGACGCTGATAGATGTGCTCGATGCCGCCCGCAGCTCACAGACCATTCTTCAAGACTATTTGGAAGCCCTGTTTGATTACCAACGAAATTTATTTCTCTTAGAACGAGCTGCCGGTCAGGATATTTTATGACAACCGTACCTCGTGTATTCCGGTGTGTTCTTTTCATCATAACTCTCAGTGGGATTGCCTGCAGTCAGGAAAGCCCACCACAAACATCGGCGACTACGGACCCTGCCTTTACGAAAAGTGACAAGGCCATTCCCGCACCCTCAACACCGGAGACACAAATCGTCACAGCCATAGTGACCGTTGAGCCATCCCACCCCGTCTTGTCCCTAGCAGGAAAAGTGTCCTATGGAGAGGATCGATATTCAAAGGTCTCTTCAGCCTTAATCGGTCGGGTACAAAAAATCCATGGACAATTAGGAGATTTTGTGAAAGCAGGAGAACTCCTGGTCGCCATTGAAAGTCCGGAAATTGCTTCGGCCTATTCGGAATTCATCAAAGAACATTCTGACTTATCCTACGCCCAACGTTCCTACGGCCTGGCCAAAGATTTGTATGAGATCAAAGCGCTCCCGCAAAAAGATTTGAAGCAAGCCGAAAACGATTTCGTCAAGGCCAAGGCGGAATTCCGGAGAGCGCGGGAAAGACTCCTGGCCCTTCAGGTCTCCAAGGAGGAACTCGATAAACCCATAGCCGATCAAACGATTACGTCAATCTATCAAATCCGAAGCCCCCTTTCCGGCACCATCGTGGACCGGGCCGTGACCCCGGGACAATCGGTCAGCGGAGATCCCAATCAAGTACTGTTTACGGTAGCCGATTTAAACACCGTGCAAGTCATCGCGGACGTCTACGACCGAGACCTCGGACTTGTAAAAATTAAACAACAGGCGATGGTGACCGTCGAAGCGTATCCGGAGACGGCATTTCCAGCCACCATCTCATCCATCGGTGATGTCGTGGATCAGACCACTCGGACCATTAAAATACGGGCGGTCGTCAACAATAGCGATCACAAACTCAAGCCGGGGATGTTTGCTCGGTTGAATGTCAAATTGAGCGAAAGCCGTCCCTATCCCCTTATTCCTCAAGAAGCGGTTCTGGAAATTGACGGAAATATGTATGTCTATGTCGCGAATAGCGACAACCATTACATGAAACGTCCGATTAAAACCGGACTCCCCTCTTCCGGCCAAATGTCCGTCCTCAGCGGTCTTGAGCCAGGGGAAACGATCGTCGTCAAAGGGGCCGTACTCCTCAAAGGCCAGGACATGAATGTCGAAGACGAAGGAATGTCCTCCGAACACACGCCCCCCCCTTCTCCCCCGACATCATGATCGGCAGACTTGTCGAGCTGTCGCTCGTTCAGCGTGCTCTCGTCTGCACCTTCGGGATCTTCCTGCTATTTGGAGGGCTCTATGCTTTTCATATCCTTGACGTGGTGGCCTACCCGGATCCCTCGCCACCCTTTGTCGAAGTCATTTCCCAAAAAACGGGATGGTCGGCAGAGGAAATGGAGCGAATCATCACCATTCCCATTGAAACCGCTCTCCAGGGCATTCCCGGCCTCACCAATGTCCGTTCCTTGTCTCTGTTCGGTTTGAGCGAACTCAAGGTCTATTTTGAATTTGGCACCAATTGGTATGCGGTCCGCCAAGAAGTGCTGAATCGGCTCCATACTGTTGATCTACCCGAGGGCGTCAAACCGGAACTCTCTCCCTGGTGGGCCATCGCAGAAATCTATCGATATGAATTGGTGGGAGACGGCTATTCGCTCACCGACCTCAAAACCATCCAGGACTGGCAGGTCCGGCGCGCATTCAAACAGGTGCCCGGCATCATTGATGTGACGGCGTTTGGAGGCACCACAAAAGAATATCACGTGGACCTGGATCCCGGAGCTCTTCTCACCTATGGAGTCACTCTTGCTCAAATCAAAGCAGCCCTCGCCAATAGTAATGCCAATGTTGGTGGCAGTTATTTGGCCTTGGGACCCCAGAGTTACAATGTCAGGGGAGTAGGATTTATCAACAGCCTGGATGATGTCGCCAAAGTCGTCGTGGCGGTCAAAGACGGCACTCCCATCTTTATTGAAAATCTGGGAAAAGTGTCCATTGGCACTGCGATCCGTTTAGGACAAGTCGGCATTAACGAGGTGGAAGACACTCTGGAAGGGGTGATCCTTCTGCAACGGGACACCCAGGCGCTCTCCACCCTGGAACGCGTCAATCAAAAGATAGAGGAATTAAACCAAAAAAAACTCCCCACCGGCGTCAAAATCAAAACCATTTATGATCGCACCACCATGATCAACACCGTCATTGAGACGGTCGTGCACATATTAATCAACGGCATGGTATTGGTGCTCATCGTTCTCCTCTTTTTCCTGGGACATTTCCGGACCGCCCTGATCGTCGCCTGTACGATTCCCCTTGCTCTGCTATTCACCTTTTCCGCCATGGTCATGATGGGACAGTCCGCGAATCTCATTTCTCTGGGAGCCATTGATTTCGGAATCATCGTCGATGCCCCCCTGGTCATGGTCGAAAGTATTTTCTATTACCTCTGCCACCATGCCAAACCCGGGGTCACCCCTCCTCAGCTCATTGCGAGGGCCGCCCGTCATGTGGGACGACCGATCCTATTTTCCACGGTGATTATCGTGGTGGCGTTCATTCCCCTTTTTACGATGACGGGAGTGCCCGGAAAAATTTTTGCGCCCATGTCCATTACTTATGGCCTGGCCCTGGCTGGTTCGCTGCTTCTGGCCTGTACCCTCGCGCCTGCCATGTGTTCCTTCCTGCTCAATGGACCCATGCGCGAACAAGAACCTAAACTGGTTTCGATACTCAGGCAAAGCTATCTGACCGCTCTTCGTTGGGGACTTCATCATCAAAAGCTGGTACTAGGCGCGGTGGGTATCCTATTGGTAGTGACCGTTTTAGCACTCAACTTCATGGGTGGAGAGTTTATGCCGGCGCTAGAGGAGGGCAACATCTGGGTTCGTATTCGCATGCCGATCGATATCCGGTTTGAAGATGCCGCAGCCTTGGCCAGCCGTATGCGGAACATGTTTATGGAATCCCCTGAAGTCGCCACTGCGGTCTCACAGCTCGGACGTCCGGATGATGGAACAGACCCAGAAAGTTTTTTCAATGTGGAATATTACGTCAATCTTAAACCCCGGGATGAATGGCGCCCCGGCCTGACCAAAGAAGGCCTGATCGAGGAAATTGAGGGACGCCTGGAAACGATCCCCGGGCTCAAGGTCAACTTCTCCCAACTCATCCAAGACAGTGTGGAAGAAGCCATGTCCGGCGTGAAAAGCGAAAACTCCATTAAGCTCTATGGGCACAACCTAACAGAACTTCAAACCCTTGCGGAAAAAGTCGAGGGCGAACTTAAAAACATCCGGGGAGTGAAGGAACTCAGTATCAACCGGACCATGGGACAACCCAACCTCCTCATTCAAGTTGACCGGCAAGCCTGTGCCCGGTACGGCATACAAGTCGGCGATGTGAATGCCATGGTTCAAGCCGCTATTGGCGGGGAAGCCGTCACGGAAGTGATCGAAGGGGACCGACGATTTGAATTAGTGGTGCGATTCCTTCCCCAATACCGGCAAGACGAAACGACCATTGGACAGATCCAAGTCAGTTCTCCTGAAGGCGTCGGCATACCGCTCAAGCAGTTGGCCACGATCGTTCGACAAACCGGCGCCTTTATGATCTATCGAGAAAATCACGAGCGATATATCCCTATCATGTTCAGTATCCGCGACCGGGACCTCGTGAGTACGATTCGAGAAGCCCAACGGCATTTACAGAAAAAAATTCAACTCCCGGAAGGCTATCATCTCGAATGGGCCGGACAATATGATCAATTGGTCAAAGAACAACAACGCCTGATGATTGTCGTACCCCTCACCATGATTCTCATTCTCTTTTTGCTATACCTCACGTTTGGATCATTCCGGTACGCCTTTATTGTGCTCGCCACCGTTCCCTTTGCCATGATCGGAGGGGTCCTCTCTCTGGTCCTGACTCATACGCCCTTTAGCATTTCCGCAGCCGTAGGATTCATTTCCACATTGGGGATCGCCATTCTGGGCGGCGTCTTAATCGTCTCCAGTATCCGGGAGTTGGAACAAAATGGCATCCCCCTCAAGGAGGCTATCCTTTCAGGAGCCGAGTTGCAGATGCGACCGGTGTTAATGGCCACCCTGGGAGCCGCGTTGGGCTTAGTTCCCGCCGCGCTCGCGAGTGGCATCGGTTCGGAGGCTCAAAAACCCTTGGCCCGTGTGGTGGTGGGCGGCATGTTGACCGCCACATTCCTCATTTTATTCGTTGTTCCCATCTTGTACCAATTGACCAGTCAGTACTCTAAAAGAAGTTCTCGATCTCAACCCGATCCCGAAGATCATGAACTCACTGCCCCGGACACTACTCACAGAAGCGAGCATCCTTAACAATTGGCATGGCTTGCCCTCACAACTCCATACTCGATCCTCCCAATTTTCGGAAAACCCGCCAACTCATTCACCATTGAATGAACGGTGATTTGGCAGCATCCTCATCTGACCGAGCGGGTGGATGGTGGATTTCAATCTTCTCTATGCCAGGAGGGGCGATTCCTCAGATGGAGTCGGCAGAAATCGGCTGGGATAGGTTAGCATCAGAATTTGACAACCGATTTAGTCCAAGCTTAGGCCAGGCGCATCCGCTCCAAGGACGCGAGCGCATTGCCACCACTGGTGTCC
>CABVRQ010000002.1:116175-121327 GCA_902500695.1 uncultured Nitrospira sp. | reverse complement strand
CGAGCGCTTCTCGGGCATGGACCAGGTCGACAATCGGCTTATCCTGTAAAAACGCGACAAATCCACACATATTAAATTAATAATGATTCAACCAACACCACTTGCCCCATTGAACGTCAAACAAACTGCGAATCCGACGCCCTACATAAATTCATTCTTTTCAATGTGTACCGACGGTAAGAGCGCCCGCTCTCAGAGCTGACATATCCACATTCTCATCGGGCGTTGGGGCCCCGAGCAATTCTCTTTGGCCGGATTTTTTTCATTTGTACCACCACAACGACAAACCCTCTGGTATACACTTTCTCATTTCGAAAACGTGACCCTTCATGCCAGGGGAAACAGCGATGAATTTTATTTTTGAAGGTATAACACCCGTTGATAAAAGTGCCGGATAAGACTGCAAACTAGAGGCACTTTTTCGGAGAGGGCCGCCAACTTTTGAATGTTGCGTTTGTAACTCGCTTTCATATAGACCAGTTCTTCCCAACTATATTTAAAGTGAATTTCCGACATCATCGTTTGATATTCACGACAGCTGAGGTAATGTAAATTTTCCTTCGCATAAAGACTATTACGCTTGGCAGTTTCTTTGACTGACAATCCTTTTTGCCAATTATTTCGAATTCCCAGCATGGCCCAAAAATAATAATAGAAAAAATTTTTAATGAGACCTCCGAAAGGAACAAAAATGTGAGGTTCGATGATTTGCCATTTCGCAGGTATCACGTGAACACTCACTCCCCCATTTTTCAAAACCCGATAAATCTCACTAAACGCCTCGTGTTGATGCAAGACATGTTCAAATACTTGATCTGAAATTATTAAATCAAAATAATTATCAGGAAAGGGAATGGTGTCATTATCGGTAAATCGAAAAAATTGCTGATCCTGTTCCTGCCGCAATTTTATCGGAGTTCCTCTATCCATATAGTTCCCTTTATTGAATCCAAAAGAATTTTTATATCCGGAATCCAGAAGTTGATAGACCCGACGGCCATCTCCACAACCAAAATCCAAAATATAACTATCTTCATTGATAGAAATTCCCTTTCGTTTACATACCTCAATCTGCCTGATATCTATGCTTTGCATGAGCATTTTTCCTCCAAATTCCCATTTGATGTCCCACACCTATTAATCACCAAGATAGGTGGACTCACCGAAAAAATGCATGTCGGCATCGAACATTAGCGTTTTCATTGGATCATCTCCTGAATCCTGACATAACGACTCGCGATGTCACTTCATTTAGACTTTTGGTATTCCAGCCGACACAATCTCGCCAACCGACCGCCAAGCCACTCGGGAATCCGACTGAGCACGCGCAATCAGTTTCCTCAATTGCTCACCGACCGTTAAGGCACCTGACTCCGGACTTGGCATATCCAATTCCCAATAATGTGTCGCAGCGCAGAAGACTCCATCCTTGGTTAACGCATGGTCGAAGATCATTTCATTTCGCTGAAGAGAAGATCGAGGAGTCACGGCATTACCGGCAATCTCGTAATGATCCTTCAGATCCAAGATCCAGGGAATACCCAATCCTCCGCTTTTCCGCCAATAATAGAGTCTCGACCACAGCCCCCAGGTTTTCAGTGAAGTAAGCGGCCACCCGCCCCGAAGCCCGGCGACCCCTCCCAAATGCAGTCCCTCCCGCGCAAGGGCACGTAATCCTTGGCGTCCGATTGTGTTGTGAGGTGGGACAAAAACCCGAATACTGGTGCCTAAGAGATCTTCCAAATATTTTCGCCCATCCCTGACCCGCCTAGCTAAATCGGATCCCTGTGCAAATTCCGGGTTACCATGCTCCTCATCATGATAAAATCCATGGAGCATCGCTTCAAAACGACCTTGAGCAATCCCATCGCGGAGATACTCCACAAGCGATCGATTTTTGTGCAATGGATGGATAGACAGCCGATCCCGGACATGCTCAGGAACCGCTCTATTGGTTCCGGGACGACAAAAAGGAATGATGGCCAAAGAAATGGGCCCCCATCGGCTAATCTCCCCATATGCATGCTCAAGGTCATCAGGCGTCGTAAAGAAATTCGTATCGTCGTCACGAATACAGAAATACATTGTTCTTCCTTCTAGGCCTGAAGATACTTGCAGGAGGAATTAAAAAATGACACACGAAATGTCTGTCCTACGTGTGAGCTTTCAGTGCTACACTGTCTCCGCTGTCCCCTCAAACCCATCCAGCTTTTCCAATATCTCCCTGTAAACTGAGTGGAATTTCCACCGAGCCCGGGACAAACGGGTCAACCGGAGGTGCTCCCTCAAGGGCACGAACGAGAGCCAGGGTCTGTTGCTTAGCCGAATACGTTTCGCTGCTTTTCCTATCAGGAACAAATGAGGAAAGCGTGCCCTCACGCCATGCCTCAAGCACCTGGCGAAACACAGTGGCAATCTCGGAGGGCGAATCAATATCCGCGATTGTCCTCACCCCTACCCGATGCAGAACGGTTTTCATTTCATCCTGAGGGAGGATTCCGATAATCGGACGGCCTGCCTTCAGGTAGGAAAAGACCTTACTCCCGCATAACTCATATCCTTTCATGGGGATCAACCCAAGCAGGAGGAGCGCGTTGGCCTCAGTCTGCAGGCGACAGACTTCGGCATAGGAAACAGCTGACATAATTTTCACAACGTCCAGGACGCCCAGAATGCCCGCCGCACGATTAATTGCCTCCGTGCCTTCACCAACGAACAGAAGTTGCAAATACCCGGCAAGGACCGGGGAGGATTGTTTGAGCAGGCGTATTCCTTGAAGCAAGGTATCATACCGGTAGGGCGCGATCGTCCCGGCATACAAAACCACACATGTGGTTTGATTCCCTGGATCGGGGTTGTACCCGGCAATTGTGCCGTCAAATCCATTGGGGATAATATGAATGCGGGAGAGTTCTAAGGCTCCAGGGTAAGCCCGCCAGTAACATTCGGCCTCTGAATGGTAACGAAATATTACGGCCTGGGCTCCTTCAAAGATCTGATATAAGAGGCGGCGATCCCGTCGTTTTGCCCACCCAGGTCGATCGTCATCGAAGGGGCTGCCTGCCAACGTCCATGAATCTCGAAAGTCGAGCACATATGGCACCCCGGTATGCAAGGAAGCCTTTCTCGCCACCACAAACGAGGACCACGGACCTCCTGTTACCCAGATCACCTTTGCGCCTGTCCGCTGACACACCTTCACCGTGGCAGTCATACCTGGTGTGATCCAAGGCATGGCCAAATCCGGGTGATAGTAATAACTTTCAGCCTTCCTCACGAAACTCCTCAAATAAGAACGCATGGAAGGAGGTGGATTTTCATTGATTTCTCTAACATTTTCCGGAGGAGAGCCGGAGGGCATTTTGAATGATCTCCTCGCTCGCCAGGCCTGGAATCGTTGCCATGCATCCGCACCAGGTACCCGCACAACCTCAACATGGTCTGGCACCAATGACAACAAGCCGGGATCGTTTCTTCCTTGGTGTGTGTTACCGGATGCGACCACAGTAGGATGCCAGCCCATATCCGGCAAATGACGCACAAAGCGAAGCGGTCGATACACCCCCGCACTTCCATCGGGGGGAAAATTGTATGAGATCACCACCACAGATTTCATTGAGAATTGCTTGCGTCAGTAGAAATTCAAATTCCTGTCCGATGTGCGTATCCTACAGGTCTCTTGACTACCGGCTCTTTCCTAAAAGACCTGTTCCATCTGGATTCAACCCATCTGAACCAGTCTCTTGCTCAACATAAGCCAGCTGTTCTTCGGGTTTATCGAAAAAGGTACATCATTTCTCCGGCACACAATTGCCTTTTCGTTTTTGCCTGCATGTTTCGATAACTCGCACCCTTGTTTCAGGGAACTGAGATAGAACGCCTTACTTCCATTTCTTTAGGGATTGCCCTAAAGATCGGCTTAAATTCCAACCCAAAAGAGCTGTCGGAATCAATCCCGCACTCATCCACCATGGCATAAATTTCAGAGAAGTGTCTCTAGGCCCTCGCAATACCATGTGCTTCAGACTCAACATGCCCGCCTTTAACGCGCACTTCCTTTGATTTTTTTCAAGCAAAAGATACCCAAGCTGACAATAGGCTTCTGCAAGGTGGGTTCTCCACATACGGTCAGGGACCAATTGAGGAAATAGTTTCCAATTCTTCTCCAGCACTCGAATCTTTCCACGCACAGCCAACTCAGTTTGCTTTGAAACATTCATTTGATGAACCCGTTTTTTGCAGAAGATCCTTGGAATACATGCAATCCTATACGAGGCGGCTATCCGCAACCATAAATCCCTGTCTTCCACCGATCTTATTTCTTCATCAAATACTCCGGTCTTTTCCAGGCAGGATTTTCTGACCATCACTGTTGGTGTCGTAACAAAATTTTCAAGGATCAATGTTTCAAAGGCATGATCCAGAGGCCCTGCCACAATGGGACATGTTGGAAACATATGTTTTTTTTCCGCAAGAAAAGATGAAAGGACAATACCCTCTTCATTAAATTCTTCATAGTCGGAAAAGACAAGAGCCACATTCCGATTGGCCTCCATAAAAGCCAGTTGCACTTCCAGCTTTTCAGAAGTCCAACAATCATCGGCATCCAAAAAACAAATAAATTCTCCTTGTGCCGCTTGTATTCCCGCATTTCTTGCAGCCGATGGGCCTTTGTTCTGCTGATACAGATAGCGAATTGTGCCGTCGAACCGCTTTAAAACCTCCTTTGTGTTATCGGTAGACCCATCATCAACCACAATGATTTCGTGGCAAGGGTAAGTTTGGTCCAACACACTCTGTATTGTTTGCCCGATAAACTTTTCAGCATTATAGGCAGGAATAACCACACTAATCAGAGATGGCATCTGAACACCGATTTAACTTTCGCATATTTCAACATGAGATTAGAAATCACACCTTATCCTTCCTTCCCTTCTTAAAAGCTATCTCATTTTCACCATCGAATATTCGCCCCATCTTATGCTCTCTCCAAATGTTGGCAAGGGAACTTGAGGTGCATCAGTTGAAAGTTAAAATCCCACAGAATGAACTTTATATACTTCTGCCGGGATCACTTAAAGTTTTACCGGGTTGAATGCCAAATCATTCTGATTCCTGATCTCCCTCATCTGGAGCCACACATTCGCTTCCT
>CABVRQ010000002.1:92064-116075 GCA_902500695.1 uncultured Nitrospira sp. | reverse complement strand
TCGGCAAGCGCCTCAGGGTTTTGAGGAGGAACTAACATTCCATTTACTCCATCATCGACCAACTCTTCTATCCCGCACATTTTTGAGGTAATGACCGGAATTTGCATGGCCATGGCTTCTTTTAACGCATTCGCCAGGATATCTCTCCTTCCATCCGGAGCAATTTCACATGGTAAAACAAACACCGTTGCACGATCCAAATATTCTTTGACTGTCTCATTGGGCAAATAGTCAATAAGATGCATGTTGGGAATTCCCCGTTCCGCAATAAGCTTTTGGCAAGCCTCCTTTTCCGGCCCTTCACCGATTATCGTACACTCATACTCAATTCCCCGAACATGTAATATGTGGCAGGCTTGAATAAGATAGAGGACTCCTTTTTGATCATCCAGACGTCCTACGGCAATTATTGATTTAGGGGATCTCGCGACCCCTTTCGCCTGAAAAAAATCGGGATCAATCGCGCTGTGAATAATTTTAATGTTTTTCTTAATGCCCAGATTTTTGTCTATGAAATCTCTATTGTACCCGGCAATCGTAATGATTTGAGCAGCCTCTTTGATAACGGCACTTCTTCTGATGTGCTCCTGCATATTATTGCCATAATATAGATCATGCGCCCTAAAGCATAAGGTAAAAGGCGTATTCAGTATTTTTGAAAGCAAATACACTTTGTCGATGATTCGCGGTGTTGAGAATGGTGAATGAACAATGTCAATTCCTGAATCAAAAAAACTTCGTATATCCAGATAATCGATAACTCCGCATTTCAGATTTTGATAATTTCCAATAAGGTTCCAACAAGCCTTCATCGCACATTGGGGATGAGCAAAGACATCCTCTATCAACTTTTTTAAAAAAGTGCCATACTTCTGTTTTCTGTTTTTTACGATAAAAAATCTCTGAAACTGTTTGTCCAGCCCACTTTTCATAACAATGGGCCCATGAACAGCCTTATAAAGCTTGGTGGAATCGTTTGCCAGGATGAACATTTCATGTCCGTGATTCTTCAATTCAACTATTTCATTCAAAATAAATGTAGGCAGGCAATCACAAATATAGAGTATTTTCATTTTACAGACATTCTTGAGCAAAGGAGATGTACGGTGCTGCCGGTGAATCTTTCATCACAATTACCCGCACTGATACTACCTATTGGCACTCAATTGGCCTCCTGCAAAATATATCTGCTTTTTTTACTCTCTTCAGTGGGCAACGGCATTTACCTTATCATGCGAAAATTCCAGTCTCTAAGCGGCAAGAACGACTGTCGCTTGAATATATTAGTGCGTACCTTCAACTGCGTATCAGAACGGAATTCCTTTGGTTTCGGGGATTCAAATCCAGAAGGATACCAGAATCGTTGGAATCCAAAAATCGATTTTCAATTCCCCCGAAGGAGCTGCCAAATCCTTTTTTTGTAATACCGGACGGGCGGAATGATATTCCTGGCATAGAACCATTTCGCCCAAGGATAAGAATGGTTAAACTTGTGAGAGACCGTCCAGTAAGCCCTGAGTCGTTTAGCTAAACCATTTGTCAACGAAGCCATGATATAATTCGCTCTACAAAAATACGGCATGCCTTCCCTGACAAGAACAGCTCTTTGTGAGGGAGCCAGTTCACATAATACTTCCAGAAGGTACAGACTATCTTCACACCAGGCATCAATATTAACGGAACCGCTTAAGTTTTTGGCATGCCGGCGAAAACTGGCTTTGACGGCCGCCACATCCACTCTCTGATATTTGGCCATCACTTTCGCCGTTGCGACCACATCGAGATAATTATTGGTTTTGGAGTGAAGCCCGCCAATCTCCCGAAGGCATTGAGTACGATATAACGTGCTGCACAAATACAAGGTCGTTCTCCTGGCAAACCAGTCCAGAAAGAATGAGTCAACTGAAGGCCCTTTAGCCTGATTTTGACATTCCCCAAGGACTTGTCCCTTCTCATTAATTTCCCGGGCCCCGGTCAGCACCACCCCAATATCTGCACAGGCCGGTATGGCATTGATACATGTTTCGAGAAAGTCCGGGTCAATCAAATCATCATCAAACAAAAATACAAGAAATTCTCCCCGAGCCTGGGCTATGCAGAAGTTAAGATTATTTTTCAATCCGACATTTTCTGTTTGCTTAAAATATCTGATGCGAGTGTCATGAAAACTTTTCACCACCGATTCAGTATCATCCGACGAACAATTATCGGACACAATAATTTCCAAATTGTGATATGTTTGATCGAGGGCGCTTTGGATGGCCTCTTTCAAATAAGAATCGGCTCGATTATAGGTCGGCATGGCTATCGAAACCATTGGAGCCGTAGTAGATGACAATTCTATTCTGTTATCAGATCCCATGTTCAATTACGCTCATCCAGTCAAATTTGTGAGAATTGCATAGCCCTTCGAATTTCACACCGGCATGAAATGGTGAAGACGATGTGAAAAGGGATCAACTTTAAAGGTTTCTCCATTTCATCCGAAATTTCTATGGTTCGCCACTTCAGCGATATCGTTCATCTCAACTTCTGTTTCTCCCCGCATGAAAAGACCTCCATGTCATCCATAACATCAAGGACAGAATTTTCCTTTGGCTGTACATGTCTTTTCTCCCATCCCCGGACCGCCTATTTAAATTAACCTTCATGAATGATAATATTTATCCACCCACAAGGCCAAACTGAGGATGGGCCAAAGTCCCCAGGCATAATCGCGCTCACCGGCAAGGTGCAGGTTAAAGAGTTCCCGCAAAGCCTTTTTCTCAATTCCAAGTCCGAGAATTTCATCCCGTTTCATGAGAGTTTCCTCAACTCTTTCTCTAAGCGAGGTTCTCAGCCATGATCCCATCGGCACTTCAAAACCGCGTTTAGTGCGTGATTGAAATGTGGAATGCCGTCCTAAGGCTTGTCGCAGCGGCAATTTGCCGATTCCCTGACTCAGGTTAAAGCACTCACGCCAGTCAAGCTGCGTGGCCACGTTAATCACCTCCCGATCCAGAAGTGGTACTCGAACCTCAAGGGAATGATACATGCTCGCCCTGTCCACTTTCTTAAGAACATACGGTAAATGGCCCACAAATTCGCTCCAACGAGACCATTGCGCCACATGATCAAGCTCACCACAGGTATAGCCAAATGGGGTAAAGTCCGATGGCCAGGAAGGTAGCGAAGGCCATACCCGGTGCAACCAACTTTTCGGGAGATGGGTTAACTTTGCACGATGATATTCTCCGAGTGAACAACCTGAAAGATCAGGGCTGTAGTCTTGCAACCCTGCTATTCTTTTGATCCCTTTTCGTACCAGACGCCACAAAAATGGTTGTCTGAAATATTTCGCCGTCTGAATTAAGGAACCAAACCGCGGATAGCCCCAAAACAATTCATCACCTCCATCACCGGAAAGCATGACTTTAAAATCCTGGCTGGCTAGGTGCGACACCATCATGGTTGGGAATATGGAGTAATCTCCAAAGGGTTCACCACAGGCATCAATGACCTTATCGACCAAATTAAGAGCCGTATCAGGGTTCACCCGCTCAATCACATGCTCAACTCCCAGCTCACGTGCATACCGCATGGCATCATTTGATTCATCCGTCGCTTCTTCACCCGTCCCGATGGTAAAGGTTCGTATGATATTCGTGCCTGCTGATTTCATATTCGCCACAACCAGCGGAGAATCAATCCCACCCGAGAGAAAGGCTCCTACCGGCACATCGCTGATCAATTGCCGTTTGACCGCCTCGGCTATCACAGTGTCAACGGCCTCAAGGGCCTCTTCCCCTTTCAAGGAAGGCGTTTCACATCGGGGCAAATTGAAATATTGTCCCTGTTGCGTATGTCCCGTTCCTGTGAATTGAATCCACGTACCCGGTTCAAGCATGTGAGAATTTTGCAGAAGAGCGTAGGGCGCAGGAATATAGGCTAAACGAAGATACAGACCCAGTGCTTCCTGTGACACGCTCAGGTTCTGACTAAAAGGGTGTGCCAGCAATTGATTGTATTGGGAGGCAAAGACGACGCCTTTGGAATGCGTTAAATAGTAGAGGGGTTTAATTCCCGCATGGTCGCGCGCGAGCAACAACCGCTTCTCTGCCTTATCATAGAAACCCAACGCGAACATCCCATTAAAAGCATCTAACGCCTCAATACCCCACTCGATGAGCGCATACAACACCACCTCGGTGTCACTATTGGAACGAAACTGCACCCCCTGGCTTTCTAGGCGTTTCCGCAAATCCCTATAGTTGTAAATCTCGCCATTAAAGACCACCACAAAACGCCCGTTGCAAGCGGTCATTGGCTGATGCCCGTTACGGCTCAGGTCGATAATGGCCAATCGGCGGAACACCAAGGTGCAATGCCCTTCATCCGACCAGATCCCTTCGTCATCCGGCCCTCTTCGAGCCATCATCGAACTGATTTTTTCCCAATTCACCTTAGGCACGGTTCCGTTGTGAAATATTAAGTCTCCAGCTATTCCGCACATGTCCTATAGCACCTCTCCGGGAACCAGATCTTGATGAGTGAATATTCGCAATTAAACTCAGATGTGTCGCTGAGAATTCCTCAATATGATTCGTCCTTTTGGGAGAGGAATTCTTCGTAACGGATGAACGCATTCGTATAATTTCCAAGATATTGCATGATAGGCAAATTTTTATCCGTCCTTGCACGATCTACCAATCGGCAGATCATCTCAATATAAAAAGTCCAACGGTAGAATTTTTCTAACGTTTTCAGGCTACGTGAAATTTCGGAGGCGTGTTGATCTAATTCGGATATACACATCGGCAAGCCTCCTTCGATCTCTGCAACCAACACATTCACAGGCACTTCTCTCCATGAAATTTGGTTAAAGAAATAACTGTAAAAATCGAATAATACGCTCCGATATCCGGCACCCTCCCAATCAATAATTTTCATCCCATGTTGGGTGTTCAACATATTTGCCGGGATCAAATCTCCGTGGGTAAATACCAATAAAATCGAATGATCGCCTTCACGCCGGAACTGGCCAACTATCCAGTCTACAAAGTTGGCCGTTAGTTTAAACTTTTGTACGGATGATTCCTGCGTTGCCAATCGGCTGTCAGGGAGAATTTTCGTCATATCGGTCAGATACGTTACCGCATTTATGGATGTTGGCTCCTGGAACAGGATCAAGGTCTTTAATCGCTGAAGGACATGATCATGAAATTTGGGCAATACGATCTCCGAATCCGGTAGGGTATTCGTATACGAAGCGTCCAGGGATCCCTGTAACAATTCTTCTTCATACCATCGTTCCCCCGCGTTCCATTTTCTTAGGGAAGGAGCAAAATCAAATTTCGAGATATGCTGCAACAGGTTAATTTCTTTCTGGATCACAGAAAGGTCAATGTCCTGATCAAACACTTTCATGACGGATTTTCTATAAAAATCAAATATCTTGTAGCCTTTATGCACATGGAGACATACTTGGCCATAGCACGGCAATTCAACGACTTCAGCGCGTGTACCTCCTTGGTATTTATAGCCCATAAAAACAATGAGAATTCTTAGATTACTTCTAATAAGTCCTAAGTAGCTTCTCATTTGCTTTACAAACGCCTTTGGGGAAAAACCTATATTTTGTTCTGGCCTGACAACAGGACTGAGCGAGTTTTTCCTGAAAAATAACACCCATGCTAATACAAGAATACTCTGTTGTAAGCAAAAATAGTGTTTCTCCACCTTTGGCATTTTTATATATTGATATACTACCGACTGATCCGACTTCATTTCTCCATTTTCCCAGTAATTCTTTGGTGTTATTTTGGATGTGATGAATGGATTTATGTAGCCGCCTCAATCACCCGAGCATGCGCAAGCTTTATTCGGCTCATCATTCTGGTGATTGGAAATAGCAGGACAACAAAACGAGGGAATCCAGGCAGGCTGATTGTTAAGTTGCTATGAGTTGGGACTACTTTTTAAGTCCGAGGTCAGGCATGGGCGTGAGTTCATCATATTTGCCATAATCCTTATGATCAAAAATATGGACAAGATATACCTTCTTCAGCCATACCTGATCAAAGAACCGGTTGGGCAACGCCCATGGCAGTCCATGAATTGGAGAAATCTTCCTCATCTCATGAGTGGAGTTAAAATCTGATATGGCAAGGCGCTCTCCTGTAAATTCGGACTTTGTCGGGCCCATAATATCATCAAAATAACACCAGATCCTTGGTAGCAATACATCTGAGGTAGCCTCAAGAGGACGCAATGCCGCCATTGTAGCATGGTAAAAATCAAGATCTATGGAAAAAAATGCCAATGGTGACGGACGGGACTGAATAAAGTCATCAATCGTCTCTTCCACTAGCCCAAGCTTTAGCTGAGACTTCTTTAAGCGTTTTTGCAGTCGATCAATGTCCATGACGAATTGACCTTCTGCATAAGTATTGGGAATATCCCGATAATCCTTTGGCTTCGGAAGACCCCCTCCTGTATCAAATCCGTATATATCAACTTGTACCTCGAAGATAGGTTCGAGTCTTTCGACAATTTCTTCTAAAGCCACCAAACCATTTCCACCTGCGACACCAAACTCGGCAATCGATATGCGATGAATCCCCAGCGTCCTCGCTAAATTCATTCCCTGCAAAACACCCCATAGATAATGTGGCCTCCGCCCCTCGCCCAAGACCTTGGGAAATACAATGTGATTTAACCATTGATAACTAAATTCCCTAGGGGGATCTTTCAACGTATTTCGTGGAAGTTCGCTATCCTCCTGCAACCATGTGCGTATTTCTCTCAAGACTTTTTTGATAATTTTCTTTAACATTTTTTATCCTTTCGGAAATGTCAGTTAACGACATCTTTGGGCGAATGCTTAGAAAATCGAGCCCTTGCCACCTGCCAATCAGTGTCAACCCGATTACCATTAATCCTCTGATCGTGTTTCTTGCACCACGGCCATTACTACCTGTCAAAAATGAATATAAACCAAATCCTTGGGGTAAGAAACAGGAGCTCAGACTTTCGGCATACTCTAATCGTTGTCCTGCCAACTTTAAATATACTTTCGGGTTATATCTTCTTAGCCCATACCAATGTTATCCGTAAAAAAATCTGATGTCTTAATTACGAATACTGCTGCACTCCACAGGGGAAAACCAAACAGGACTATCAGGTTAAGAAACACCTTAATTCGCAATCTAGGGCCTTAGAAGATTACTCACGCAAAAAGGTAAAAAAATGAGTTTGATTAAAGCAGAAGTTGGAAAACCAAATATCCATGAAGGAGATCAAAGGCAGGCCCCGTTTATAAAATACCACATGCAACAACACCCAATCTGGTATCGATAACCAGGCACCAAAGATATGATTCATGAATTTCTTCCGCCTCACACTAAGTTTTTTCCAAAGGTTCTTTTTCTGAAATAAATTCCGTTTCCCATTTCAAGAGGGGCCTGACCACTCCCGGGATATTTCCTGTGGAATCACCACGAGCTCCATTTCCATCCATGCTGTCAATCACATGGAAGGCAACTGCATCATTCACCCCCAGGCGCTTAATTGATGGATTTTCAGTCCGTATAGTTGGTCCAATAAAATATCTGCCCTCTGATAGCAAATTCCCAGGGATCACGGACTTACTCACGTAACGCCCTAATGGGCGTGGCCTTTTGACCCATGCGGAATCATTCTCAATGGACATAAACGCTTCTATCCCCTCTTCATTAAATACATGGAAATAAATCCGAAGCTCATGTCCTGGCTGAAATACCTCATATTCTATTTCGATTTGAAGTGGGTCGCTGATGTCCACCGTTTCCGATACGTAGCCATCATTGCCTCTGACTCTTATCCCACACAATCGTACGACCTCATCCCCAGGAGCTTTTTTGATGTCTACCCATCGACGCTCAGCTTGGACACCGGTTTCGGAATTGAGATACTCGCAGATTACTTCATGTGTCGGACCATCGACCTGCACCCTTCCCCCATTTAACAGAATAGTCCGACTACATAGTCTGGTTACGGCCGGGAGAATGTGTGAAACAAATAAGACGGTGCGCCCCTGTTGCCCAACATCCTTCATTTTGTTTAAGCATTTTTTTTGAAATTGCGCATCACCGACGGCGAGCACTTCGTCGATAACCAGAATTTCAGGCTCCAGATGAGCCGCAACGGCAAAGGCGAGTCGCACTTTCATTCCACTTGAATATCGTTTGACGGGAGTATCAATGAATTTTTCCACACCGGAAAAATCCACAATTTCGTCAAATTTACGTTCAATTTCCTTTTTTCTCATCCCTAAGATTGTGCCGTTCAGATACACATTTTCTCGGCCGGTGAGCTCAGGATGGAAGCCGGTTCCCACTTCAAGAAGGCTTGAAATTCTTCCACGGATGGTGACAGACCCGCCCGTTGGGACCGTAATTTTCGACAGGATTTTAAGAAGTGTCGATTTCCCTGCGCCGTTAATACCAATAATGCCTACCACTTCCCCTTTTTTTACCTCAAAGGAGACATCCTCCAAAGCCCAGATCACATCAGATCGATTCTCTCCTTGTTCTGGACGTAGATCATCAAATTGATAAAGAGACCGATACTTACGATAATTTTGAAGGGGGTTTTTAAAGAAATGAAGCAGAGATGCCCCAAGGCTATCATGCATGTTTTCCTTTAATCCAATACGATAACACTTACTGATATTTTCGACTTTTATAGCTAAATCATTATTCATGGCGTGTTCCCTACAATCATCTTTTCACTTAAATGACATCTACAATAATCCGTTCCATCCGTTTAAAATACACTGTTCCACTTATAACTAACATGGCCGCCGTCACCATTCCAGGCCAGATGTACAGCCAGGGGATTGGAAAGCCAAGCAAACAGGCTCTAAACCCCTCAATCACTCCGACAATGGGATTCAGCGAATAGAGGAAGCGATATTGTTCGGGTATGGATGAAGCCGAATAGACGATTGGGGCACTGAACATGAGCATTTGAATAAAAAGCGGCATCGCCTGCCTTACATCCCGAAACCGAATAGCCAGAGTAGACAACCAAGTCCCTATACCCAAAGGAATGGATACCATCATAACCAGGAACAATGGGAAGAAGAACAAGTTCGATGTGGGAGACACACGATAATACAGCATGATGCACACGACAATGAACATGGAAATTCCAAAATCAACCAGCTTGGCCAGCACCGGAGTAATGGGGAATATTAATCGAGGAAAATAAATCTTCCCAAGCATACTCGATCCCTGAATCAGACTTTGACTGGACTGTACCGTCGCCAGGGAGATATAAGTCCACGGGATAAGCGCGACACTGGAAAAAAGAAGATAGGGAATACCATCTGTCGATAACTTGGCAACGTTTCCGAAAATAATCGTAAAAATAACGATCTGAATGAGGGGCTGGAGAATGGCCCACATAAATCCCAAAATCGTTTGGGCATATAACGTTTTAATATCACGCCACACAAGAAAATAAAACAGGTCTCGATAGTCTTTCAACTCTTGAAAACCTGTCAGGGTCCAACCGGATTTTGGTGGAATGACGGTTAAAGAATTTCCGCTTGTTGTCGTGCCATACCTATTGTCCATAAATTACCCTTTCTAACCCGGCACACCCATTCTAAAAATTAAGTCGAAGTAATAAGCCGAAGGCATCGAATACACGGATGGGAATGCGATCGATTCTCATCAAACACGACTGCGTCTATTCAGACAGCCACTCAATTTGAACTCACCCTCGCATTCACTCTAAGCAGGAACCCGTTCTACGACAAAGAGCAAGGCTGGATACTGAAACACCATTTCTCAGAATGGGCCTTCACAAGCTTTCGTATGCCAGCAAATTTCCTCAAAACCTACTTTCATATTTCAAAAAACGACAGAAGCCGGAGTTTGTCACGTGACTTGGGAAGTGTCCCTGTCAAGCCACTTTAATACTACATCACAAACTACCTTATTCCCATTGGGCAGATGATGGCCAAGGTCCTTATAGCCAAACCATAATTCATCCCTCTTTTCAGGAACATAAGCCTGATCGAACGAATCAATAATTTCGATATTATATTTCCCTCCATATTTTGCAATAGCTTTCTTCTCTCATTAACCCTTTCAAGATCCCTTTCCGAAAAAATCCACGGATCATACTGTAACAGTATACTGTTCTTTTTTATCCCGTTTATACTCACAAAGCGTTGCATGGCAAAAACAATGATATCCGTAATATCTGCAGCACGTTCTCCTCGAACTTTACATCTTCCATCATAAAAAAATTCTCATCCCTCCTGGAGTATTGGAAACGGATGCCTTTGCAGTATCACCGAATAACCAGGCAGCCACATGAAATCAGGGGAAGAATCAAAATTCCCTGGCGGTATCGCCATAGTTTCTCCTTCTACCGTGGCAATATCCCGCTTTGAGAGACACGACCGCCCACTCAATTAATCGCGATTAAAATCTCTGTAACCGGTATGCCTGCCATTCCCTATAGATCCTCAGTCAAGATTCCAGCCATTTCTATCACAAACACTTTTGAATACCCTTCCAGTACAGGGTCCGACAAAAGGGGAGGCAGAGTGACTGGGCTCGTTCAACAAATGATGAGCAATTGTTACTCATTCCTGGGGTACTTGGATAATGGTTTAAGATAAGAGGTTGAGGATGGTTTAGCCAAATTCCAAAACGATTGGGACACATTTTATGAAATTTCCCGCCAGTCATTGTCCACAATACAATTATCGAACCAGGCTTCCCTTTGCCGAAGATGCCTTGCAAGGGATGGAAGAACTGGGTGCGCATTTTCCATCAACCGCTGCCATCCATTTCCCTTTGATGAAATGCAGGTCAACTTGGTGCATGCCATACGCATTCCATCCTTCTCCCGACATCGTAACGACAGGCTTTTCGGAAACTATTTTTTCTTTATAGGTGTTTTTCGATAATTCTTCTATTTCAAAAGCGAACACCTGAATGCCATAACGCGGCTCAGTATCTTGTGTGAAACGATAAATCCGCCCCTCATGAACGAGAACCCTTCCACCCGGCCTGGAGACATGCTTATTTAATTTCACGATCGGATTCATCGGATGAGGCCTCCAATCTCCCATTAACTCGTCGGCATAGTAGAGGTTTAAGGCGTCATTTTGGGGGTTTGTATAGAACAACCACCAGGTATCGTTATATCGAAAAATGGAAGGATCCACATAGTGTTCCCCATTGAAGATGCTTTTCACGAATTCCCATTCCGCTGGAAATACCTTGGCGCGGTACAGTCTGATCGAGAGGTCCTCATTGCTCTCCAGGATTAAGTAATCATTGTTTTCCCACTGAAATACATGGGGATAGGACAAGTGGAACGGTTCATCAATAAGAATATTCTTGTATTCCCATTTTTTACCATCCTCGCTTTCGGCATATCCGATATCCCCCTGATTATTGGCCCGATTCAACACTTCGAAAAATAGATAAAAACGATCATCTTTGATTGCCATAAAGGGATCGGCAACAAATTTGGCATCGATGTCCTTGACATCCTGTGCTGTAAGAACAGGATTTGAGATGCCTTCTGGATCGGTTAATTCGAATGGAGTGGATCCGGTATACACCCCAATTGACCAGGGCCCATAGCTCAGGTCTGCCTCCTCATGATGGAAATAATTAGAGGCCATCTGGCTATACCGATACGGAAACACCTGAAATTTATAAATTGATATCCCATACATGATGCCGATCACTAAGGTTGCCACCAATACAATTAGAGATACACAATATCTTCTCATTACCCTTTTTCCTTTAGGCCTTACCTGGTCCCAAGGCAGGGAAATTTTTCTTGTTCCTTGCCAGCATTCACGAACTTCTGCTTGTGGACGAAACTCTTATGCTTCCTGTTGGATTTTTT
Organism: uncultured Nitrospira sp.; assembly: GCA_902500695.1. Classification (GTDB taxonomy): domain Bacteria; phylum Nitrospirota; class Nitrospiria; order Nitrospirales; family UBA8639; genus Nitrospira_E. The sequence goes on along the minus strand of CABVRQ010000002.1, from coordinate 104,171 downwards.
ATGAGCGGTGAATCTTACCTAGTCGAAGGGTGCCTGTTAGTCATGCCCTTGCTATCCCCGAAACCTCTTGAAAACTCGGGCTCAATGATTAGGAATTTCATGAACAGCCTCGACCTGGATAAATCACCCATCCAACAAAATGGAGAAATGCTTCCAAAGATCACACTTACCATTCGCACATTTGTGGCAAAAGAGTCAGCAATACCCATTTCAGTCGGCGGCACCAAATCACTCCAGCAGTTACCCAGGCCATTTCGCCTAAGACCGGGGCCACTTATTTACTTTTGATAATCCGCAATGATTTTCTCTACCATTTTTTTATACTGATTTTGGAAATTTTCCATCGTGTGATTCGCTCTGGCAAATTCCCATGCATTCCGGGACCTTTGTTTGAGTTCTTCAGTTGAAGCGGTTGCCATTTGCCGCACAGCCCCCTGGATGGCCTCAATGGAACAATCATCCAGCACTATACCCTCGTCCTTACCTACATCCACACCGGATTCGCGGCTGATAATAGGGATAAGACCTGCATGCAAACACGTTATGACTGCTCCCGCGCTACCTTCGGAACATGATGGATAGACAAACCCAATACACCTGGACGCTAAATCCACAAACTCCTGACTACCAATATCAATCCATCCGAAGGTGTGAATATTAGGCGTGTGATACAGCTCTTGATCATATACTCGCTCAAAATCCTTCTCGTTCGCTACCGGACCACAAACCGTGAGATGGTACTCCGGCATTCCCGAGAATGCTTCTAACACTAAATCCAAACCTTTATGAACCATTCCCTCACTCCCCAGCCACAAAAATCGTGATCGACAGGATTCAACAATTTTCCCTTCGGTCCAAGGATACACAAACTCGGCCGGATTGGGGACAACATAAAAGGGTTTGTTGGCATACCGGAACGTTTGCATACAAAAGTCAGAGGGAACGGTGAGACAATCGGCATATTCAACTGCCACAGCGTATTTCAGTGGCATATTCCTCCGAGACCGCACGGTCACATGTTTCCTTTCTTGTAAAGCCATCAACCGGTTGGCCTCTGCCGCATTATGAAAATACGGATGAGCTGTCGTGACATGCAATATTTTGACACAATCTTTATTGAGCCTTGGCGCAAGCCGTTCAAAATTCATCCTGGTATCAATAAAAAAGGAATAATCCTTTTTAGGGGAAAAGGTCGCATTCGTATTGGCAATAATATCAACAGCAAAACCGAAGTCCAAAAATTCCTTCGCCATTCGCTGAGTAATAACCCAACTTGGGTGGTAGGAATTAACCGGTTGATTGGATTTGTTCAGAAAGAATTCAATTCTGTAAGAAAGAAGCACATGCCCCCGAACAGGGCCATCCGGCTTAAGTGTTATCACCTGATTTTGAATAGGCAGGCTCAATCTCTCCAGCACGTTCCCAAGTGCTCCATGAACCAAGCGAAGCACTTTTGCGCCAAGCCTACGAACAATGCTCATCAACAATTACCATCTCATGAAAATGAAATTTAAAGACTTTGCCAAAAAGGCACTTGCGTTCCGGCAATGGCTATCAAATTAGGAATCCAGGAAGGCTACGATCCCCATCATGACGCATGTCCCAGTCAGCAGACTGGTCATCTTAATTGCGGGGACATTGAAGAGGAAGAAAACTGTGCTCTGTACCATTCCACGGTTTGCTGGAGACCACTTTCAAGCGAAACCTTCGGTTTCCACCCAAGCTTCTCAAATGTCATCATTACTTCGGCCTTTCGTGCTGGTTCCAATACTCGATCCGGCAATGCCCCAAATAGAGGTTGCGAAGACGACCCCACATACCTGGCAACCTTTTCTACCAACTCACGAACAGTCACAAGGGTTCCCATGCCTAAGTCAAGCGTGACCCCCTCAATCTCTGGCATCTGAGCCGCAGCAAGAAATCCGTCGATGACGTCATCAATGAAAATCCAGTCGGCGTTCCATTCGCCACTGGAAAGCTTTGGAGATTCGTTTTTCAGGAGAGAGAGTACAACAGAGGGAATTAACTTCCGAGAATCTTGTCCTGGCCCATAGGTCATAAAAGTTCGGACAATCACCAAAGGAGTCCCATAGAGTGCATGGAACATGCGTCCATACGCACTACCCGCCCACTTGGCCGCCGCATAAGGTGAACTCGGAATAATCTCGGGATCCTTGGATTGGGGCTCATTAAGGGACCCTGCCAATACGACCCGCTGACAGCCAGCTTCCGTCGCAACCGTTAGCAGGTTTACGGTGCTGGTGAGCAGGCTATGAAATGTAGGCAACACGAATTCCACAGATTGAATAGCTGAAGCCAACCCCGACATATGGAAAATAATATCTGGCTTGACGTTTGCCAGCAGACTGCGAACCGCTCCCAGATTCTCCAAATCCGCTTGCCACCAGAGAGGTCCGCCTTTGACATTGGGTCGCTGGGTACGGGAAGTCGCGTGGACTTCCCCACTAATCGGGCATAATCGCTGGATCAAATGGGTTCCCAAAAATCCGCTTGCACCAGTGATCAACACTTTGACATCTGACAATGAGGTCATAATCGGCATTGTCAAGAGCGTCTATTTCGCCCTTGCCCCCTAGTAGTATCCGAGATGTTCATAAAAAGACGATCGCCCGAAGTACAGTGAGTTTGTTCGCATGAAATTCTCAACGGCCACAAGGGAAAAATCACACACCACTACTCCATGAAAATTCTTCGAAGGGGCCAAGATACAATCATTCCCCTTCAACCCTGAAGGCATTCAACTGCTCATGACACGGTAAATCCAAGAAATTTATAGGTTGGAATTAAATAGATGAAATTTATTGCAGTGAGTAAAAATCAGTGAAACTGACACCCATGCATTTCCACAGATTTCACAAGGTTTTCTGATGTACCAATATCAATATATTTCCCTTCTGGAAAAACCACCCCATACACCTGTAAACCTTTCTGGATTGCCGCTTGGATCACAGCTCCAACGGTCAGATCCTCCCCTTCCGGCTTCCCAGTTTTTGAAATCTGAACGGCATTTTTCCTTCGATAGTCCTGAAGGTATTCATGCATAAACTCTGTAAACACTGGCGTCCACACCCCACCTAACCAACATAGCTGCAAATCAGTTTTATCCGGCTTCAAAAACATGGCGTGAATTTTCCCGTTCTCATCTATCTCCACCATATCCATGAGTTGGGAATTATGAGCCGGGAAAACGGCCAGCACCATATCGGCTTGTAAGGTTACTTGCTGTTTCAGTAATTGACTAAACACGTTTCCGGAACTGATCATAATATCTGGAAATCCGAAAGCTACCACCTTATCATGAACAAACGGATACGCTTGATCTAAGGTAAATGGAGGACCAAAGGATTCCCCCATGATCAAATACCCCAAATGCATGTGTACGAATTCACCATGACCAAAATAAGCGGGAATATCCCATTTGCCCTTCCGAAGAACAATAAACGTCTTTGCGATTCCTGCTAATTGAAACTTCTCCAATAAATAATGGCACACCACCTTCGGGCGAGGCTGAGAACTTCCTTCCATGAATTGAAAACCAAGAGGGAACAACTCTTTACTGCAAGGTAACGGCGCAATTCTTTCGGCTTTCCCTCCAGCTGGAACCAACCCGACGACCTCTCTCTCGCAAGTCTTCGTGGAAGCGCCGATCAAAGGATTCAGCATATTCTTCGTCATTTTCCCTTTGAATGCTCAGTCAATAATTTCCTGCAACAACCCATGATCAACGAGAATCGTTGCAGCCTCATAGATAATACGAAACGGCATGCTTGACCGATCCGCAATTTCTAAAAGGGAGTAATGGCCATCGGATAGATTGAGCACCCAAAGCATCGCCATCTCTCGTTTGGCTCCCTCAGACTCACCTCCAATTGCCCGATACAAACCTCTTTTTCCCAGTTGTGGTTCACACTGAAGGTTTTGACTGAGAAAGGTTTTGTTCCCTTCAAGAAGGGTCAAGACTCCCAAGCAACAAGTGAATGATTCTTCGAGATATTCCGGTTGGACAAACGTCAGATTGTCGCCAGAGGTGTGATATTCAGGATATTCTCCATGTGGCGTTCTCATAAAACAGCCAACAGGTAAATTGAAACCTGGAGAACAGTATTGCCTTTCATCATACCCATAAGGAAAAAAATCGATAATGGTATGCGCCGTTCCAGAAGCTTTGAGAATATGACTAAAAGCCTGATCAATTTCAGCATTGCCCTGTCGACTTTTTTTGTAGGTCACCGCCCCAGAATCGCCCACTCCGGTCAGGACCATTCCAGCTTTGATCATGGACACTTGTCCTTCATGCAACGCCAACCAAGTAATAGACCCAATCGTTCCAGGGATAAACAGGAATCGATACGAGTATCGCAACGATTTCGAACTCAAGGCTTTGGCAAGAAACGTCGAAAGAGCAATGCCGGATAGATTGTCATTACATAGAGATGGATGACAAATATGAGACGAGATTAAAATCTCTTCCTCCGATTCCCCTCTTATATAATATTCCCCATAGGTTAAGTGACCCTCTTCCAGGGTCGAATCAATGCACACTTCATATTCCTCATCTTTCAGCCCCATCAAGTGCTGGTGACTCAGGCAGAACCCCCAGCTTTCCTTGTAGTAAGACGTTCGGTAGGGAATCCTCTCTGGTTGGTCTGGCAAGGAATGCAAGTGTGGTTGCAATTCTTCGAAAGTCATTGTGGCGTGAACCGGCTGGCTATAACTGACAACATGCAAGTTTGATTTTTGAAAATCGACAACCCGCTCCCCCCTGGAGTTCTTTATGTATGCATCTTGAATATTCCACTCCTTGGGTACGATCCAATCAAAGACCTTCGTCCCGCTCGGAACTTCATGGATCTCAACAGGAATATGCTTTCCAATGAGATGAAGCGTCTCGCGAACACCATTGCCTGTTATACTCCGACAAATGGGATACAGATCGGCGATAAACCGATGCATCTCTTTCCCCATCTGAATCACAGTTTCTTCAATCATATACCGCTTTATGTTTCTGGTTTTCAGCCGTTTGAGAGGATGAAATCAGAATAGCTCTGGTCACGATCGGAAATGAGGCGTTCATCCGTTGGCCATTGAATTCCAAATACAGGGTCATTCCACCTCACACCCTTGGCAAATTCAGGAGTGTAGAACTCAGACATTTGGTAAAAAATCTCAGACTCATTTTGTAGAGTCTGGAATCCATGAGCAAAGCCCTCTGGGATATACAACATTCGACGGTTTTCTGCGGTGAGGACGACTGATAGATGTTGCATGAAAGTTGGAGACAATGGACGTAAGTCAATGATCACATCATGAATTCCACCCTTGATGCACCAGATGAGCTTGGCTTCTTGATGAGGAGCAGATTGATAATGCATTCCTCGAAGAACCCCTTTACTTTTATTATATGACACATTGCACTGGACGGGCTGGAAGGAGATGCCGTGTCGCTCAAAATCCCTTTGACACCACGTTCGCGCAAAAAAGCCTCGTGAGTCCTCTATCTTTTCCGGATCAATAAGGAAGGCACCCTTGAGTTGCGCCTCAGTGAATATCATGGATAGACCACCACTTCGGGTATAGGCACCACAAATGCCCCGCCCCAATCCCGGATAAACGCCATTTGCTCCATAATCTCATCTTTCAGATTCCATGGCAGAATCAATAGGTAATCGGGCTTGGTTTTCTTAATTGCATCCGGTTCATCAATAGGAATATGTGTTCCCGGCAAAAATTTCCCCTGCTTATGAGGACTACGATCAACAGTATAATCAATGAAGTCTGTTCCAATTCCGCAGTAATTCAACAGGGTATTCCCCTTTGCAGGTGCTCCGTAAGCTGCAATGGTTTTCCCTGCTTCCTTTGCAGAAATGAGAAATAACAGTAGTTGCCGTTTGACATAGGTGACCCGACCGGAAAACGACAAATAATGCGCTAGCTGCCCAAAACCATCTTTTTCTTCACGCTGTTGAAGCTCAAGGACACGGGGCTGAATGGATTTGGTTGAGTCCTGCTCGTGCCCGCAATAAATTCTGAGAGACCCTCCATGAGTAGAAAGCTCCTCCACATCAAACACCTTCAGCCCATGTTTGGCAAAAATCTTTTGAACCGTTAAAAAAGAAAAATAGGAAAAATGTTCATGATAGATCGTATCGAATTGAGTATCCGCCATTAATCGCATCAGATGAGGGAATTCCAGCGTGATGACCCCCTTGGGTTTTAACAATACTTTCAGGCCTCGAACGAAATCATTCAAAGCTGGAACATGCGCCAATACATTATTGCCAATAAGCAAATCCGCTTGCGTCCCTTTATCTGTAAGACTGTGAGCCAATTTTTCCCCAAAAAACTCGACAAGAGTTGTGACACCATTTTCTCTGGCAACTTCTGCCACATTTCGAGCTGGTTCGATTCCCAAAACTGGAATACCTTTTTTACAAAAATTCTTCAAAAGGTACCCGTCATTACTGGCGATTTCAACGACCTGGCTGCTCGCATTCAAGGCAAACCGATTAATCACCTGTTCTGAATATTGTTGGGCATGCCTGAGCCAGGAATCTGAAAAGCTAGAAAAATAGTCATAATCTGAAAAGATTTTATCCGGACTGGAACATTCCTCAAGTTGTACTAACAAGCAGGCTTCACAAACATACACATGCAGAGGGAAAAACGTCTCTACCGCATTCAATTGAGATTCGGTCAGATTGCTATTGGCAAGTGGTGACATCCCAAGATCCAAAAAAGTAATTCCCAATGGAGTGTCGCAGAACCGGCATACGCGTTTCTTCACAGCAAAACCTCTTTCATTTATGCGGACATTTGAAACATAAAAGGGCTCTTGAGAAAATTCCTTTAAACGTCCCACGAGAGATTGATCGAAACTGCAGTTCATGGTTTCATAGAAGAGGAATGATATATTTTAGACCACAATGGGATCTGGTCTTCCAGGAAGCCAATCCAGATTTTCAGTGATCAGCTTCGCTGTTTTTAAGCGCTTAAGGAGATTCAATCGAATCAATTGGGAATTCCGAAAGTCTTTGTCATGAAAGTTTATGGCCTTCATTCCATCCTTTAAATCAACTATTGCCGTTTGCAAATCGATGGAAGGCTGAAATTCTGGCGCCAATTTCATAAACCGGTCAAAGCTCACTTGATAGGACCTTCGATCAGGCTGCGCCCCTTCATTAATTGAAATTGTAGTTCCCGGGATAACTCGAGCGACAGCTTCCGCCAACTGCCTGACCTGGTAATTCCATTGGTTGCTCCCGACATTGATGGAAAGAGCTTCACCGCCGTTTTGACGATTTCTTCCAATGCCCCATTCAATGGCTTTAGCCATATCCTTAATGTGAATAAGGGGACGCCAAGGGGTCCCATCGCTCAAGATGACAATTTCGCCGTTGACCAAAGCACTAGCAACAAAGTCATTTAATACCAAATCCAGGCGAAGTCTCTCACTCATTCCACATGCGGTTGCAAAACGAAGACAGGTCACAACAAACCGTTCATCAGCTAAGCAGCTAAGCTCCTTCTCCGCGCCTAGCTTTGATTTGGCGTAGGCCGTGAGCGGATTCAAAGGCGAGTCTTCATCCCTAGCACCTTCCGCAAAGCCATAGACGCTGCAAGACGATGCAAAAACAAACGACTTCACACCACGTGCCTTCGCTTTCACGGCAAGATCATGAGCAGCATGGTGATTCACATTTGCCGTCACATCTTCAAATAAGGCTCCCATCGGATCATTGGAAATCGCTGCTAAATAGACAATCGCATCAACGTCTTGGAGTACCTCTTCAGGCGGATTGCGAACATCGGCGAAATATTGAATATCGACCTGTCCTCTACTGACCATCTCAGGAACCGTGAGACAATTTGCAAAAAACCCCATATCCAAGCCAATAAGGGTCGCACCCGAAAAAGATCCCCTCAGACGCTGAATTACCGCAGGGCCGACGTAGCCCAAATTACCTGTAATTAATATTTTCACGAGATCCCCCATTGTGGTTCAAAATATAGTCCTATCCCCGTTTCTTAACGAGAAATGAAGGTGCCTGCCGTTGACATGGAATTTATGGAATATTTCGGAATCCCCGCGTGCGGGCCAAAGAAAAAACGACACCGCCATATCATTTCACAATTGTCAGAATCTCACATTCCTAAACATCAGCAGGACAACAATCTAATCTGTCCATATTTTCCATGGTGCATTTTTTGTTTCCCAGAGTTCTTCCAAATAATTTTTTTCTTTCAACGTATCCATGCAGGACCAAAAGCCATAATGCCGATATCCCATCATTTGCGCATCCTTGGTCAGACTTTCCAACGGCTCTTTCTCCCAGGATGTTTCATCATCACTGATATAATCAATCGCCTTACCATTTAAGACAAAAAACCCACCATTTATCCATCCTTCCCCCGATTCAGGTTTTTCATGAAAGTTACAAATCCTGTCTCCTTCAAACCCGATTCGCCCAAACCGGGCAGGTGAACGTACGGTCGTCACGGTTGCCAGTTTCCCATGTGAATGATGGAATTTAATCACTGAGTCAATATCGAGATCCGCCACCCCATCGCCATACGTGAACAAAAAAGTTTCATCATCACCCAACCACTTTTTAAGGCGCTTGAGCCTCCCACCAGTTTGTGTATGCATTCCAGTATCCACCAGATGGATTTTCCAGTTTGGCTGTTTTCCATCATGTATCGTCGTCTTACCATTCGCTAAATCAATTGTGAGATCATTATTGATAGCATAGAAGTTCAAAAAATACTCCTTGATGACCTCCGCCTTGTACCCTAAAGCCACGATGAACTCAGTGATATTGTAAGCTGCATACACTTTCATGATATGCCAAAGAATCGGTTTACCTCCGATCTCTATCATTGGCTTTGGTCTTAAGGCCGTTTCCTCAGAAAATCGAGTTCCCAATCCACCAGCTAGAATAACGGCTTTCATAATTTTTCCCTTTTCTGATTTGCTCGTCAATTATAATACCCCGCCAAGGATACACCCAGGTGCTAAAAGGAAAACTACCAACAGCCTAGCACCGATGGCCTACCATTCCGTATGTGACAAGCTAATTCGTTGATGACCACGGATCTGATTCGGTCAGAAAGTTTTTCACTATATCCACCAGCCCTTCGACTGGGGTTTTTAGCAGCGGGCCATTAAGCCATGACTTTAGGCAGGAGTTCTCATCTACCAACCCGCATTCGAACTCAGTGTTTTCCCCACGCACATTGATGCCCCTTGATGGCCCAATCGAACCTAAGCTAAATCAAGTTTTTCATTTCGGCCGAATTCTCTCACAGACATATTCTGAAAAAGGGATTGAGCATGTAAACCCAGGAGAGACCGCATTTAAAATATGCATGGATTGGTCATCTCCTTCAAGAACAAAATCCATTTGGAGGCTCTTCTCCTTCATGTTGACCAATTGTGCTCTTATACCTGGCCTTCCCCAAGACGTATAGTGCTCTGGCTGAACCCCATCTAATAAGGCGGAAGCCAAAGTGACTAGATGACTGCGGGAATATTTCCTTAACTCTTGTAAAGCCAATTTCTTAAAATCAAAATTAGAAAATCCAATAAGATGCATTTGCCTCAGGGTGAGGTCCATAAACTCTTGAAGGCTAAAGTTTTCAATTCCGGAATATTGTTCACGCCAAAAGGCGGGAATCGCCGTTGGTCCAATCTTCGCTTTTCCCTCCGAGGTGACTGTGACGTGAACTCCGAGAAACGGATTCCGCAAATCTGGGACCGGATAAATATTAGTTCGGATGGCTCCCCTTGGCTCATCCGAGTAGAGGTAGAGTCCTTTAAATGGCAGAATTTTATAATTCTCCGAAAAACCGAAATCCTTGGCAATTTTGTCTGCATAAAGACCGGCCGCATTAATGAGATACCCTACATTAAAGGCACCCCCCGACGTAAAAATTCCGTCCTGCGTTTTCTTGAGATACTGAACTCCGCAACGAACTTGTACCCCTTCATCAATGGCATCGCTTGTCATTGATTGCAAAACTTGAGTTGGATCAACCGTTGATGTTGTTGGAGAAAACAAAGCTCGCTGGCAAGTTTTCACACGAGGCTCAATCGATTTGGCTTCCTCCTCGGTAATGGCTTGTATATCAATATCGTTTACTTTTCCCCGCCTGAGAAGTTCGTCAAGAGCTGGGTGCTCGCTACAATCTTTGGCAACAACAAGCTTTCCACACCTATTCATCGGAATCTGCTTGGATTCACAGTATTCCGTTAGCCGTTTATTCCCAATGCGTGTAAATTTGGCCTTCAGACTTTCCGGGGAATAATAAAAACCGGCGTGCAATACCCCGCTATTCCGACCACTGGCATGAGCGCCACAGTGATCTTCTTTTTCAATAACAATCACCGTCGCATCGGAAAACCGCCGTTTCAGTTGTCGGGCGATATTAATGCCAATAATTCCACCACCAATGACCAGAAAGTCTGAGGTTACCATTTATTTGCCTACAGCAGTTTCGAGAAAAGTTGTTAAACCCTAAAACACTGACAGAATCGAACTTAAGAACTATGTCTATGACGTCTTCACCATTTAAAAAGTAAAATTCAATCAGGGGAGAATAATTTCTGTATTTCTTGGACGGAGGGCACTACAGGGGAATAAATCATAAAATAGGTCATCCTTAATAACCACTTCACGGTTTGACTTGGGTATGGCAGGACAATCCCTGTGCCAAAATAGGCGAGCTGCCGCCATACCCAGCTAACTGAGTTAATCACCTTGCTTTCAAGTTTTCCCGCTCAAACGAATACCGAAATTACTTAGACCGCAAAAAAATCGAAGACAAACTGGAATTTGAGAGAAGACAAGACACGACCATCCCTTATTCCATATCTGAAACTGATCGATGAACCATGCCATGAAATGGCTGCTTGTTCCTTAATATTTATAAGTTTCCATCGTAATACATTAGCATTTCATACTTACTTAATTAATCAAACATGAAGTGAAAAGAATAAAAGCATATGAGTATAAATACATATTAACAGAGTCTTATTGGTTAGGGTTATATAGGCCATATTTCGACGCCTTTAGCAACGGCCAAATGGGCCAAGGCAATTTTCATTACAACTCCACGCAATCGCGATCAAGGACCAGACGACCTTGAAATGCCACGGTTTTCATAAGAAGGGCGACTCGTTGCGTCCCATTAAGTTCTTGTTCAAAAATTGCCTCAAAGCCATGAAAAGGCCCTTTATGAATACGAACTATTTGCCCAGATTCAAAGGAAGTCGAAGGGGGTAGGATAACAAATCCATTGTGAACTCTTTGCCTAATTGAGTCAATGATTGCTTCTTCCACGACTGCTGGTTCCGCGCCAAACTTGACGACCCTCAAAACCCCATGAGCATAAGTCACTTTCCGGTATCCCGTCTTCATATCAATTTTTACAAAAAAATATCCAGGGAATAATACCTCTCCCTCACTTTGAGCTTTACTTCGAGTTGGTTTCAATTTCCTTAAACGTGGACAGAAGATTTCAACACCCAACAATCGTAGGTTTACCTCCGCCACGTCTTCCTGACGGGCCTTACTATGAATGAGATACCACTGCGAGACCGACATTATTTTTTCTGTTCCTTCCATCAGAGCATACCAGCAAATTCAATTAACTCAACGCCTTACTCCAAGACTTTTTCGTTGACCTTTCATAAAACAACACGGAATGTATTTATCATCCGAGATTGATCCTTGGACCTCAATAGGCAGTATTCTGCTTCAATAGACAATCGCCCAGAAATTTTAATTGTTTCAGCTCTCGAGAGTATTGGAGTGGATAATTTCAAGAGAACATAAAGCCCCAGCCTGTAGTTCGTCGATGTATGTGCCGTGGCTGTGAAAAATCGAATCCTACCCAAGATCTAAGGCAAACTCCTGGCGATATGTGTCCAGGAGAGAATCCATGAAACAAAAGCAGAAACTCTCCGCGTGGCTTTCCTTTGCGGGGTTTCTAACAAGCAGTCGCCTACCTGAGACCTTTAACAATTCCCACCTGAGACTGGTGGGCTTGGTCCAAGGAAAAAAGCTGCTATGTGGTTCGCTTATAGA
>CABVRQ010000002.1:81655-91964 GCA_902500695.1 uncultured Nitrospira sp. | reverse complement strand
CGCAGGATATGATTACCGCTGTCTGTCGGATCTACATGGCGTTTGAGCGGCGGGGGCACTGCTCGCCCTATCTGATGGACGTGCAGGGGGATAGTGCTTGCCCTCTCTTCCCTTCCTGTTAAACAAACACATCAGGGAAGGAACTAGGCCAATGGAGGTTGATTCCAGGATAAGCAGCGATAGACCTCCCTGCCGACATTACCCTTAATGTACCCGCTACGTGATTCTAATGTAACCGAGGATCTTTCGGACCACCACTAAATCGTTGTTAATAGGTTGTCGAGCCTTGGATTAGGTGATCTCAAAGCGTAACTTTTCAGGAGTTCCACGACTCGGTCAATTGACATATTCCGAAGGTTGTCGAAATAGGCCTCCCTTACCGCAAGGAAAAAAATCTTTTACCAGCACTTTCTAAACCGGATTCAGAAGCCGTTCACTGATACACTCGACAGTGAAAACTTCCAAATATTTGGTCACTTCCTATATGGCACTGAGATGACATAGGCCCTTCCGACCATCCCAGTTGCGGTGGAATAGGTGTAGAATGGCAGATAGGCCAGACATTATCATCCGATTGAAGACAACAACATCTGGCGATTGCCAAAACGCCACGTCGATTGCAACAGTGAACCCGGCGTTCATCCTGGCACAGGTCAACAAAATAGTGAAATAAAGGCATTGCGCATCAATTACTTATTCCAGAGCATGAATACTTCCCAAGCTTGGCTTCTTTCATAATTTTATAATAAGCTATCCACAAGATGCCTGCCTTGATCGAATAGGCTATTATTCTTGCAAAGAGACTCCTCAAATCCATGAAAATTTCATCGCCTGCCAAAAAACCCAAATTCCCAACATTTCCTATTCGAAGAAACCTACGGTGGAGCGATAAACCCTTAGGAGGAGGTCCACAGATGAACAAAATAACCCCAGTTCCTAATAAAAGTCAGGTAAGACTCATGCCTGTTTCGATACAAGTGTTCCAGCCAGTCAGGTCTCGACGAAGACCTTGGGTCGTGGTAATGGCCTGCTTGGCACTGGCACTCGGATCTCTTAGCTTTGTCCATCTGGCCACTGCCCATTCTGGACTTGATCCGGAAATTCAAGAAATCAACGAGAAATTGATCAAAGATCCAGATAATGTGGATCTATTGGTCCGGCGTGGGCAAGTTTATCGGTCCAATGAGAAATACATCGAATCATTGCTTGATTTAGAACGGGCTTTACTGCTGAACCGCGAGAACCGAACTGTCGTATTACAACGCGCACTGACTCTCTCTGCCATGGGCCGGGACAAGGAAGCCCAGAGCGCCTTAGATTATTTTCTTCAGGAGGAGTCAGACCCGAAACGGGTCTTTGCCTTGGCCGAACGCGCAAGCATTCATGCACGAAACGGTCAAGCTGAACTGGCCATCACCGACTTTACGTCAGCCATTCAGTTGCAACCCACTATTGAACTATACCTTGTTCGGGGGAAACTCCAGGAATCCTTGGGAAAGGTTGAGGATGCGGCGGAAGGATATCAGGATGGTCTTGCCAAGCTTGGAGATGCCATCCTACTAAAAAAAGGCCTCATCCGTGTACGGATGGTTCAAAAACAATACAGTGAAGCTCTGGCCTTGGTAGACAAAGAAATAGCTGGCTCGTCAGTAAAAACATCCTGGCACCTCAAACGGGCAGAAATTCTCGGTAATATGGGTCGATCAGACGCCGCCAGCCTCGCATATGAACAGGCATTAGCTGAGGCCAATCGTGTGTTGGGGAAACGCCAGACAGCCATGCAATTGCTTGCCCGCGCGGAAGTTTATCAAGCTATGGGTCGCATGGAAGAAGCCAAAAATGACCTCCGTGTGGCTATTCAAAAGACTCCGCACTTTCCCGAGGCCGATGACCTCTTAAGAAAATTAGAGAGCCAATAAATTCTAGCCAACAGCCCCTATACGAAGAATAGAGCACTTGGAATATTCAAATAAATCAGAATGGGTTATGGTGGCGCTGGGCTGTGCGCTAGTGGTGCTGGTGGGTTCTGTGACGCCAGCCGCGGCGGCTGTGGTGCGGCAACCCTACCTGCAGCTTGCCACTCCCACCTCCATCACGGTGGTGTGGCGCACTGACCTGAATTCGGCGGACAATAGCCAAGTAAAATACGGCACGGCGGCCGGCTCTCTGACCCAAACGGCGACCGGCACGGCGGTCACACGGTCCGGGCTCAACGTCAAAGATCACCTTGTCACAATTACGGGCCTGACTGCTGCCACTAAATATTTCTACAACGTCGGCACCACGACCGACGGGATACAAGGGGGTGGCACGGCCAATCATTTTTTTGTGACGGCGCCCCCCGTTGGTTCGGCCACCCCCGTGAGGGCATGGGTGCTGGGCGATTCCGGCGACGCCGGGGTTAACCAACGGAATGTGCGGGATACGATGCTGACCGAAACCGCACTGAATCCTCCAGCTCCCAACTTGATCTTGCACATGGGGGACATCGCGTACGAAAGCGGCACCGACGCGGAATTTACCACCAATCATTTTGCGGTCTATCAAGATATTCTCCGCCAGACGCCCCTTTGGCCGACGCTGGGCAACCATGAGGCCCTGTCGGTCACGACTGCCCTAGGCATTGGCCCTTACTATGAAGCCCATGTTCTCCCGACCAGTGCCCAAGCGGGGGGGGTGGCCTCCGGCACCGAGGCCTACTACGCCTTTGATTACGCGAATGTGCATTTTATTGTACTCGATTCAATGGATAGTAACCGCGGCCCAGGTTCGCCGATGGTGACCTGGTTGCAAAATGATCTGGCTTCCACCGGGCAAGAGTGGGTGATCGCCTTCTGGCATCATCCGCCCTACTCGAAAGGGCACGACTCGGATAATGCCGCCGACTCCGGGGGGCGCATGGTCGACATGCGGGAAACGATTCTCCCGATTCTAGAGGCCGGCGGAGTGGATTTGGTCATTTCTGGGCACTCTCATGCCTATGAGCGATCCTACCTCCTGGATGGGGCTTACGGTTATGGCGGCTCACCCAACTTTGCCACGCCACCGCTTAGCACTCTACAGGCCGACGGCCATATTCTCGATGCGGGAAATGGCCAACCCTCGGGCACGGGAGCATATCAAAAAAGTGCCGGAGGAGTTTCGCACGACGGGACGGTCTATGTCGTCGCCGGCCACGGCGGCCATGGTCTTGGTTCCAATCATACCGTGCATCCGGTCATGGCGGTGTTGGACGTAGCCTATGGCTCGGTGCTCTTGGACATCACGGGCACCAGCCTCACTCTACGAAATGTGCGGGCAGGAGGTGCCATCACCGATACAATGGCTATTCAGAAAGGTCTGCCGCCCCCCCCCGCATTAACCATCACAAACCTGACCGTCGCCAGTGGGCAACCGTACGTGATGCCCGCCTCAGGCCTCCAAGCTGGAGGCACCGTCTATATTGACCGCGCCTATACGTTTACCACCGTCCCCTCCAGCGTGCAGGGCGCCGCGTATATCCGAACCGCCAACAATGATAAAGCGGCTACCAATGCCGCCTTTCTCAGTTTTACGGTCAATCAACCCGTCTCCGTATCGGTCGCTCATGACGTGCGGCTCACTCCGAAACCTTCCTGGTTGAGCACCTTTACTGATACCGGCGCGAATCTGGTGACCTCGGATACCACCCTCCGCCTGTTTACTCGGTCCTTCCCAGCCGGAACCATTACCCTCGGGGGCAATGCCAGCGGTGGGACCGGGAGCATGTATTCCGTCATCATCCAACCCCAGGGCGGAGGAGGACCGGTTAACCAAGCCCCTAATGGGGTCATCAACACCCCCAGTGGAGCGCAGACCATTCAGGTGGGCCAGACGGTTACCTTTACTGGAACGGGCACTGACCCTGAGCCGAACCTACCTCTTACTCATCAATGGACCTTTGGGGCCGGTTCTGGAATTCCCAATACCACGGTGGAGGATCCTGGGCCGGTGACCTTTACGACTGCCGGGGTGTTTCCGGTGACCTATACGGTTACCGATGCCCTGGGGTTAACCGACCCCACCCCCGCGACTGTTCAAGTGACGGTCCAGACACCAGGAACAGGTTTTACCGCCTACAATGATCTGGCTTGGGGAGCAGGGCAACTCGAAACGAATATCACGAAGTTTACCTCTCCCGTCGGAGGCTCAGGCTTACCCAGCAACGGCATGCTCAAAAATTTCACCACCGGCCTCGATACTGGGGTGACCCTGACCGTGACGGGCGGCGAATTTATCGGCAGTGGCCAAGCCACTCAAGGTGCAGCTCCGACCATGGGAGACGCCTTTACCATCTTTAATGGAAAAATCAGTACTCTTGGCGTCATCTCCTACGTCAATCAAGACGCTAACTCGCTCCTGTTGACCTTTAATGGACTGAATCCGAGCAAGACGTACGATTTGGCCTTCTTTGCCCATCGAGACTTTTACAGTTGGGATCGGGCCTCTCTCGTGACTCTTTCCGGACAGGACGCATTTACTAATACGAGTTCGGCCGCCACCGATAATCCCAGTGAGGTCGGCGGGGTGATCTTTTCCGGGCCGGCAGATACCTCGACTCGGCTACCGGCAGACAATGATAAGGGCTACGTGGCCCGATTTAGCAACATTGAGCCCGGCAGCGATGGGAGGATCGTCCTCACCATTAGTTTTGATGGGAACATCGCCAGCCAATACACGGGTAAGTATGGTAGTGCAATCCGGCTGATAGAGTCCGGCAACGGAGGGGGACCAGTTAACCAAGCCCCCAATGGAGTCATCAACGCACCAAGTGGACCTCAGACCATCCAGGTAGGCCAGGCCGTGACCTTCACCGGTACCGCCATGGATCCAGACGGTAATACGCCGTTCACCCATCGGTGGACCTTTGGCTTGGGTTCCGGGATTGCTGATCGCACAGTAGAAGATCCAGGGGCCGTGGTGTTTCCCAGTGCCGGGGTATTTATGGTGACCTATACGGTTACCGATGCCTCAGGGCTGGCCGATCCTTCTCCGGCTACCGTCCAGGTGACCGTGTCTGGCACACCGCCCCCCCCCGCATTAACCATCACAAACCTGACCGTCGCCAGTGGGCAACCGTACGTGATGCCCGCCTCAGGCCTCCAAGCTGGAGGCACCGTCTATATTGACCGCGCCTATACGTTTACCACCGTCCCCTCCAGCGTGCAGGGCGCCGCGTATATCCGAACCGCCAACAATGATAAAGCGGCTACCAATGCCGCCTTTCTCAGTTTTACGGTCAATCAACCCGTCTCCGTATCGGTCGCTCATGACGTGCGGCTCACTCCGAAACCTTCCTGGTTGAGCACCTTTACTGATACCGGCGCGAATCTGGTGACCTCGGATACCACCCTCCGCCTGTTTACTCGGTCCTTCCCAGCCGGAACCATTACCCTCGGGGGCAATGCCAGCGGTGGGACCGGGAGCATGTATTCCGTCATCATCCAACCCTAGGGCCCACCTTCGTAAAGAAACCATTCAAGCATCACCACAAGAATACCAAGGAACGAGATCGGCACCGGGTGTCTTGTGGAGGACTACTCCAACTCCCGCAACCATGAATGTTGACGTTGTCCTCCTTTCGGAACAGTTTTTAACCAATACAGAGGGCGGCTTCGGCCGTCTGATTGATCTGACATTTCCGCAGAAACTCATTCGATGCCAGGTGCCAGAGTGGGCTATGCGGTAGGCGCTAATTTTAATCTTGCCGCCACGTTTAGATGATGGCTCGGGCGGCATCGGAGCGAAGGGAACTGATGGACATTCAATCTCTCGTCTTGCAAGCGCTCATTAAATGATTCAATAAAGGCATTTCCCATTGGTTTGCCAGGCCGGATAAAGCCGAGCTGCATTTCACCCCAATAGGCCAGAAATTTGCCAGCGTCCTGGATTGGAATTCTGTGCCATGACCCCCTGTTATCGACCGGGATCCAAGTTTTCTTTTCAACGCTTGCTCTAAGGCTTAGACCACAATAGTTTCCGACATCCGAAAACCAGCCTCTAACACCGGACTGTAGTTCCTCCAGTTATCGACGACGGTGTGAATCAGAAACGGCTGTCCATCCGCCAGGGTATCATCCATGACATCCATGCTCCAACGCTCGGTCGGTCCCACGAAAGTAGGAGCGGGACCATGATGCAACGCGATATTCTTTCGTCTCCGGACCCGCATCCGCAATTGTAACCCTTCCAGTTGATAGAGGCGTCGGACCCGCTTCTAATTCACGATCCAGCCTCCGCGACGCAAGAGGACCCAGATCCCCAGATAGCAAAACCTTAGGCGGTCATGAGCTCAATCACCAATCCGGATGCGCAACGCCGCTTGATCCTTCCCACAAATCCGCGATACCAGGAGGAGCGACCAAACTGGGTTAATCGACTGTTTTCATCCTCAAACTGCCGGAGGCGATGCAGTTCACTCATCACGAGATGGGCGTACTTTTTCTTCCACACATAGAACGTAGCCTCACTCACGCCCAGTTGGCGACAAAGGTCATCCACGGGGGTGCCGGCTTCGCTTTGGCGAAAGCATAGATGACCTGCTCCTCCGAGGATGTTGAGCGCTTCATGGGTCTCCTCCTTGCGTATTGGACCACCAAAGTCGCCATTCTATTCTCGTGTTAAAGTGGTGTCCTTTTTGGGAAGACCTCAGTTAGGGAAATAAATTCACTTCCGCAAACAAGAAAAGCCTTCGAAGGGAAGGAAATCCCCAACGCTCCGGCTATTGAATTTGCCAATCTAGGGACGTAGCAGCGGGGTAGCCTGTTGAGGTTATAGTCGCCCCATTCATTAACCATACCGCTACTGTGCCACTACCCGTATTATGCCAGACGAAGTCTGCCTTCCCATCACCATTGAGATCGCCCACCTGCCGAATCACCCAATTCAACGAGACACTACCCGGAAAGCCGGTTGATGTGATAGTCGCCCCATTCATGAACCACACCGCCACAGCGCCTGAGCTCGCATGGCGCCAAACAATGTCGTCCGTGCCATTCCCATTCACGTCTCCCACACCCGCAATCTGCCATGCTAAGGATCCACCTGGGGGGAAACCCGACGACGTAATAGTCGCCCCATTCATCAGCCATACCGCCACGGCCCCTGTGCTATTTTTACGCCAGACGAGGTCTGCTTTCCCATCGCCATTGAGGTCGCCTACCTGTCGAATTACCCAATCCAAGGAGACACTACCTGGAAAGCCGGTCGATGTGACAGTTGTCCCGTTCATGAACCACACCGACACGGCGCCACTGCTCGTATTTCGCCAGACGAGGTCCGCCTTCCCATCGCCATTGAGATCTCCCACGCCCGCGATCTGCCACACTAATGGTGCACCGGGCGGAAAACCCGTCGACGTAACAGTTGTCCCGTTCATGAACCACACCGACACGGCGCCACTGTTCGTATTTCGCCAGACGAGGTCCGACTTCCCGTCTCCATTAAGATCGCCGCCTCCCGCGATTTGCCAGGTCAAAGACGTTCCGCCTGGAAATCCGGTAGAGGCAATATTAACACCATTCATAAGCCAAACGGCCGAAGCCCCGGTACTGGTATTCCGCCAAACAATATCCGATTTGCCATCTTTATTAAAATCCGGAGAGGCAATTAGACCAGTCGGACCGGTGGAATTTTTGACGATGCCCATGGTATCGGTGATGGCGCCTCCGGCCCGCACATTTCGTAGGGTGAGGCTGCTGCCCGTGATATCCAGGAGCACCGAGCCATAGGCCACATCCAGCACCGGCATGACCGGATGCAGGGGATGAGTGGAACCAAGATCATGGCCACCGTGGCCAGCGACGACATAGACCGTCCCGTCGTGCGAAACACCCCCGGCACTTTTTTGATACGCTCCCGTGCCAGAGGGATTCCCATTGCCCGCATTCAGAATATGGCCGTCGGCCAGAAGTGTATTGAAGGATGGTGTGGCGAAGTTCGGCGCCGTGCCATAGCCGTAGGCGCCATCCAGGAGGTAGGACCGCTCATAGGTATGGGAATGTCCCCCAAGGACCAAATCAACACCACCAGCTTCCAAAATGGGGAGAATCGTCTCCCGCATATCGACCAATCGTCCCCCGGAGTCGTTGAAATCGTCCGAGTTGTGGCCTTTCGAATAAGGCGGATGATGCCAGAAGGCGATCACCCACTCTTGCCCGGTGGAAGCCAGATCATTTTGTAACCAGGTCACCATCGGCGAACCCGTGGCGCGGTTACTATCCATTGAATCGAGCACAATGAAATGCACATTGGCGTAATCAAAGGCATAGTAGGCCTCGGTACCGGAGGCCACCCCCCCCGCTTGGCCGCTGGTCGGCAGCACATGGGCTTCGTAGTAGGGTCCAATGCCCAGGGAGGTGGTGACCGACAGGGCTTCATGGTTGCCCAGCGTCGGCCAAAGGGGCGTCTGACGGAGAATATCTTGATAGACCGCAAAATGCTTGCTGGTAAATTCCGCGTCGGTGCCGCTTTCATACGCGATGTCCCCCATATGCAGGATAAGGTTTGGAGCAGGAGGATTCAGCGCGGTTTCTGCCAGCATCGTATCCCGTACATTCCGTTGGCTGACCGCGCCGCCGCCGGAGTCGCCCAGCACCCACGCCCGCACGGGGGTGGCCGAACCAACCAGGGGCGCCGTCACAAAAAAATGCTGAGTGGTACCAGAAACCTGCACACCGTTGCTCACCGTGCCCACGTTATAGAAATATTTAGTGGCAGCAGTCAGGCCCGTAATTGTGACAAGGTGATCTTTGACGTTGAGCCCGGACCGTGTGACCGCCGTGCCGGTCGCCGTTTGGGTCAGAGAGCCGGCCGCCGTGCCGTATTTTACTTGGCTATTGTCCGCCGAACTCAAGTCAGTGCGCCACACCACCGTGATGGAGGTGGGAGTGACAAGCTGCAAGTAGGGTTGCCGCACCACAGCCGCCGCAGCTGGCGTCACAGAAGCCATCAGCACCACTAACGCACAGCCCAAGATCACCAGATCGATTTTCTTCATAATTTAAAATCCTACGGGTTGTGGGAAAAAGGCCAACTTCAGATCAACTAGAGTAAAATGAGAAGGGAGCCTTTCTGTTAATGGAGTCTTCTCGTGAATCGAGAATCTCTCCTTACAACCGAACTGGTATTGAGATAGTGAATTCAAGGCACCTACACCATATGCTATTACGCACTTGATTTTCACAGACCACCATATTGGGTCTTTCATCCCTTTTCGAGTCACCGGATGATTCCTTTTGCCTCAAGGGCAAGTAGGAGAAGACCTGAGTAAATCCTAAAAAAGGCAGAGTTTTAAATTTTAGTTCATACTCTAGGCTATGCATATACCCAATTAATCTGGGCTATAAAATACCTCAATAAAATTATCAAAAACATTCAAGATTGAGCATATTTCATGCCAGAATAACATCAATTAGAGAAATAAGATGACCCATCATCTGGATCATCTGCAAGGTGAAACAGCCATGTCCAATGCACAAAATGCCCGAAAAATTTTATAAGTCCCAACAGGGCCAACTTGGATGCGTTTATGACAATAGAATGTAATATTCCAACAAATTTTTCTCTTCGTTTTTTCATACCAAACAGAAGCCTGTTGGGATTTCTCAATAAGTACCTGGCAACATGCAAGTGGGGGGCAATGTCGGGAGAGGTTATAAATCTTATCCTCATTACCCCGCCATGCCCCCCAGCTCTCAGATGAAATTCCCCTCCTGCTAGACCTACTGAAGAGTTCTATAAAAGCCTGAGCCACCGACGTGACCCCCGTTTCTGAAAGAAACAGGGGCCACATATGGAAGAATCCTCTATTCAACAGGTGATTCAACCTAATTTTGAATTTCCCACGCCGTCGACGCGGTGCCGGGGAAGCCAACGTCAGTCCTGGTCGCCCCGTTCATTAGCCACACGGCCACCGCGCCGCTCGTGGTATTACGCCAGATGATATCCGCGTTGCCATCTGCATCCGTATCACCGACTCCTGCGACCTGCCAGGCTGAGGACACACCGCCCAGTGAGTCCATGGAGAAGGGCACTTCCTTTCCATTCAACAACCATACCGCAGCACTACCATTCGTATGTCGCCAGACCAGGTCGGCCTTGTTGTCACCATTCAAATCCCCGACTCCCTGAATTTCCCACGCCGTCGACGCATTACCGGGAAAGCCTACGTCAAGCCTGGTCGCCCCGTTCATCAGCCACACGGCCACCGCACCGCTCGTGGTATTGCGCCAGATAATATCCGCGTTGCCATCTGCATCCGTATCACCGACTCCTGCGACCTGCCAGGCTG
>CABVRQ010000002.1:45062-81555 GCA_902500695.1 uncultured Nitrospira sp. | reverse complement strand
ATATCCGCGTTGCCATCTGCATCCGTATCACCGACTCCTGCGACCTGCCAGGCTGAGGACACACCGCCCAGTGAGTCCATGGAGAAGGGCACTTCCTTTCCATTCAACAACCATACCGCAGCACTACCATTCGTATGTCGCCAGACTAGGTCGGCCTTGCCATCCCCATCCAAATCATGCCCAACAGAACTAGAAGAAGACTCAGTCAGCCGGACTGCGCTGCCATACTTACCAAGCCCTTCATTGCCACTAGTGCCGGCAAAACTGATGGTCAACACCACGATCCCATCGCTACCCGAATTCACCTGGCCCCACCGCGCGACATAGCCATTGTCATTGTCCGCCGGAAGCCGGGTTGAGAGACTCGTCGGCCCCGTAAACAAGACCCCACCTGGATAGGTCACCGTATCAGGATTATCCGCCGCGACCGAACTCGTATTCATTGGCGACCCCACCGTTCCGGAAAGGGTCACGAGTGAGGCCCGATCCCACGCGTAATTGTTTCGATGAGCAAAGAAGCTCAGATCATAGGTCTTAGCGGGATTAAGCCCGCTAAAGGTCAATACGAGGGAATTGCCATCATAGGAAATCGCGCCAAGCCCGCTAACCTTGCCATCAAAGATGGTAAAGCCATCGCCGATAGTGGGATTTGCCCCTTGAGTGTCCTGCGAAGTGCCGTCATATGAGCCCCCCGTCACAGTCAGGGTGACGCCGGTATCGAGGCCACTGGTAAAGTCCTTTAGAAGACCGGTAGCTGGCAGTCCAGAGCCCCCGTTGGGAGAGGTGATCTTCGTGATATTCGTTTCGAGCTGTCCCGTGCCCCAGGCGAGATCATTGTAGGCGGTAAAACCCGCCGCCGCGGCCATAGACCCCGTCCCTAAAACCAACATACCAGTCGCTAATGTGCCTGCTACCCACCCTGAAGTCCGACACGTATCTCTTTTCATATATCCGCCTTTCTTTTCTCCCCAGGAATTAGACCAAATCTTTAATGGAAACTATTCCATGCAAAACATCTCCACAAAAGATCCTTCCCGGACAATTGTTAGAACACACCTAAAGAATATGCATATGACCGGATGATGCAGTGCGATTTCCCTCTTGAACGTATTGAAATGTTTGGGGGTCTAAGACCTCAAATTACCCGATTTCACAGAACCCTTCAAGCGTTCTCCCTGTATCCACCTCCTTTGTATCTCTGAAGAAATTGAGTCGTTTTTCATGCCTGATAATCCCGGAACAAGCATCAGTCTTAAATAAGTCGATACTGTGTACCCGTTGGAAAACGATGCCTATCTTTCTTCCAGCTTGATACAGCAAAACACCTGCCACGCTTGGATCGACCACGATTATTCCTGCACATTGCTTTTTTCTCTGTGCGTTTTGTGAGGTCAATGACGGAATGGAGCAGTTAGAAGACCTGCTGATTTCTGGAAATAGTCAAATACTTTGACAGAATTGGATGCCCAGTCATTCCAGGCATTGAGAAAGGAAAAATATCTTCCAACAGCTGATGTTATTCATTCCTAATATGGATAAATTTTTCGACGAGACGGAAATTTTCAACACCTAATGATCCATGTCGGATTGTTGATTATTCGGTTATTCCGGGAGTTTCAAATCCTTTTCGGATTTTTTCCTTAATTAAGTGTTTTTCAGCACAAAAGCCAATCCATATGTGTTTATTTAACCATAGGTAGGAATAAAGCTAGGCTGGGAGTAAGAACCTTGATCGAGGGAGAATACAGAAAGCTTCGCATTTGTTTCGTACGGTTATTTTTTATGAAATTGACAGAATTCCCTTAGTGGAAAGTGTGGTGGGTGGAAATAAAGAGCATTATATCAAAAGTTTTGATATACCCTTTATTGGAAAACTATATCACCAGATCAACCCAAACATAGAGTCGTGGCATGTCGCCATCGGAACTTTCCCAAAAAGGACAGACCCGTCATTTGGAAACCGTCAATGAAAATCTGGAAGCGCATCAAGACAAGAGGAACCTCAGAAGATTCTTCAGCAAGTATTGAAATTTCAGGGTTTAACATCCCTGAAATATTCCAATCATCTCCATCCATTTACCTGCTAACCACTACGATGCCCACACAGTCTGCGTTTTCCATCCACTTGTGAGTTCGAAAGAACCACACTCGTCCCAACAAGGATCCAAAACAAATAGGAATGGCTTCCACCGAAGCTATCCTCAAAAAAAATACGAATGGAAAATCCAAGAACCGTCAGAAACACTCCCATCTGTAACCACCGATGTGCGGAAATCCTAGCTTTTGTCCATTCCTCATAGATGGCAAATCCCACTTTGACGAGCAACCAAAGGAACAGGGCCAACCCTGGTAATCCTGACCCCGTCACCACCATGAGATACCAGTTATGCGGTTTTTCCGGAATATCGGGAATTCCGAGATTCACAGCTTCCAAATCAACGATATTTTGCCCATGACGTTTTTCTAAAATAGGCACGCCATAACCGACTCCAACAATAGGATGGTCCAGAACATCAGAAGCACTAAGATTCCATACTGCTAACCGAGCCTTGATAGTCCAGGGATTGAAGGTTTCACGATGTAGTCCCAATTGGCCAAGGACGACCCCAAGGGAAAAAAATACAGCTATTCCTATGACCAGCAATCGGAATGCGTGACGTTTATGAACAAGAAATCCCCCAACAATTATTTGCGCCAGAGATGCTAACCAGACACCACGACTATAGGAAAGCACGAGGGCCAAGAATGAGAGAAGTATGACACAGACCAAGATCACCCGTTTCCATGAACTGGTCACCGCCAAGAATCCCGTGATGAACAGGGGGAAAACCATCAACACATTGGTACTCAGCCAGGTAAAATCCGCGCCGCCTACATTTGGAAAACCCGCACGAATCGTGCGATCCAAAAGATTACCTCCTCGATCCCAAAAATCAAGAAGGGAATAGGTATAACAGGCAATGGCCCCCACCAGAAGAACAGGGAGAACCTTACTTAGAAAATACTCATTCCGTTGTTCCTGCACAATCAAACAGGTGCCATAGAACACCGCAAGCTGTGCCACAACTTTTTGCCATTCCTGTAGACTGATCCAAGGATCAATGGAAAAAGGAATCGTAAGCGCAACCCATCCCACAAAACAGATAAATGGGACAAGGAGCGAGGCATGAACCCAGAGAGGCTTTCGCTCCCATAAACAAAGGAGTACTGCCATACCCAGAAGAGAGAAAAATAAATATTCTTGAATATGAAACAGTCGGGGAGAAAACCCCAAGAGAATAACCCCACAAAGACCCCACCCCAGGGCAGGCCAAAGATCAGAACCGGAGAAAGTCCTCAAACAAGAGGTGCCGCCGACCTGACCCACGTCCAAGTGAATGGTCATTGGATCAATTCATTTGAGACAAGAAGATTTCGCACAAGGAACGTTTTCAACACAATCCTCAATGCCGTTCCCGGGTGAGCGGAAATGCTTAAAACTCTGTTGCTCCATACGCAGGCGAACCAGTTACCCGAATTCAAGGAATCGATATGGATGCTAATCATCAAGGTGTACGACGACGAGACTTCTCTTCAATCAAATCCGAGACTCTTCCCATGGAACACGAGTATTTGTTATAGGCCACGGGAAATCAGATCATGAATATGAATCATACCGACGACCTTTTCCTGTCGATCAAGGACGGGTAACACAGAGATGGGCTTTTCCCGTTTCTCCATAAATTGAAGAACTTTGACGGCTTTTTCATCCTGATAGACCCAACTGGGCTTTGAGTTCATCACCGTTGCAATTGTGAGAGCGAAAAGGTTTTGCCCCTCCTCCAACACCCGACGAATATCAAAGTCAGTGATCAATCCCAATAAACGATCTTGCTCATCAAGTACGGATACTGCGCCAGCACGTTTACTCGTCATTTCACACAACATGAATTGAATCGTGTGAGAAAGACGAATAACCGCATTTTCTTCACCTGTTCGCATTAGATCCCCAACGTTCAAAAACAGTCGTTTTCCCAATTGTCCACCAGGATGAAACATGGCAAAGTCGGCTGGCTGAAAGTTTCGCAACTTCATCAAAGCCATGGCCAGCGCATCCCCTAAGACCAAGGCTGCAGTGGTACTGCACGTGGGTGCCATATTGAGCGGACAAGCCTCCTCTTGAATGGGCGTGACAAGAACAAGATCGCTCCCTCGTGCCAGAGTGGAAGTTGCCTGAGCAGTAATGGCAATAATTCGTGCACCCATTTTTCGAATAAACGGAAGCAGTGCCAACAATTCTTCGCTTTCGCCTGACTTTCCTACTGCAATCACCATATCTTCTTTCGCCACAATCCCAATGTCCCCATGCAGGCCCTCGGAGCCATGTAAAAACACTGCAGGTGTGCCGGTGGACACCATCGTAGCCGAAATTTTGTTCGCTATCAGGCCGGATTTTCCCACCCCTGTCAGAATCACTTTTCCCTGACAGGCTTGCAACAGCTTTACGGCCTCTTCGAAAGGAGGACCTACGCTCTCCTCAAGATGCGCAATGGCTTGAGCCTCCAGCCTGATCACCCGACGAAGTTCCTGAAGAATATCCATAAGGATCTGATCTTTTGATCTTTAGAAAAGCAGATTATTCTGGTAAAAATGTTTCAAGATAAAATTATCATTAATTAAACAGCACTAATTGGTTCTGCCTTAAAGGCGCAAGGTACGTCCCGCACCTGAGGAGGACCTTCGCTATACTGAAACCCCAACCAAGGTATTTTCCATTGACGCACAGTAAGGAGGAATGGAATCGGTGATAGGAGGAACTTTTGCCACTTTTGGGAATAGACTTCTTTACCAAGATGAGCGTCTATGCCTATTCAAGTGTATCAATACACAAAATCATGATTTGGGTCAAGTTAAGACAGGGCTCACCGTTTCTGGGTTGGATCATGACGCTGGACCTTCCTATAAGCACTGTTGCCTCCTTAACCGAACCTGGTACAAAGAAGGAAACTGAGCCATAGGGAAAGGCCAACACAGGATTATGAAACCCACAAAATTATCACCTGCCACGACTCAAGAAATTGCCAGAATGTATAAGGCGCTGGACTATGATGGGCTTGGCCCGGTTTATTGCGACGAGGGTGGAGACGCATTTTGGCAGGATCGCCGAGGCCCCTGCCAAAAACTGGGAACCGCAATTGCGAAAGCCCTCCGCACCCGTTTACCAGCTATGGGTCGAAGTTTATATGTGGGCGCGGGAGTCCCGGAGATTCCCGTTTTGCTCATGGAACGGCTGGAATTAAATCGAACGGTATACCCTTATAATCTGCGGCAGGCAGAAGTGGACATCCTTAACCAAGCAGGAGGCGAAAGCGGAATCCCATTTTACTGCGGGTCCGCGGAGACTGCGACAGGCAACGTTGATCATCTTTGGATTGTCAGCGTTCTGAATGATCCGGAAGAATTCCCCAATCTTTCAGTCCTTTTTTCATACGGCCGTGCAGACCCTATGACATTTGACATATCGGCATTTTCACAGGAACGGGAAACCGGAATTCGCTTATTTGCCAATTGTATGGCCAAACTAACCATGCCAGGTTTGCTCACCACCTCGGTGGAAGAAATGCCATGGGTTGAGCACTGGTGCCACTCACATGGCATTTCTTACCAAGTTGAAGATCAGACGTATCCAACAGCCTTGGTAGGCGATCCCGTGTGCTTTATACGCATTGGATAAGGACACCTCATTTATTTAACATTCACGCGGGATAAGGGAGGGAACCAGCGCTGTCATGAAACCCATTCCCCTAGGATTAATTGGCGTAGGACGACACGGCTCCCGTTACCTTCAACATTTACTCTCCGTCGAAACGGGAGGAGAATTGATTGCCATCAGCCGAAGAAACATGGAAGAAGGCATTCGACTTGCCACAGAATACCCCTTCCGCTTTTACCCGAACTATCACGATCTCTTAGCCGATTCGGCTATTCAGGCCGTTCTAATCGTGACCCCTCCTTCACTCCATCTTCCCATTGCCTTAGAGGCCATTCAACTTGGCAAAGCGGTTCTTCTGGAAAAACCCCTCGCCCTTAACCAGACCCAAGGCCGCCAAATCGTTGAGGCCGCCACCAAAGCTAAAATCCCTGTAATGACGGCCCAGACTCTGCGGTATGAGCCTGCGATCCGGCAATTGCAAGCCATCTCCTCATCCTTAGGCCAATGGCAATATCTTGTTTGCACCATGCGATTCGAATCCCGCCCAGGGTCGCCTGAAAAAAACACGCCAGGGAGCAATTATGGGGCCCTCATGGAATTTGGGATTCACTTGCTGGACTTGCTCCGAGTTCTCACTCAGGATGAGGTCCATTCGGTCTCGGCTGACATTAGTCGACCTGCGGCCCAAGACCCCGAACATCGGGCTTTTATCAAAATGGTGACCCGAAAAAGAGGACTTCCCTGTTATCTCGATATTTCACACGTCAGTCAGGGACGAGTCACTCGCGCAGAAATTATGGGGTCAGAAGGACAAGCATTAGCCGATTGGACGACCAACATCGTTCGAAAAATTTCCAGAAGAAACGAGATACTAGACTATCCCTGCCCTCCCAGTGCAACGTTGATTGAAGTGCTTCGAGACTTTTGTCGAGCGATCCGAACCGGCGGCCCGATGCCCGTTACCGCAGAAGATGGGTTACGAGCAGTCGAACTTGCCGATGCGTGTTACCGATCGGCACAAACCGGGAAACCCGTTTTCCTCAATTAATTCCTGGATCTTCATGACCGGCCTCCTGGCATTTGAGATCTCCACAGCTCATAGGCATCATGGATAGATGATCCTTTCATCCGATAGACCCCGTCGGCTTCGTCGAAAATTTTCTCAATCAATTCCCAATCTTGCCGAGAAACATTATAACGTTGAAAGAGTTCAGTAAGAGCTGGCCTCTCCCACATTGGCATTTTGTGGTCATAGCTCACGAGAGCCTCTAACATTTTTGATGTCAAACCTTTCTGATAAATTGAATGTAAAAGCCCTGCACCTTCCTTTTCAAAACGCTGCCCAACCGCCGCTGTAAAATATTCGCTCAAATCTGAAGATTGGGATTTCACTAAGGCCGATTGCAATTGAATGAGGCCATGAATCAGTTGATTGGCCTGGGAGGTCCCATCCGGCGGAAGAACATTGGCACCTTCAAACGTGGCTATGAGGGCCATGACCGAACCAACTAAGGCCGAACCAGCTCCCTTCGAAGAAACATCTGGCAAATGCTGGGGCGAGGCAACCTCGCGGTGAGCGCGAAATAAATGACCAGGGACCCAATGCTTATAGGCGAAGGAAACGTTTATCATCTCCTTCTGAATTGGCTTAGAATTATCAACTCCTGACAAGGACTCATTCTCCAAGCATCCTTCACTTCTACTTACACTAGCCCCCCACACGAGCAAGACAGTCACCGCTATCCATACAGTCAAGGAGATCCACGACGGCTTTCGATTGTGACCCTGGTAGAACACCAAACTCATGCCTTTCACTTTTCCTTTGATTCTATGAACCATTCCCTTGCCGTCTCCACGTTTCTGCAAAACCGATGTTTGGTTCATGCCTCCCTCCAAACTTCATTGTCCTGGCTTATTGGTGCTCTATACCCATTTCGGGGATCTGCATCTATTGTCCTCATTAAGCAAAAAGCCTTTTTCACAACTGCATCACACCTTCTTGCAAGAATGTTCCCCTCACGCTCCAGTGCCCTATCTTTCTGCTGAGTCGGCAGTTGTTGTTTCAGAAAAATTCGAAGCGATCATCGAGAAATAGCCTGCACCCACAGCGTTTCAATCCGGCATGATCGACATTTGGAACAATACCTCCAACAAATCGCCATGGATTCCCCCCCTGCCAAACTGGCTGAAGCAGCCCAGATTAGGGCAGCTTGTAGAGTCCTCCCGTCGGATACACCTATCATTTTACCAATCCATATGGGTTCATATTGTGTACCACCCCATCCTCAGGAATCGGAGGGATGCTCCAGCTACAGGGCGACCTTACATCAGTGACACCTCATAAACTCGCCTTCTAGAAATCCCACGAGCAAAACTCCTCCTTTCCTGTCAGTAGACAAGATTGTTTGACGTCTCCCCCTGTCCATCCCTTTCTTTTCTCCAGCTAATTTCTATGGAATTTATGATCGCTCGGGTAAAATTGCGTGCAATCTTTTGTCCCTCCAACATTGACCATTTTCCTAGCATTATGAGACATTCAAGCAACGAATCATGGACTGACCCTATATTCCATTCATCAACGGTTATGATCGAAGGAGCACCGTTTCATGTCAAAAACCTTGAAAAAAAATAGCCAGGCCCTGACTGAGGGACCAGACCGTGCCCCCGCTCGTGCGATGCTCAGGGCGGTCGGCCTGACCGACGACGACTTTACCCGGCCCCTCATCGCGATTGCCAATACCTGGTCTGAAATTACCCCTTGCAATTATCATCTCCGCGATCTGGCGGCGAGTGTGAAGCAGGGGATTCGTGAGGCGGGAGGGACCCCCATCGAATTCAACACGATCGTGGTCTCAGACGGCATCAGCATGGGGACCGAGGGCATGAAAGCCTCCTTGATTAGCCGGGAAGTGGTGGCAGACTCCATTGAATTAGTGGTTCGAGGACATCTGTTTGACGGAGTCATTGCCTTATCAGGTTGCGACAAAACCATTCCGGGATGTGTCATGGCCCTGGCCCGTCTGAATCTCCCATCAATCATGCTCTATGGAGGCTCCATCATGCCTGGAGAATTCCATGGAAAACCTGTGTCGATCCAGGATGTCTTTGAGGCCGTAGGATCACACGCCAAAGGGAAAATGACAACGGAGGAGCTGATTGAGTTAGAACGACGAGCCTGTCCAGGAGCTGGCGCCTGCGGTGGCCAATTCACAGCGAATACCATGGCTATTGCGTTTGAATTTTTAGGAATTTCTCCATTGGGTTTCAATGGCGTGCCAGCCCTCGACCCCAGAAAGCACCAGGTAGCGAAGGAATGCGGGAAAATCCTGATCAATCTTCTGAAGAACGATCTTCGCCCACGGGATATTATTACTCGCCCAGCATTGGAAAACGCCATTGCAGCAATCGCCACTACCGGTGGATCGACCAATGGCGTTCTCCATCTCTTAGCTCTTGCCCATGAAATGTCACTCCCACTAAATATTGACGATTTTGATACCATCAACCGCCAAGTCCCACTCCTGGCCGATTTGAAACCAGGAGGTCAGTTCATGGCAGCCGACCTCTATCAAGCAGGAGGCACCCCATTGGTGGCAAAATGGCTTTTGGAATCTGGCCATCTGCATGGAGGCCAAATGACTGTGACCGGACGAACCTTAGCTGAAGAAGCTTCCTCAGCCAAGGAAACTTCCGGTCAAAAAGTTCTCTTTCCCCCTTCTCATCCAATTAAACCAACGGGAGGATTGGTGATACTAAAAGGCAATCTTGCGCCGGAAGGCTGTGTCGTCAAAGTAGCGGGTCATGCCAAATTAGCACACCATGGCCCCGCCAAAGTCTTCGATTGCGAAGAGGATGCGTTTCAGGCAGTTCAAAAAGGAAAAATCGTGCCAGGGGATGTGGTTGTTATCCGCTATGAAGGGCCACAAGGCGGACCAGGGATGCGAGAGATGTTAGGCGTGACGAGTGCTATTGTTGGGGCAGGATTAGGCGAATCAGTCGCCCTTTTAACGGACGGAAGGTTTTCAGGAGCCACTTATGGCTTCATGGCTGGACACGTCGCCCCAGAAGCCGCAAAAGGAGGACCGATTGCGGCGATTCAAAACGGAGACCTGATTCATATCGACATTACTGCCCGACGTTTGGATGTTGAACTATCAGATCAAGACATTCAAACCCGTCTGGCAAAATGGAATCCACCAGCACCACGATATACAACCGGCGTGCTAGCCAAATATGCCAAGATGGTTTCCTCCGCATCTCTGGGAGCCGTGACTTCCTAACGATTCTCCTCCAGAGAGCCGAGGTTACTTTTTGAGGGGAATGTTCATCTTCTTTTGGGCAATTTGGACCGATTGAAAGGCCTTGTCCTTTTTCCCGAGTGCCGCTTCTTCTTCCACTTTTTCAAGAAAATCCTGTGGTCCGTGGACTGGGGCATACGTAAGGGTCACCACCACATCCATGGAAGGCGCATCCTCTGGGGTGGGAAACGTAAAGACCTCTACCCGCATTTCTTCAGGCTTAAGAAGGGTATCGTGTAAAACCGTTTTTGCCTCAAAATCAAAGACTGTCTCCTTTCCCTCCGTATTGCCAAACGTCCGCTCATAAAACCGTTGTTCGTTGTAAACCTTTTTGAGATTTTTCCCAAAAATAGAAAGATCAACGACGACCCGAGACCACCCGGGATGCGGCAAAGGCAAATTATGCGGGACCAGGCTCTGAATACTGACCTGGACTTGAGAAGTGTCGGCGGAGGCTTCAGTCGTAAAGTCCAAGGTAACGGCATCCGCACGGACCTTTCCGAATCTACCAGGGAAGCTGTGATTAGCGACCTTCCTGACCTTCTCTCCATTTGCAGATTCATCAACGGCTTCTGGCATATGACAGGTTTGACAAGGCTTCCCACTCGTTTCAGCGTTAGTTTTTTCCCAAGATCCAAGCCACCCAGGGAGGTCCTTGACAGAGCCTGTGGTCTTTGGAAGTGAATCGTGACAGGTCACGCAGAATTTAGACTCTCGATAGAGTTCCAGCTTCTGTGATTGATGCGCCAGATTCTGAGCGGCCTTATCATATCCTCCAAAAATCGTCGTCCCCAATTGGAATGTTGGGGTTGGAGGATGCGAACTCATGTCAACATCCTGAATAAGATGGCATTGCGGACATCCGACTCCATCCATCCGCGGATCCTTTGATTGAACCTCTTTAATAAAATGAGGCAGATGGTCGCCATATTCAAGAATGTGCGGAGCGTGACAACGAAAACACATTGCGTGGTCTTTTTTATCGGATGAAGCGAGAAATTTGTCCAAAGTTACCCGGAAAGCAGCAGTCACAATAGAACGCGATTGAGCCGAAGCTTCCCATTCATCAAAAACTCGAAGATGACAGCGTTTACATTTTTCAGAATTGGGAAATGATTTTTCTAACGGTTTTTTGTTTGAAGACGATTCACCTGCAACAGAGGCCGGAGGAGGCACCGCCAGCAGAAAACATCCCAACAACAACAATACCCCCCCCCTCAGAACTTCATCCCCGAGTGTTCTCTCTTTGTAGCTTATGGTCATCAGACAATCCTTTTATGTTTTCCAACAAACAATCTACAAGTTTTGACTGTCTATAAACTCATGGTGCGAAACGTGAGGAGCCGTGGGGAAGAATAATCTTTAATAATGCGTTCTGCCGTTTCCCGTTCTTTATCGGTAGCCAGGCTTTCGATGAATTTCGTGGCAAGAGCCTTAGATGGCTCGGGAATGAGAGAATAACTCACTGAGGCCTCAATCAGGGAAGCCTCTGTACCTTGAGGAACTTTCAATGTAAATGGAATATGTCTGGTTGTGCCTCCATTAACAAATGGTCGGGGTATCGGACCGCGAAGCAGCTCATCAAATGTTCGGCCAAACCGTTCCTGATATTGGTCGATAACGTGTCCATCTGAATTTTTGAGCGTAATCGTGACATAAAATTGTTTCAATACTGGATCGCCACCGGGAAATGTATGAGGCAAGGCACCATTCCGTAGCAGGACCTCTCCCTCAACCTGCCCCTTGACCTTTTTGGCCTCAATATCCACTCTTGAGAACCATTCGGCCTGTAAATTCCTATTACTCAGCATAATCCCAGGAATCACAATACCTTGGAACCAATGCCGCCCGATTGGACGGGTGAGGGCTCCACGTTGAGAGGTTGAACTCCCCGTAGAACGCTCCATATGACAGTCCTGACAGATCGTACCTTTCAGAATTTCCCCAGGGATATCAGGCCGAGTGACGTCCTTAACCTTATCAAAATGGCAGGATGCGCAGTAATGTGCTCCTCGATAAATATCCGCCTGCCCGGAGGGATGCACAAGATTCTCTTCTGGTTCGGCGTAGGGTCCGTAAAGAATCGCCCCTGATTCTATTTTGAAAGTGGGATGCCCATTGGTATTTTCTTGAATCCCTGTAATGAGATGACAGGCACTACAGCTAATGCCTTCAATTTTGACTCGCTTTCCTCCCTTCATCACTTGATCAATAATCCGATCAGTGTGCTGTGGGAACACGGTCACTGCTGGAGCATGACAAGAAAGGCAGCGAGTTCGTTGTTCCTGATCGGGATCGGTGTGAAGCCACAGGCCCAAAACGGTTCTGAACACCGGTGAAGTGAGAGCTGTCCCATGGAGAAGAGCTCCATCCACCCGGCCAAAGGTCTTCAAATCCATGGTCTGCTCACGCATCCCCTTCCACTCTTCATAATGCCGGTCATGACATTGTTTGCATTGCTCAGAAGGGATAAAAACCTGCTCAATTTCCTCAATCCAGGATTCATCTCCTTCACCAATAACCGTGCTAGGCTGTTGACCAAGCCCGACTCCAGATACACAAAAAATCCCAAAAATGGCCGTTAAAATCCATCGGTTGTGTAATGGTACTATTTTCAACAACCAAAAAGTTTTGCTAAACAGATTTTTCATGCAAATGGTTTAATCCTGAAGAATTCTTACAAAATGAAAATTAAGCCCGCCGGTAACCCCTTGATTCTCTGGATCTGCAGGTTCATAGGTGGCGACAGTAAAATTCTTTGTGGGGAGGGTCTGTTCCAGGGCCGTCCCCAAATCTACAAGTGTTTTAATTTCATACTTATCAACTTCCTTAATGATCGCTTTTACCTTGATCCCTGATAATTCGGCTGGAGAAGCCCCGATGACAGCATACACCACCACCCCTTCAGCTTTGGTCAATCCAAGAATTTCCTTGATCTCCTCGTCTACTTCCCCCACATCGATTCCAAATTGTTCCGCTAAAATCACAGCTTTTTCTTTGGTCATATTCTCACTTGGCAGTTGACCAAATGTCCCTGATTGGAGGACAAACAATCCAAGCCACAGGCACAAAAAACTTAAGGAAATTTGCATTCCACCTATAAATCGCATCCTCTTCATTCCTAGGATTCTCATGATGACCTAGGTGTGGATTCCATTGCTCCTGCCCCATTTTGAGATGGAGACTGAACAGGATCAATGAGTAGTTGCATCCAGGAGGCAACAGACTTTTGCCCATTCCGCTCCTTATTTTCTCCATTCCAAACCGCAAAGGCTATGGCTTGCATTCGCCCAGGAACCAGCATCGCTTCATTGTCCAAGTCATCTCCAGTAGACGTCAGTGGCCGTTTCATGACCACTCGCCACAGACCGTTTTTCCACTCCGCTTGTCCTTGAATTCGTCCCTGCTGTTCTTTGCTGGTTAGGGTGCTAAAACCCCCTCCTACAAGATCCTCGACCGATGAGGGCCGACGCGGGATCACTTCAAACCGACGGGGACCTGATTCTCCACGCTTAGATTCTTTGGCTCGCTCGGCACGCCGATCCACGTCACTCTGCCAATCCGCTTTCCAATGCCAAATATTCACATAATGATCGAGTTGGCCCATGCAAAAAAATGCCGGGGCATCTCCCAGAGGAAGAGCCAATGCAACCCCATCCCTGAAGACCCCAGGCGTTAACGACTCATTAATTGTGGCATCCTGCCACTCCAGTAAAAACGCAATATCTTTCCCGTCATGAATGGATCGGATGGAAAGAGCTCGTGCACTGGGCTCCGGCCATACCGGCCTGGTGATGATTTGGCCACTGAGCGGAACAGGGAGAGGAGCCACGGTTTCCCACGCTGAATCGGAAGGATGGATAGGGACTTCCTCTTTTGAAAAATGCGCAAGGACAACCATGCCCTGAGAACTGACAAGGGGAACTTGATACCAAGTCAATCCGAATAAAACCACCACAGCAAAAACCACGAATAAAACAATCCGTTTTTTGGCGTGAATTGTGCTCAATACTTGATTTCCTTGGAATTTTTAAAGATTCAATATCAATGATATTTCAAAAATGAGAAAAAATCAGTCCATTCTCGAACACATTCATTCTAGGCGATCGTTTTCTATTTGAGTGCGTGTTTCTCGAATAACTGCATTACCCCATTTTAAATGCAGAGCGATGCGGAGTACAAACCGAAAAGAAGGCTTCAAGAGTTTCGACCAAAAATGGCAATCGGGAAATGACAGAACTCCTACAACAGGATGGGGGGAGAGAAGGAAAACGAATGCTATAGCTTAGAACCAATACGTGGGGCAGCAAATTATTTATCTCACTGGTGTCAGAGTGGCTCCACCGAATACAGGCAATCTCTATTGAAAAATCAAATTAGCCTCGTTATCGTAATTTCAATCGACGAATCTTATTTTCATTTCGTTCACAAATATACAAATATCCCTGTGAGTCCAAGGTTAAGCCAGCTGGAGTGTTCACAATCGCCTCGACGGCAATGAGGCCGTCCCCATGCTTCAGCATCCCAGCGTCTTCTTTTGCCACAAAGCGAGCGGCACCGCACCCACCCATATTTTTATCATCATAGCCACTATCACCATTCCCCGCTATGGTAGTAATCACACCGGTCTGGCTATCAACTTTACGAACCCGGTGATTCATCGAGTCAGAAATATAGACATTCCCATCTTGGTCCACCACCGCGCCTTCAGGAACATTAAGCATGGATTTCACCGCTGGCTTCTCATCACCGTCAAACCCATAGCGGCAGATTCCAGCCACAGTGGACATCGTGCCGGTTTTCCGATCTAGCTTTCGAATGCGGTTTGTTCCCTTATCCGTGAGATACAGATCACCATGCCGGTCCACATCGATATCAACCACATCATACAATTTGCACTCAAGAGCAGGCTTGCCATCGTCAAGATATAACGACAAATCCAGTCCATCTGAACACCGCGGCCGCAGTAAACCTTCATCGTTGCTAAAATCTATCCCAATCGCATCGCCAGAAAGGACAATAAGATTTTGAGCTGTCAAAGGACTCACACGCTCATCATCTTCTGCCGTCCAACACCCGGCAATTGTCGTAAGCATTCCTGTTTGTGGATTATAATGCCGAATACGATGGGCTTGCGTATCTGCAATATAAAGATGATCCTGATCGTCAATGGCTATGGCTGCAGGATATGTTAAATTGCATTCCAGGGCTGGGCCATCACCATTAAATCCCCACTGCCCCGTACCAACGATGGTTGTAATGATTCCTGTATCCGCATCAATTTTTCGAATTCGATTGCTACCTGAATCACAGACATAAATATGATTGTGTGAATCGCACAAGACATCTAATGGGAGATAGAGCCCAGCTTCCCCACATGGTCCGTAATCGCCGCTATAACATGTCTCACCAGTCCCCGCGAAGTTATGCAACAGCCCTGTCTCCATATCCACTCGCCTGATTCGGTCAGATCCGGATTCCGCAATGTAGAAAAACCGCCCATCCCGATCAACGGTGACATGGTTAGGCAACGGAATTCCAGATTTCACGGCTCGCTTGCCATCCCCTGTACTCCGTGATTTTCCATTGCCGGCGAAGGTTTCAATAACCCCGATCTCCAACGCGGTCTCTATACTCATAAAAAATTTACCCTTTATGGTTATTCCGAAAACAATCTGGTCCGATTACCACCACGGAAAATACTTTTGCCCCATCGCCGTTTAAGCAAAACTAGGCCTTAGAAGACGCAGGAACCTGTTCCTGAGGAGTGGGCTGGACTGCCTCCGTTTGCATTGGGGTAGCCGTTTCTGTCTTGACGGTCTGCAAAGGCTGTGAAATTTGTGGTTGAGCATTGCCATGGTTAACCGACGCCGTATTTTCAGCCTGGGCCTGGGGATCCAGGTCATACGCCTCTGCCTCATGGACAGATTTCTTGAATCCTTTAATCGCTTTTCCAACCCCTTCGCCCAATTGCGGCAATTTCCCTGCCCCAAAAATGATCAGCACAATCATGAGGATGAGAATTAATTCTGTAAATCCTAAGCTTCCGAACATGGTACCTCTCCTTGTTGGGGTATCACTTTTTTACCATTTCTCTCGAACGCTTGCTAAATCGATCTTTGAGACGATTTCTGGCCTCTTCCGCTTGCTCAAACATCTTACACTTTTCGTAGGTGTTAATCAGATTATAATAGGCCAATGGTTCATCAGGATTATTTTCAACGGCATCTTCCATTATTTTAACCGCCAGATCAGATTTCTTGAGATTTAAGGCAATTTCCATGAGCTTAAAACTCGACTCCAAATTACTTGGATCAAACTGTAATACTTTCATATAAGCCTGCATTGCCATGTCTAACGTATTAAAGTCGGAGATATTGGGGTCATCCAATTTTTCATAGACCCCAGCCAAATTATACCAGGCAATGGGATCTTCAGGTGAAATTTCGATCAGACGTTCGAAATACTCCCTGGCCTCTAAAAATGCATTTTTGTCATTATAGAGTCGGCCGACATTAAAGAGAGCAAGGACATCATAGGGGTTTAATTCCAATGCTCGTTTAAATTGACCAGTGGCCTCATCCAGCATCCCTTTCGTTCCATAGATCGTTCCAAGATTCGAATAGTACATGGCCAGAGACCGATCCATTTCAACACGAATGCCCTCTGCCATTTCAATCGATTTCTTTACTTCCGCCAAGGCTTCGTCCATCCGGCCTTTATTGAAATAGAGCTCACCCAATCGACACCGTGCCTGAAAGTCATCCGGCTCCTCACTCAACAACTTTTCAATCTCAGCAATTTCCTCATCAACCGTTAATGGGTGTTCTTCTGTGGTCGTCTCGCCGGACTGCGGCTCCATCGTTTGGCTTCCAGCACTTTGTTCTTCCATGCGTGTGTCCTAACTACTGTGTTTGCCCGTAAACGGGACGATTTGGTTGATAGAGAAACCCTTCTTGGGCTTTCTTACGGAGCTTTCCCAAAGTTCCTTTTTTATCAATATTTAGCAACATTAACCCAAGCACTACCATCAAGGTCAAATGGGATAATTGGAGCGCATAGCCTGCCATAAACATGAGACCCAGCCCATATCCTGCTAACCGCCCGATCAACACCAACTTAATCACGGTATACGCCCAACAGGTAAAGCCCAACACATAAAATGCAAAGGGAAGATAAAAGGTATAGCCCATTCCCATTTGAAAAATCCAGCCTATCCCCTCGCCAGCCTTTCTGACTTCTTTCGCCACTTCAGGGTTCCAGAGAGAAAGGAAAAAATCCATGAAAAGTAGGGTTAGAAAAGCACTGCCACCGCTAATAACCAAGGTTAATCCCCATCGGCGCTGTTGCTTGTTTTTGGTAATAATTGACGTGGTCCCATAGGCCCAAAATACCAGGATGCTTGAAAGCACCATTAATGCCTCCCCAAGCCTATTACCTTCATGCACCAGGGGTGGGGCATCAAAAATATTGAGCCATCCATAGGTCGTTGACATCGTCTGATAATACAACCATCCGCTAATCCCAAGAAAAAAAGTACCCACCATGAGACGTTGGCTGATTACCCGGTGAGTAGCCCAGTATTCCAAAACAAGAAAAACGAGCAACCCAAACGCCAAAACGTTATAGACAATCGTTCCGACCATAACCGGAGGAAAGAGTAAATAGCCCACAGTACAAGCTACCAATAACGCCGCCAATGGAATAACAAACTTATCCCATTCTCCCACCCATAGCTTTGTCCGTATTTTTTGAACCAGCAAAATACCTAAAATCAGAAAAACCAGAATCGCAGTCATATTCAATAGGACAAACCCTAAGGAAGAGAGCGTCCGAAATCCTATTCTGACCGCTTCATATTTTTCGGCTAACTTGCCAAGATGCATACCCAACCGTGAAACCAGCCGATACAGCACCAATTCAAAAAAGGCTGCAAACAACAAACTCTTGAGCCCCCATTCAAAAAGAAGCCCTGGGCCGTCGATTCTTTCTTGATTCTTTTCAGTAGTAGAAATCATATCTTTGAACTTCAGAGATTGCAGCGCCTGTGTACTGAGATGACAAGATTTTCATCCACAATATATTCTTATCTAAACGCTAGAGGGTTCCACCTCAAGCTGTTTGTTATGACGGGTGATATATAGCAACCCATCCGCCATAGAGTAATTAAATGGTAATTCACACACAACTTCGCTGATCTTTTCATACACATATTGGTACACTTTTTCAGCCTGCTCCGGAGTCATGCCTGATTTTACTTCATAAAAGAACCCTAAGCTCAAATCTTCCGAAGCTGGCCGCATAATTCGTTGAATCCCATACCCCCCTGGATCACTCATAATGGGGGCTTCCTTTTCTAGATCAAACAGACATGGTTGACAGGAAAATCCATAGGAAGAATGCAGTTTCGTATTATTGACAATAAAATTTAAAGTTTCCAAGGACTCTTCTTCCGTTTCAGTCGGAAATCCCACGATTACATAGCAATGCACCGCAATTCCAAGATCAACACAATCGGAACAAATCCGATCAACATTTCCTTGAGTAATCCCCTTCACCATAAAATCCATCAGTCTGGCATTATAGGTTTCCAATCCAAAGACAATTTTCTGACATCCTGCCTCCCGCATGGAGGTCAGTAACTCACGAGATAAATTCTTCTCAAATCGCAACTCGGCCGTCCACTGTAGATCCAACCCTCGATGAATGAGTTCCTTGCACAGTCGTTTCGTTGGAGAAAGTGCAAGGCATTCATCTGTAAAGAAAAAATACCGTGTATCATATTTATGGGACAACGCTTCCAATTCATCAACAACTTTCATCGGATCTTTTTGACGGAAATTCTGATGATCCAAAGTCAATGCACAAAAAGCACAATCCTTATAATAGCACCCTCTAGAAAATTGCACTGGCAATACCGTATGAGGCGCTAAATATTCACCCAAAGGAAACCCATCATAATTGGGGGCTGGGTGCTCCGCGAGATTTTCGGAATAAAATGGCTGATTCACAATTATTTTTCCATCTTGCCGCCAGATGAGATTTGGCACTTTACTAAAATCCTTTTTCCCGTCTAACTGATTTATCAGTTCCAAAAGGGCAGTTTCACCTTCAAAAACAATGAAATCATCAGTCAATTGAAATAGCCGATCACATCGACGGAGATTATCAACCAGTCTGGTAAAAATACTTCCTCCGACGGTTACATGAACCTCAGGATGAATTTCTTTAATTAACTTACAAAGGGTTAAGCCAGGGATAATCTGTGATGTTGCAGTAATGGAGACCCCGACAAAGTTAGGAAGGTCTTCCCCAAAGGCAGGAAGAAAGAATTTTCGATAAAGATCCAGATAGGGGTTTTGGCTTTCATCGTGGATAGCTTGAATAATTTCGCGTGAAGAATAGATAGAATACGCAAATTGATTGTCAACTACCGTCATCCTGGTCGGGAAATATAGGGAAGAGACAACCTCCAACCACCGATCAATCAAAAAGAGGCATTCTCGGTAACGTTCAAGATCATAAAATTCTTCACCACGCAAGGATGCTTTAACCGGCTCGATTTCATCTATCAAATAAGGAAATCGATCAAGGGATTCCACAACACGAGCGTAATGCTCCTTACTCCCATAGCCGGTTTCTCCAGAAACCGAATTTTCAAGCTTTTTCACCAAATCAACTAACCGAGGATGAATATCTAATCCAAATCCTTTGGTTAAGACCTTATCAAGTAACTCAATATTTAAATCACGTTGCTGATGAACAGGAACACCGGATTTTTCAAGAAAGGCTGAAAGGCAGGGCACACTCAAATAGGGCTGTGAGGGATGCCAACTCGGAGGGAATAAAAGTGAAATTTTCACAACGCGGCTCCCAGGTAATGGGGATAATAAGAAACGCGAAAATTGCCTATTTTAAATTTATACACTTCGCATTCTCTTCAATGCAACAATTGGCCATTTCCTGCCAGATAAACTTTCCTATCATTTCACAACGAGTAGGTGTTTATAAAAAAAAACCTCCGGTAATTTCCCCCATTACTGGAGTCCATTACCGGAGGTTTTCAAACTCAATCAGAGTCCTAAATAAAAATGGACCTGATCCAGAAAAGGCTGGAACTTAGTTTGGCATTTGAGCCGTAAACCAAGTCGAAATCCCTTTCATCCCGTTTCGTTCTACGTTGGAACCGTCCCAGACCGCAAAAGCTACCGGGAAGCTGGCCCCTGCCGCGAATTGAACATCATTGGGGTCTTGCGTTTTGAGACTCCGCTTCATAACCACCCGCCAGGTTGGTCCGCTGCAGCAGCCACCCTTCAGTGATCCATACGGCTCCCATAATCCATTCCCCACCACGTCTTGAGACGCTTGGGTTG
This sequence comes from uncultured Nitrospira sp., assembly GCA_902500695.1. Lineage (GTDB taxonomy): Bacteria > Nitrospirota > Nitrospiria > Nitrospirales > UBA8639 > Nitrospira_E. Next base: position 61,192 of record CABVRQ010000002.1, on the reverse strand, counting down.
TCAACGTACTAAAACCATTAGCATTTAAATCTTCGACTGATCCCAACCGCAGATTAGGATCTGACATAATGTTGCCAGACCAAATACCTGGGTTGAATGGCCCTAAGCTCCGACCAATTCGGTCAGGATAAGTCACACCACCAGCTGGCTCTTCATAGTAATAATCCCAGGCTATGGATGGATATTGATTGTCAACATCCCACATACCTGCCACGCCAGCTCCAAGATCTTTTTGCCATTCCGCATTCCAACGCCATATGTTGACCGTCCCACCAGACTGTCCCATACATTGGAATGGGGGAGCCCCTGCGGATTGCACAGGGAATTGTACCGCCACCTGATCCCTGAAATCCTGCGGACCAATGGTGGTATTATTTAATGTTTGATCACCCCAGTTGGCCCAAACGCCGATTTCCTCGCCATTTGTTGCCATCTTGATCATCACAGTTTTCACTGAGATGTTCGGATGCATTGGGGTCGTTATCGTCTGCCCACTTAATGGAGCAACGATACCAGGCACGGATTCCCATACAGGATTTGCCGCATCCATAGGGATTGGGCCAGTAATTTTGCCAACCGGAATCGTTACCGGCTGCGAGACGGCCAGCGGAATCTGTCCCATGGTCAAACCTACACAGACCACCAAGACAGACAGAAGAACGCCAAACACCAGTCGTTTGTTACGCGTCTGCACCAATCTCATAATGACGCATCCTCCTTTGATAAAAGATTAAAACCGAAAAGACTGCTAACTAACTGTTTCCCCAAACGTTTCACCACTTAAAAAACCAAAATTTCAAAAATGCATTATCAAAACATTCACAAGTCATTACCTGATTGCTCAGATGCTCCACTTTCCTTATCTAAAAATGCATCAGCCCCCACTTCACTCATAAGAAGGCTCAGTTCGTTCCCTTTATCCTGAGCACCACATTCAAAACTTTGACCTTCAGGGTTATTGTATGTTGCAGGGCGATAATCAGTTTCTGAATAAGGCTGGGGAGTTACCCCTAAAAATGCAATATCGAAGGCCATCCAATTTGAGGTAAAATCTGCCAGAATTTTATAAAATCCGTAATCGGCTTTTCTTATCAACATTCCTGAAAACAGAGGGACCCACCGACCAATATGCTCTTTAACGAATTTCTTCTCCGCTTCAATAACTGTCTTAAGTTTTTCTGCTCCATCATGAAGAATGGCATATGATTCTTTATAGGCCAAATAATGCATAAACTCTAACTCTACGCTCAAATGATCAAGGCGCTCATGAATATCAGGAGAAAGCTGAAGGCCAAAGGCACTATAAAAACCGGAAATATCTCCCATTACGTATGACTGGCCAAATACATGATCATTTCCAAACAATGTTTCGTATGGCGGACAATCTAAGGCAATGACATTGCTAAACACTCTTCGATGCTCATCGCGTAAATCCTGGAGACTCCAGTTTTCCCCCTCGGATGATATCCAAGCCTCAATCGCATCAAAATTACCCACCAATGCAACAAGGCGCTCCTGCGCCTCTTCTCCGCCTATACTTTGTAGTTCTTTTTTCAAACCTTCTAACGCTAATTTCCCATCTTCAACAAATTCCCCACTTTGAAGATAATCTAAAAATTCCTCATCTTCTGGATACAGATAACCCCATGACACTAGCAGATAAAGCTTACTCCGACAGAGTGCCCGATCAACAGCCGGCGCATCTTTTGGAGATATCTTGACGGCCTTTTCACTTCCGGAAACTGTCATTCCGTTTTTTCCTACTTTTTTCCCCTCTTTAACGCCTGATGTCATATTTCACCTAACTTTTTAAATTTTCCATTTCTCAAGCTTTTGCTTCCATTAGGATCATCTCAGGACCAATTATAATTCATGAAAAAGGGATCAGATAATAGGACAACAGGCCTATGAAGTCAAGACTTCAATATCCCTTCTGGCCCTCAGGTTTTCATAATTTTCGAGCATCTTGAATCCCCTACCCTTAACTCAAAGAATCCACAAAAAACTTAATTTTTATGCCTCCATCCATTTCCCATACTCCCCCTAAAATGTCCATATTCGCACTTTTCTTTTCCAAAGCCTCCCATTCATCCAAACCACTAGACATAAGATCCCATAGACCCATTACCTGGGAACAATTCGAATAGCTGTACGGTCATTTACCGTTCCACAGATATATTGGCATATTCCACACCCCACGCATACCGAATCATCTACACGAATGTGATATGAGGCAAAATCCATCGAGAGAGCATCCGTAGGACACCTAGAAACACACGCATTGCAGCCGGTTTCTGCCGTACACATTTTTGCCCAAACTTTCGCCACTCCCATATTCACCTGAAAACGATCCGCAACAGGTAAAAGGGCCTCCGTAGTACATGCCCCAATACAAGGAAGATCCTCACATAATTTGCATGGGGATTCTCCTGGATAGATAACGGGAGTGTCATTACTCGATAACACTTGAATGGCGTCGTGAGGACAGACTTCGATGCAATCAGCGCATCCGGTACAGCGCTCCAAAAACAACTTCTCCTCCACGGCCCCTGGTGGACGAAGCCACCCCGTTCTCTCAGGAACAGGCTGCTCCTTTTTTATCGGTGAAGGAGCATCACGATGTTTCACAAATTCATGAACAGTCGCGCCAATGGAAATTGCCGATTGCCGAAGAAACATTCTTCGACCTAATGTCGGATTAGATGAAGGCTGTTTTGACAGATCGGATTCCGACATTATGCCCTTTTCACTAGTTCATTAAACTCATTTAATCCAAATTGGACACGAGGAAAGACATTTTATGAATTTATACCACTCCAGAAGCCCGCAGCTTATACACCTCCACGCACCTGTCACAGGACCCATACTCCACATCCCATCCTGGATGGTTTTCGCGAATATAATCTAAGACAAAGCCTTCTAGGGTCTCATCCATGTTTTCTACCCAGGTATAGGTTGGGAATCGACAAAGGGGACAAGGAAACCCTGGGAGAAGCATCGGCTTGGTTGGCACATCAGGAACTTCACTGTCCTCAACCTCAATGGCTCTCTCGATAACCCGGATCGTATCCGAAGCCATTTCTACTAATTCAGCATGAGTAAGATAATCTGCCTGCCAGATCCCTTCAAACACGGATTCCACCTGACCGGGAAGAATCTTTCGATACCAGGAACGGAACTCCCGAAACCGATATTCCTTCGAAAACATCGGCTCTTTCCCTGTTCGGGCAATCCGGCTATCGACATGAAGGTTCCACAGCACACGGTAACGATTTAAAATCAAATGTTCTTCCCCGGGGTTCAACCCCACTTTTGTGTCAGGATCGTACCCAAAGGCCTCATCCAACATGTCGGAAATATGCGTTAACTCATGTCGTAGGTAACGGGTAATGGCTGGATCATAAAATCGCCGCGGGATCAATTTAATCCCTACTCCTTTTTTCCCGGCCTCCTCAAATTGGCGGGATAGCTTTTCCTCAACCACCCCCCATTTCCTAAGAACATCAACCCCTTCCTGATCTTCTTTCAATACACCTCGCACCAACACAATCCCTGTTTTATCTCGCAAAACCGGGAAGTCATCAAAAGCATCACGGAGAATTTCAGCAAACCCCCATTTAGCAAATAAATGTTGATAGAGCCGCTTGAACTCTGGATCCCGGTCGTCAAGAGAAAACTTCTCGTAGATGGGATCCGCAAACTCATGAAACTCATTAAAGTAAGTCGGATCGCCTTCACGCTCAGTCTTTTCAGCAAACGAGTCAATCACCTCCTGAAGGAGGGCGGGTTGAAAACGTATTTCCATGCGCAAAACCTCCGTTTACCGCAAGATCACCACAAGACGAGTTTGGTTTCTCGAAAGATGATCACCGGAATTATAAATTCGCATTGATTTGGGAGGTAGCTATCTTGACTCCCTCGAAAAGCGCCGTTTAGTATCATAACCAGTTGAATTATAGGAATGAGTTTTCCCTTTTGGCAAGAGAATTCCCTTGATCCATTCCCGAAGGCATATAACCGACCACTTATTGTCAATCTGTTTCCGAAGCGAGGAATTTCATGACCCAGCCGACAAGCCCTGACACACTGAGTTCCAATCCCGGGTTCATCCATAATCCCGATTCCCAACCCTCACCACTCATTGATTCACTAGCCTATTGGAAAGGCGGTGCTAAGGAACTGAAGTCGTTCCGTGGTCACACACAAGAAATATGGGCTGTCTCCTTTTCCCCTGATGGCCTGACACTAGCCAGCGGAGGGAATGATCGCTTTATCCGGATTTGGGATATTGAAACCGGCCGCCTTCTTCGATCTTTACGAGGCCACACCCTTACCGTTCGAGAAGTCAAACATAGCCCTGATGGTCAAATGATCGCTTCAGCGAGTGAAGACCGGACTATTCGGCTTTGGAATCCTCAAACGGGGGAATCCCTTCGATTACTCTTTACTCGTTATGACCATGGCGTAACCAGCATTTCATTTTCCCCAGATGGCCTCATGCTCGCTAGGGCTGGCCAAAATAAAGACATCAAAATCTGGGAAGTAACCACAGGCACCGAACTCATGACGCTCCTTGGAAAAGACCAATACGACCATAATTGGAGCGTCTGCACAGCATTTTCTCCGGACGGCATTCACCTGGTGGCTGGCACCGACGTCGGGAAAATCAAGCTCTATGAAGTTCTGCCAAGCGGGGAAGAAAAAATTGTTCACGACGGCCATTGGAGAGATGATGCCGACGACGAATCGACTGAAAGTCGTGGTTTTTACGTAGACGACCAAGGTGGATTTCAAAAGCCCATGGAATATTGGATTGGGGCACTAACCTTCACTCCTGATGGAGCCACGATGATTTCCGGAAGTCGTGACTGTACGATTAAATTCTGGGACATGCCGACGATGGAAGAGCGCCGCACACTGAAAGGCCACTCGGCATGGGTTAGAAATCTTATTGTGACCCAGGATGGACAGGTACTTATCAGTGCGAGTGATGATGGGACCGTCAAAATGTGGGATATTCAAACTGGACGTCTATTCAGGACGATTCAATCACACAAAGGACCTGTCAGGGGGATTTCCCTTTCATCTGATGGGAAATACCTCGCCACGGCTGGAAACGATCGGATCATCACCCTATGGGAAGGTGGAGCATAAACTATTTTCCATCTAGGAAACCTAAGCGACAAGCACACATGGCGTAGTTCTTTTCTTAAAGAGAACTGCCCTTTCAATCATCATCCCGATCGACCTTCTCAGGATTCGTGTCATCGCATTCCCGAACAATTCCATACCTTTTACATTTTTCCCAAAGACCTTTTCTGGATAATCCCAAAACCCTCGAGGCCGTCATCCGACTCCACCCAGTTCGATTAAGTATTTCAAGAATATGCCCCCGTTCAAAATTTTCCCGCGCTTCGGCCAAAGTTTCCATCGCCCCATTCTTCACGCCTCTCCTCCCTTCCTGGTCCCCGCAAAACCCGCATCCTTTTTGGGGTTCACCCCCCGCATATGGACATCGACTCTGTCCACAGAGATCCCAAACCTGGATTTCTTGAGTGTGTTGTGCCAAAGCTAACGCACGTTCAATGGTATTTTCTAATTCTCTGACATTCCCCGGAAAGGAATACTGCAGCAACACCTCTCGAGCTTGCCGTGACAAGGCTTTTGCTTCTTGGTGATTTCGATCTGACATCGTCTTCAAAAAATGTTGGGCGATCATGAAAATATCTTCTCGACGTTCTCGGAGAGGGGGAAGCTGAACTGGAACCACATTCAATCGATAATAGAGATCCTCGCGGAATCGTCCTTGCTCAACTTCTTTCCGCAAATCTTTCTGCGTTGCACACACCAATCGCACATCCACTTCAATCGTGTCATTTCCCCCGACGCGTTCGAATTGCCGTTCCTGTAAAACACGAAGCAATTTAATCTGGACCAACGGGGAAATTTCGCCGATTTCATCCAAAAAGAGCGTTCCCTGATGAGCAAGTTCGAACCGACCATGCCGTTGTCTGAGGGCCCCCGTAAACGCCCCTTTCTCATGCCCAAACAACTCAGCCTCCAATAGTGTTTCCGGTAGGGCGGCACAACTCACTTTGACCAACGCATGATTTCGGCGTGCGCTATTGGCATGTATGGCATTGGCGATCAACTCCTTTCCCGTTCCACTTTCACCAACCACTAACACCGTCGCGTCAGTGACCGAGACTAACTTGATTTTTTCCAGCACTTGTCGCATTCGCTCATTTTTTCCCACAATCCCTTGAAAACTAAATTTCTTTTCCAATTCATCCCGTAATACACGATTCTCTTCCCTTAGAGCGACCACTGTGCATACCCGTTCCACACTCAACAACAATTCATCCATGGAAAACGGTTTCGTGATGTAATCGTAGGCACCGCTTTTCATCGCATCGACGGCCGTGTCAACAGAACCGTGCGCAGTAATGACAATCACTTCCGTGCCTGGGCAATGTTCCCTGCACTGCTTCACAATATGAAGTCCGTCCACACCGGGTAATCGCAAATCAGTAATCACCAAATTAAACCGTGAAGTCCTCAACCGCTCCAGTCCCTCCAATCCGGAACTGGCTTCCTGTACCCCATAGCCGATCGCTTTCAGGGCATCCACCATAGAGACCCGCATCAAGGGCTCATCATCAATTATCAGAATTGAACCGTGAGTCATGTGCCGACCTTCACAGGAATGCCCGAACGAGATCGAACCAATGGCAAGCGAATGGTAAATCGAGTTCCTTTTCCCTCTTCACTGTCAACCAACATCTCACCTGCATGCTGCTGCACGATTCCCAAACTCACCGACAATCCTAACCCGGTCCCCTCTCCAGTCCCTTTTGTCGTAAAAAAAGGATCGAAAATATGAGGACGAATCTCTGGGGGTATTCCACACCCAGTATCCTCAACCTCAATTTCATATCCTTCTTCCTGTTTTCGAGTACGCAACGTCACTTGGCCACCTTCTTTGAGTGCCTGAACCGCGTTCAGGACTAAGTTCATAATCACCTGCTCAATCATATGCGCATCGACCATCACCGAAGGAAGTGTCTCATCATAGAACTTACTCAGAGTAGCATGTTTGACCAAAAATACATGCTCGGTCAATACCAAGACTCGGTCTAAAATTTGATGAAGATCGGTCATGGCTAATTCCGGTTCGCGTTGTTGGGAAAAATCCAGGAGCTGCCGAACGATGCGTTGAACGCGTCGTAATCCATCCTCCATAAAATGCAAATACTCCTGAGATCGCTCCGGGGTCAAAGTCCCCTTTCGAATATTGTATAAACAATTCAAAATTCCCCCTAACGGATTGTTGATTTCATGAGCAACCCCGGCGGCCAGCTTCCCAATGGACGCTAATCGTTCAGAATTCTGCACCTGTCGTTCCAAATGCTTGCGCTCCGTAATGTCCCGGGCGATGCCCAATACTCCTGTGTAGACGCCTTCATCATTGAGAAGCGGAGCCACACTCACCATCACCGCCCGCAACTCTCCCTCTCGACTGACCACCTCCACTTCATAAACTTGCTTCGTCCCAAGATCCAATGTCTCTTTCAAATACCGACCACGATACCGCTTGGAGAGTAACGAGAGATACGGCTTACCAAGCAAGTCTTCTTTTCGATATCCCCAGGCATCAATTTTTCCATTGACATAAGTAAACCGTAAATCAACATCCAAGGTATAAATCACGTCATTCGCATTTTCCAACAAACTTTCGATGTACAACTTGGCTTGTTCAATTTCCCGAGTACGCTCAGAGACTTTCTCTTCCAAGACTTCATTGTATCGTTGCAGTTCAGCTTCAAATTTTTTATGCTCGGTAATATCTCGTAACTGGACCATGATTGAGGCTCTTCCACCCATATCAATACGAACCAGATCCATCTCCATGAATTTCATAATGCCTTGCCGATCATAGACCTCAATCTCTGTCGTGGGCACCTTCGGCTCCTCACCGCTGACCCGTTCCAACAAACTTTGACTGACGACCTGGAATGCCGGTGGAACAAGCTTCACGAAGGAAGCGCCCTCTAAATCAGCAGGAACATACCCTAGAATATCCCGTTCACGGGCGTTGACATCCAAGATCCGACCTTCCGAATCAACCACAAAAATTGAATCGGCAGCCAAATTAAATAGCGCCTTATATCCCGTCTCTGATTCAGACAATTGTTGGGTTCGTTCGGCCACAATCCCTTCCAGTTGGGTGGTATACCGCTCAACTTCACGCTCCAGAGCCTTTCGGGCAGTGATATCCCTCACAAATCCTCTCGAATACACCACCAAATGGGTTCCCGGATCCATCAAAGTCGTTGAATGAATTTCCACATCCATCACTTCACGCGATTGCGTCCGAAAGACGGTTTCGATGGAGCGAGCCCCGCCTAAGCCTAACCCTTGGACGTAGGCCTGCACCCCTTCTCGTTGTTCCACCGGAACAATATCCCAGAGCGACATCTCAAGCATGTCGGCTAGTGAGTATCCCAGCTTCTGCAACTCGGTCGTATTGACATGAACGAACCGCCCTGCGGGATCTAATTGATGAATCATTTCCGGAGCATTTTCAATGAGATCACGATATTTCTGCTCCAATCGCCCAATTTCATCCACTTTCTGATTCAACTCAGAAAATGAATGTTGAAGATTGTCCGCCATGGCATTAAATGTGTCGGCCAAGCGTTCGATTTCATCACCGGTACGGATTGCAATCTTTTCCGAAAGATTCCCACCCCCAAATTGCTCAACTCCTTGCGATAAGACTTGAATGGGCTTCACGATCCGGCCTGCAACCACGACTCCCGCCCCCCACAAGATGACAAAAACGGCGACGCCATAGAAGATGACCTTGCTTAATAATTGATCCAGCGGAGCGTACGTTTCGGCAGAATCTTGACTGGTCAACATATGCCAGGACTTACCCCCAAAACTTTCTGGGGCAAGTGGCATCCCCAAGTGTAGTGGAGCATAGCCGACAATGGCATTCTGCATACCATGTGAATCTGGATCAGCAACCAACCACCCAACTCCACCTTGTTGAAACGCACTGACCACATCAGAGGGCATCACATGCTCTTCCAAAGAAAACGCGGGGCAGAGAATCGGCATCCCATCAGAAGCGGTTAACATGGCATGACCTGTTTTCCCGGCGGCCACTTCAGAAATCGACCGAAATAACGAATCTCTCCTCAGAAGAATACTAATGGCTCCCACTACATGCTGACGAAGATCATCCCAAATAGGGACACCAACATTCAGGACATGAGTCCCAAACTCTGGATCAAATGACAGATCGCTCACAAACGCGTGGGCATCATTATGCTGAACGACCGCCTCCCACCAAAGACTGCGTCCATGGAAAAAATTTACTTGCGGGAAAGAGCTCAATACCAGCGCTCCTTGCGTATCGACCACAACAATGGCGAGATAATCCGATTTTCTGATCGCATGCCATTGAATCAGGTAGTCAGTGGCATATTTGTTCAGAAATACCGGAAACTCCTCCATACCGGATTGAATCCGCCAACTTTCCTGCCACTGCTGAATAAGGGCCTGAATTTCGTCCGGATTTTTATCAACATAACTCCGGTTCGAATTTAGGACGGCACTTCGAATAAACGGAATGGTGGCCAGCTGTTGCGCTTCATTCACCCCACGAATAATCTGGGTCTCGACTTTACGGGCCACTTCAACCGCAATCCCCTTCATGGTGATACCGGCCGCTTCCCTTAGTGCCCGTTTTTCTTCAAAATATGTGAGGAGAAGAGAAAGAATAAGTGGCAAAAGACCAACCAGCACCATAGCCAGGATCGTCTTGCCCTTTAGTTGGAGGGGAAACCCAAAGCTTTTCACTTTGGTAACATTGAAAAATCCATAAAGAACATCTCACTCCTATAATTTTCTATATTTTGGTGCTCCTTTTTCCTTGATGTCAAGAAACGGTAACAGGGAAGACTATTTACCCCGGCTTAATAGCTTTCCCTCTGCGCCAGGCCACAGTAGGAGGAGCGGACTCGCGACAAAAATCGAGGAATAGGTTCCAATCATGACACCCAACAATAAGGCCAAAGAAAAATCGTGTAACACTTCCCCTCCCCAAATGGTTAACGGAACCAAGACCAGAACAACAGTCAATGTCGTAATTAATGTCCTGCTTAAGACCTGATTAATCCCGTTATTGATTATCGTCGTCGTCGTCTCACGTCTCCTCTGACGAAGATTTTCACGAATACGGTCAAACACAATCACCGTATCGGTCAAAGAATATCCTGCCAGGGTCAATAGCGCAGTCACCACCAGCAACGTAATTTCTGTATTCAATAGAAAATAAATCCCCAATACCGCAAGAACGTCATGAAATGTGGCAATGGCCGCAGCCACCCCAAAACGAAACTCAAAACGAACGGCAACATAGAGAATAATTCCTGCAAGCGAAAGGATGATCGCTATCAAGGCATCTCCTTGTAGTTTCTTCCCAATTGTGGGACCGATTGAGGTACTGGAGTCCACCACAAACCCATGATCAGGAAATTCAGCTTGAAAGGCCTGAATGATGTTCTTACTGACGCCTTCTTCGATCGTGGTTTCTGTTTTCACGCGTATCAAGAGCTTTTGATCCTGGGGAAACTCCTGAAGCTCGGCGGCACCCAATCCATGCGCATCCAAGGCTTTCCTGGCTTCGGCAATCAGGAGGGGCTTATCAAATTTCAGTTGGACCGCCGTCCCACCGGCAAAATCAATCCCCAAATTGGCCCATCCCACCAGAATGGCGATAACGGCCAACAATCCCAGAGAAACCAGAAAGCCTGATACCATGAAGGCAATGTTCCGCTTTCCCATAAAATCAATATCTGTTTTCCCCAGAATTTCCATCATAATCTATCAGCGCTCCTCCCTAAAGAATATCTTATGCCCATCTACTTATGTTGACGCCCCGAATGAAAGAATGCTCATTTTCAAAAAAGCCGCATGTCTGCTCTCCGACCCATCACGATAATAAAGCTCTTCAAGCACTTCTCAATCCAGACGACCCATTAGATACTGAGCGTATCCAACTTTCGTCGATTCATGAAATCAAACACCACCTTTGTCCCGACCAACGCCGTAAACAAGTTAATGGCAATTCCCAAGCACAAGGTCACCGCAAACCCCTTGATGGGTCCGGTTCCAAATAAAAACAGTGCTAACCCGGTAATCAAGGTCGTCACATGGGAATCGACGATCGTTAAAAACGCCTTATTATATCCACTATCTACGGCTAAACGAACGGGGCGGCCCTGGCGGAGCTCCTCCCTGATTCGCTCAAATATCAACACATTGGAGTCGACTCCCATTCCAATCGTCAAAATAATTCCGGCAATACCCGGCAAAGTTAAGGTGGCATTGAGCCCTGATAAAGCTCCCAGCAAACAAATTAAATTAAGAAAAACGGCCATATTGGCAATGACGCCGGAAAGCCGGTAATACACAATCATAAAGATCAGGACCAACGACCCGGCAATAATAGTTGTTCGCAACCCTTTCTCAATAGAATCCTGTCCCAGGGAAGGCCCCACGGTTAAATCCTGCAAGGTTTTCAAGGGTGCCGGTAACGCACCGGCTCGGAGCACCACCGCCAGATCATTCGCTTCTGCCGTTGTAAAGGTCCCTTCAATGATCGCCCGTCCGCCGCTAATGCGATCTCGAATGACCGGTGCCGAATACACCTTTCCATCCAAGACCACAGCCATCCGCTTACCGATATTGGCAGCCGTCAGCTCATCAAATTCTCGTGCCCCTTTGCTGTCAAAGGTAATACTGACAATCGGCTCATTGAAATCACCAATCGTCACGCGTGCATCCTGCAACACGTCACCAATCAGAACGGCATCTTTTTTTACGAGATAAGGAATGCTATACGCCCGCCCATCGGGTTCCGAGACTGCAGATTCGAATAAAATTTCTGCCCCTTCAGGAATTTTCCCTTCCAACGTCTTCCGTACCGTGTCTTCTTGGCCTTTTTCCACTTGAGGCGGTAAATCTAAGGCCGCCTTGGACTCCTCCAATAATTTAAATTCTAAGAGGGCCGTTTCTTGAATGAGATCTTTAGCCCGTTGAGGGTCCTTGACCCCAGGCAATTGAATCGCAATTTGGTTGAGCCCCAATCGTTGGATGAGAGGTTCGGCCACCCCAAATTCATCAATCCGGTTTCTGAGGGTTTCAAGTGCCTGATTGATGGCTGAGGTTTTAACCCGATCCTCCTCGGTGGCTCGGAGTTCGTATACCAAGCGCGTTCCCACTGGATTTTGCGACACAAAGTTCGGGAAAGCCTCATCGAGAAGCGTTCGGACTGCCTCCCCATCGGCTTCTTGTTGAAGGGTGATGACGATCGTTTTCGAGCCCTCACGACGAACCCCTTCCACCACGATTGCCTTGTCCTTCAGCAGATCATCAACAGCCTTACGGATTCGATCAACAGCAATCTCCACGGCTCGTTCCTCTTCTACCTCCAAGACCAGGTGGATTCCTCCCTGAAGATCCAGGCCCAAGGAGAGTCCACGATGGCTCAATACCCGCTTGACGCCATCAGGTAATGACTCAAACAGCCATGGAAACGAAGGAAGGGCCAGGATGGCGGACACCACCGTAACCACAAAAAGGAGAAACAACCTCCCACGAAGCTTTTTCATTCATCTACCCCTTGATCCATCATGATTCATTCGACGTGCGGATGCTCGCGACATGATCGCGTTGCAACCGGATTTTTGTATTATCCGCGACTTGCAGGGTAGCCGTCTCCTTATCCAAATTGGTAACGGTTCCCCAAATCCCTGAAGACGTAATGACCTTATCCCCTTTTTTTAGGCTCTCCAACAACTCCCGTTGTTTTTTTTGTCGACGTTGCTGCGGCAAAATTAGCAGAAAATAAAACACCACAAAAATCAGAAGAAACGGAATGAGCGATAATAAGCCGGCTGAGGATTCGGGTCCGGCTCCTCCGGCTTGAGCCCAGGCATAGGAATCTAGATTCATAAGTACCTCAATGTAAATGTTTCTGTGGTCAATCCATTCGATCAGGTCGTCACGTCCTGAATGAGCGTTTCACTCGGATCACATTCGCGCCGCCGGTAAAAGTCTTTCCGGTAGTCGTCAAACTGATTCGCGCTGATTGCTTGTCGTAATCCCTTCATGAGCGAGCCATAGTACCAAAGATTATGGACCGTATTCAGACGTACGCCCAACATTTCATGCGATAGAAACAGGTGTCGTAGATATGCCCTGGAAAACCGTTGGCATACCGGACACCCACATTCGGCATCAATTGGATTTGGATCACGGGTGTAGCGGGCTTGTTTAATCAACACCTTGCCTGTCGAGGTAAACAACCAGCCTGTTCTTCCATGCCGGGTCGGGATGACGCAATCAAATAAATCCAATCCACGAGCTACCCCTTCCACAATATCTTCAGGAAACCCAACTCCCATTAAGTAGCGGGGACGGCTAGGGGGAAGCTGATCAATCACGGTCTCAATCATCGTCAACATGGCCGGTTTTTCTTCTCCCAATGATAATCCACCCAAGGCATAGCCATCCATGTTCAGATTAACCAACTCCTGAGTCGACTCTTGTCTCAACTGGGAAAAGACACCACCCTGCACAATTCCAAATAACCATTGATGCTCTTTTTTCGGCACCACCGCACATCGCTTAGCCCACCTGGTCGTTCGCTGTACGGCTTCACGCGCTTGCTGTTCGGTACAAGGAAAGGTCGGACAATGGTCAAGAACCATCATAATATCGGACCCAAGTGCGACTTGAATGGCCATGCTTTTTTCCGGTGAAAGTAAATGCCACGCACCGTCGATATGAGAACGAAAGCCCACTCCCTCCTCCGCCACCTTACAGAGATCGGCCAGGCTCACCATCTGGTAGCCACCACTATCTGTCAAAATTGCTCCGGGCCATTGCATGAAAGCATGGAGTCCTCCCAGAGATTCAATGAGTTCATGGCCAGGTCGCAAGAACAAATGATAGGCATTTGCCAAGATCATTTGAAACCCGCATTCGCGGATTTCGTTCGGGTCCAGTCCTTTGACCGTCCCCTGTGAACCGACCGGCATGAAGGCCGGAGTATCAATCTCTCCATGGGAGGTAACTAATCGTCCAACCCTCGCACGGCCCGAAGACAACGTATGCTGAATATGAAAACGACGGGGATCTGACTGTGAGGTGGATGGTTCTTTAGGCATTATCTCTGTGTCTGCTTGGCCTTCACGCACGTCACATTTTTTCCGGCGCGGATATTCCCAGGAGTCCAAGCCCATTACCAATGACTGTCTGGACTTGCCGAAGCAGGGCTAAGCGAGCGGCGGTCAAATCCGGCGAAATACTTTCGTACGTACGATCCCGACTCGTCGCTGTAATATCTCCACTTTCCCCGAATTTAATGTTTTCTCTCGTATCTCCGGTGTTACTCTCAGGATCCACTGAGGGAAGGACCCGATTTTTGTTGTAGTAGGCATGCAATTGGGCAGCAAGCTCTTGGAGATAAAACGTGATCCGATGGGGTTCTAAGGCTATTGCACTGTTTTCGACCACAAAAGGATACTGTGCCAATGTTTTAATAAGCCCTAATTCTTCATCCCGAATCAATAATGCCTGATCAACCTCCTGCATAACGGGAAGGCGTATTTGACGTTCCTGTGCCACTCGAAAGAGACTGGCCAATCGAGCATGCGCATACTGAACATAATAGACGGGATTATCCGAAGAATGTTGTTTGGCCAACTCCAAATCAAAATCCAAATGCGTGTCGGCGCGTCTCATCAGGAAAAAGAACTTGGCCGCATCTGGACCAACCTCATCAATCACCTCGCGCAGGGTCACAAATTCACCAGTTCGCTTCGACATCTCAATTTTTTGTCCACCACGTCGCAAACTCACCATTTGCACTAAAACGATCCGCAAAGCCTCCTTGGCAAAACCGAACGCTTGAACCGTGGCCTCCATCCGTGGAATATAGCCATGATGATCAGCACCCCAAATGTTTATTAAGGTATCAAAACCACGTTCTAATTTTTGTCGATGGTAGGCGATATCGGCCGCTAAATAGGTATAGCTCCCATCCTGTTTTTGAGCCACACGATCTTTTTCATCTCCAAACTGAGATGAACGAAACCACCAGGCTCCCTCCTCTTCTATGAGTAGCCCTTTCTGTCGAAGTTCGTCTAACGACTGATGAATAAGACCAGTCGTATGCAGGGATGTCTCGCTAAACCAGGTTTCAAATTCAACACCAAATGTGGCCAAATCTTCTTTGATCCGATCCAAAAGCATCTGACTGGCCAATTGTGCACAGAGCGTCTCGGCCTTATCCGATGAGCCATCCAGTAAGGTTTCCCCATGAGTCTTCGCCACCGACTCAGCCACAATTTTTATATAGTCTCCATGATAGCCATCCTCTGGAAACGATGACGGTTTGCCCCAATGCTCTCGATAACGGGCATAGACGGAACGACCCAATAAATGTAATTGACGACCGGCATCGTTAATATAATATTCACGAAAAACCGAAAATCCGACAGATTTCAATAACCTGGCAATGGCCTGTCCCAATGCAGCTCCTCGTCCATGCCCGACATGCAACGGCCCGGTCGGATTCGCACTCACGAACTCCAGGAGAATGCGTTTCCCTTTCCCGATGTCGCTGGTCCCATATAACGATCCATTGTCCTGAATCATCCCTAGAACTTGAATCCACCGGAGGGGATGGAGAGTCAAATTCAAAAATCCTGGAGGGGCAACGTTAACCTGGACGAATACATCTGAAAACTGCGCACGAAGTCCCGCTGCCAACAGTTCGGCTACTTTCAAAGGTGGTTGTCGAACTTGTGCGGCCAATGTCATCGCGACACTGCAAGAAAAGTCTCCCCATTCCGGTCGTTTAGGAGGTTCCACGACAATGGTAGGAATAGTGTCTAGAGTTAATTCGCCGGATTCCTTGACCCTGCCTAGGATAACCGCGATGGCCTCAATGACTTGATTTTGGAGAAATTTCTCCATGCTGAAATATCCTATCTACGCAGAATATATGGGTTTTTCAATAACCGCGGCGAATGTAGCACAGCATTCTA
>CABVRQ010000002.1:29759-44962 GCA_902500695.1 uncultured Nitrospira sp. | reverse complement strand
TACGCAGAATATATGGGTTTTTCAATAACCGCGGCGAATGTAGCACAGCATTCTATCCAAGGCAAGGCACAGTGAAATCTTCATCAACACGCTCAACGGTTTGGTAAGACACGGATGCCTTTACACTACATAGCACTTCCTCAACTTTTGCGAGGACTTCATGTTGGGGAATAGAAAGACACTGCTTATCCGTACAATGCGCAACGGACACCTTACCTATGCAATAACAGAATTTTCGTAACACGGTTACGTGGGTTCCCCGCGGTGCCCATTTTGCCGGATCCGTAGGACCAAACAACAACACCGAAGAAATGCCCAAACTTGCAGCAAAATGCGAAAGTCCGGAATCATGCCCAATAAACAATTGGGCATGTTGTAAATATTGCGCGACCTGAAGCAGATCCATTCCCGTCAGAATGGCATACTCAGGGTGAGTCAGTAACCTTTGCACATTTCGAAGAGAGTCAATATCAGCTGGTCCTCCTATAAGACAAATCTTCCGCTTCGGATTGGCTATCATCAGGCCATTGACAATACTCGCCAATAATACAGGAGAAGCACATTTGTATCGGCTTCCACTTCCAGCATGGAGAACAATAAGTGGCTCCTTGTTAGGAGAAGAGACTCTCAACGAGAGTGATTTGGGGAACACAAGGTGCCGTGTAAGACTCACATTTTTTTCTATGTCACACGGGACTTGTGTCGTCCTAGCCCACGGTTGGAGTATTTCAACATACCGATCAACCATATGTTTATGAAGCAATGTCGGGTCATGAGGGGACCGAAAAATACAGTTTTGGATTCCTGCATTCTTCAACCAACTCCGCCAAACACCGTCTTTGTCCTCGAACCAACATATGGCTTTATCGCAATCACGGATAATCGACAAGAATTTTTCCTGATAGGAATCATTTTTTCCGCGATATGCCAAAAACTCCAGTCTATCAAAAGAAAAGGACTGATGAACTTCCTGCGTATCCACAAGTACGTCACCCAATTCCTTATGACCAAACCAAATCAGACGATGCCCAGGAAATGTAATTTGCAATACCCTAAGAGCAGGCAGAGCCAATAACCCATCCCCCAATGCTCCAGGATGGACAATCAATAAGTTTGGGAGGGATAAAGGCATACAATTATTTCAAGTGGGAAGTAGCTTTTCTGGCAAATTCATAATCGGAGGGGGTATTAATATTCAAAAAAGAATATCCATGTGGATCAATGTCGTCGAATAGAGATTCCTCAACAATCTGTACAGACAAAGATGAATCCTCAACCAAATTTTGAATACGAAGCTTCCCGTCATGAATCATCCGTTCCATAATAAATGAGCATCGTTTGGAATATCGTGCGTGAAGAGGCTGATATCCGGTCGAAAGCTTGACCATCAATACGTCACTATCAGGCATGGCACAAAGCCTGGAAATGACAAGAGAATTTAAAAAAGGCATATCGCAAGCCACAACAAAAACCGAAGGGTGAGATGCCTCCTTGATCCCGGTAAACAGCCCGCCTAATGAGCCTCTATGAGGAATAGCGTCAGTCACTAGTCTGACAGGGAGATGTTCGCATGGGTAATCTTCTATGGCAGTTACCAGTATTATCTCATCAAATATTTCTCCCAGGGTGAGACAAACTTTATCCAGAAATTTGATTCCCCCCCATTCGAGCGTTCGTTTATCAGTTCCCATCCTGCGGCTTTGCCCACCAGCTAAAACCACACCGGAAATGTTTGGAATTTTTTTGATATTGACCATAAAAAAAGGGGGTGGTTGCCCACCCCCTTCATTTTTTTCGGAAACTTCCGAGGTTTACAATTTTTATTAGACTTTGCCCTTACGACGATTGGCCCGTCTGGTCAAAAGCCACCCTTCAACAAGGACCAACCCAATGGCTGCTATCGTTGGGTAAATATATGTTTCTTTTTCAATAGGTGGCTCTAACACAAGATAATAGAAAGCGGAGACAGCCATCTTTCGCCCCACATCCCCATTGTGACCATCCCAAACAAAGAAATTGATAGGAATATATTTCCCCAACTCAATGTAAGCATCTTCTTCATAGTCACCTTTGAGTGGGCGGGTGACGATAACTGTCCATCTTCCATCTTTCCATTCGGCTTTCACCGTTTTCAGTTGTTCTGTGAAATCATCCCGATCTTCGAAGTCTACATCCCAACCTTCACCCTGGTAGGCTTTCAGTTCGCCATCAGCCGTCCATTTCGTAATGTCGACCGGGAATCCCTCATCTCCCCAGAAATATCTAGGCTTTCTTGGTGAAGGCAATTCCTGCCATTTTATAGGAAGCTGAAAGGCAATTCCATCATTAAACACTTGATATGCCGTTTGTTTGGCGGCGATTGATTCAGGATGTTCAGGATCATCGGCAAATTTTGATCCTCCTGGTGCCTGCTCTTCTATACCATAATCACCAAGATTTACCTCATAGGGTTCCCAGTCAACACTATCTTTCTGCACACTCTTTGTCCGGTCATCCCACCTAAACATAAACGTAATATGAGTATCATTGTATAGAGATTGAACCCAGACATCGTCAATTCTGGTCACAAAGTTTCTTGGCTTGTGCGTGATCTGTCCCCCAGTTGCCACAATCCTACGATCAACCAGTTTCCATCTCTCATCATGCTCATCAGCCGGTAGCTCACCTTCAACAAATTTTGAAGGAACAACGAAATCAACTTTAGGCTTATCCGTTAGGGGATCAATTCCCCGAGGTTTGGCTGCCACTAATTCCGCTGCGATTTCATCTGTCACGTTACCGCCGGCAATATCTACATCCTTATCCCGTTCACAAAGATGATTGACATAATTGGCAATGTGCCACCGATCCTCAACCGTAGTATTATCGGCGAAGGAAGGCATAGGCGTTCCGCTTACCCCCGTCGAAAATGTCCTGAATATGTTCTTCACATTATACGCGTCCTGTCGGCTGCCTCTAAAATTCCAGCATTTATGCCAGTCCGCAGGTTGAATGGAAAAACCCCAGTCATCCTTGAGGTTAAACGCATTGCCATCTCCCCGACCCTCTAGGCCATGGCACTCAATACATTTCATTTCTTTCACGAGTTCCGAGCCACGCTTCACCGATTCCGCCGTAGGAGGAACGGGTTTTATTGACTCCAATTGCAACACATGAAATTCTTCGAATTCGGTATCCTGCCAACTACGATCCTTAACCAATTCAGTGGTGACGAAGGCCAAAACATCCCTACGCTGGTCATCTGTTAAAATACCTTCCCATGACGGCATGGCAGAACCAGGCAAACCATGAGTTACGGTTTGAAACAGATCCACGTCAATGAGTGGCAATTCACCACTTGCAGTATGCCGAATTTTAAACGTCCCGGAGTTAAAATTACGTGGTCTTGGCCATAGACGGTCTGCTCCTGGCCCGTCCCCTGATCCGTTCACGCCATGGCACCACACACATTTGGTGAAATACACTCGTTTGCCTGCTTCAACTTGTTCCGCAGATGGTGGAGCCGGGCGGCTCCCTTCGGCAAAGCCTTCTGCCATCTCACCATGAGAGGTGCTAGCCAGTCCCAGTCCACCCATAAGGAGACTACAACTCAGAAGCCAGGCGCCTAAGCCACGCCTACCATATTCGGCTGGTGTCTTTTCGTTCATGACCATCCTCTTTTCAAAATGTCCAGTTTCGGATTTAATACCATTCATGTCCGCGTCCCCCCTATTCCCAAGTCCGCGGGTAGTACCCGGTGTGCCAGTATTCAAACATAACGACCTTCCAGATTTCATCGACCGTTAAATGCTGTTCCCAAGGAGGCATGACGGATGCCCACGGGAAAGCTTCACCCGGTAGGCCGATTCCCCCTTTGGAGACCCGCCAGAACACGAATGTTTCCTGTAATTGTGCGATGGTTCCCGCATCGGTAAAATTGGCGGGAATGGGATTGAACGCAAAGGCCCAAAGACCACGACCATTCAAATTATCCCCATGACAAAAATGGCAATTCTGAAAGAAGATCTCTCCACCCTCCCGAACATGCTTAATGTAGCCTTTCGCATTCGGATCCCAAGGGTTATCTTCCGGGTTCTTTACATCCTTCATCAATCGTCCCATATCCTGGCTTACGGTATGAGCGTTGCTGTATGCCTGATCGTATTTTCCCTCCGCATTAATACGATAGGGGTTGGAGGCCGTTTGCAAAACATACGTTTTCCCGTGCACTTTCGTTGTCGCCGGTGGTGCCGGATGCACAGTTCTCAACTCAATGGGTTCATCAAAACTCGGTAGGAAGGAATTGTAAGCAAATCCCCAGAGTCCGATAGGCAATAGGATCAATAGCGCCGTACGAATAAACTTAGTCATACCAGTTTTTGCGTCCAGCACATTGATAATAGGACGCTTGAATTCTTCCCATTCCTGCTGTGAACCGGACACCCACATAAAAATACCGCAAGCGGACACTGTGCCATAAATAGCCCGCACACTAAATGGAATGGGTGGGTAAATTCGATATTTCAGATAGAACAAATTTACAAAACACCAGACAAAGATTCCTGCCCAAAATTTTGGTAAACCCACACCTGCTCTTTTGAGAGAGTAATTAATAATAGAAAACACAAGAATGCAGATCGCCAACTCGGAAATCATCTGCATGGGCATATAGCCTTCAACTAATTTGAGCCAAGTCATTCTTCCTTACTCCTTATAAAGGGTTATCCCCTAAATTAATATTCCTTATTCTTTTGGAGGTAAAGGTTGGCCTTCTTTCAATTGCGCCAAATAATCCACAATTTTATTAAGAGCCCCTCCTGTCAGTCTTACGCCAAAATCCTTTGGCATTTGATTGTCAGGGAAATCTTTCACCACGTACGCACTGGGGTCCAATATTGATTCAGTAATATATTCCTTCGGAGATTTGGCTTTGCCTTTATAAGTCGGGTCTTTCAAGCGATTTGGGGCATTCGATCCCTCCATGAGAAGTGGACCGACTTTTCCAACCGCATCCTGAATCCCTGGGATGGTATGGCAGGCAGGACATCCAGCCTTCATAAAGAGCTTGTCAGTGGGCTCGCTCCCGTCAGCCAATATATTGCCCCCAGCTGCACCAGCTTCTTCTTCACCACCGGCTGATGGGCGATCAGCTTCCGGAATGAACTTTTCATATGAGGTAGCAATTACGTCATAAGCCGGAGATTCTTTCCCTTCCCTCGTATACATCCAAGTATCCACAGCCGCCAATTCCCCTATGGTTAAGGATATCGGTGGTTTATGAATCTTAGGCATGGGACTTACGGTATCGTTTGATCCCTTGACGCCAAATCCAGTCACCACAAAACAGCTCGGGCAAGCATGTGACTCGGCAATATATTCCTGAGCATTGGTAGCCGCACCGGATCCTGCAAAGGCTTCTTTTTGCTCGGTGTTTCGAGCAGCTACATTATCCATATGATAATTGGGCTCTTTTAACCTCTCTGCTGCTCTATCAGGAATGCCAAAAAGATTAGGCGCCCGTTCACTTAAAAATCCCTGTTGGAATCCATGGCACAACGGACATTGTCCCTTCCCAATGGCTCCTTGTGTTTTACTTTGGCCAATTCCGCCAAAAATAATCTTTTCGCCTTCATCCCCTAATTGCTGCGATGACATGCTTTGGAAGTCTAACTTTACGACAGGAGGAGGAAATCCACCTTCGACCTGAGGCAGCCAATTTCCATATCCGGAGAGAACGGCTGCCACAAAGAACATGAAGCCTCCAATTTTCATGAGAGCACTAATGTTCGGAAAATAGAGGCCCATCACGAACGCCATGATGGTAATCATGACCAGAGAAACCGGCAACAAACCACTGTTCGCTTCAAAATTATGGGTATAATTGGAAATAGCGATAAAGGCTAAAAATGCGCAGAATATTCCAATTATTGTCTGAAAACTTGCCCTTTTCTTCTTTACCGGATCTGAAATAGTTGCCTGAAAATACAGCAACAGCCCAACCAGCATCAGCAATACTGGCCAACCCATTCCTATCGCCCGTCCCAATAACTCAACCACAGTGCAATCCTCCAACTTGGGGGCTGCCTATTGCAGCCCCACGATTGTTTGTAATTGTATTTTTCGTTAATGACCAGTTGCAGACTGAGGAGATGGAACTGGCTGCCCTGCCGGCGAAGGAACCGGTACTTTTTTCGCACCTAGGGTGCCCAACCAAAAGACAAACATAATACTGATCCAGAAAAATAGTACGTTAAACGAAATAACGTTAGCAGCAAAACCAATTGTGTGGGTATATGCCCAGGGAGAATTATCTCGCATCACTTCATTGACGTGCCAGAATAACCTCACCGAAGAACGGATATACCCCATTAATCCCATCATCCACGTAAATGCGGTGGCCAACATGATGATCGCATATTGTGAACGTGGGGGAATTTGCCCCCATCTGATCGGTCCCAATTGTCTTCCATTTTTCAACATCGCCAGATTGAGTGGCGTCATCAAAAGCAGACAAGACAACGTTCCCGCCACCTGAGGCACAGACAACCCAATTCGTACGTTTGCAGGGATGAAGTATCCATAACATGCCAACCAAACATTGTTTATCTGGGCGATGATAAAGAAACATCCCATGAAAATATTACCAAACTTGGCCCAACTAACCGTTGGAACCCTGTTCCCTCGCTGGTACCAAATAAAACTCAGAATGGTTGTCATGATAATGGCATTAATTCCACCATTTTTGGCAGACATGACCCCATAATTTCCAAGAACCGGATGCTGCTGCCCGCCCATGGCTTTCAATTCTGCGGGAGACATCACGATGGTATGCGGTGTAATGAAAACCAGAAGGCCAACTACCAATATAAACACGAGATACTTAATATACTTTTGGAATCGCTCTCCACCTGTCATCCGGCCAAGCGCTTGCCAAAGGTAATAATTTGTGGTGAGGAAAAGAATTCCAATCATGGTTGCTTGAATAATAAACAACCAGGCCAGCAACCCACCCATCAATGTAATTCCCATTTGCTGACGGTAGGCATACACCTCTCGCATCAACCAATATCCTGCAAATGGTAGCGGGATTAAAAACGCCACGCCTAGACTCATTGCGATGTAGCCCATCCAGTCGTAATGAGCACGCTCTTCATCCGTTTTTGAAGAAAGGAAACGATAGGCAGCATAGGCAGCTACTACACCACCACCAAATGCCATGTTCCCAAGAATTCTATGAACATTCAAAGGATTCCAAAGAGCCGTATGGATCACATGCCAAATATTCCCAAGATATCTCCCCTGCTCATCAACTCCAGCAGGCGACATCATAAACGCAATCCATGAATTGGCGAGGAACATCAGTACCGTTCCAATAACATTCAGAATCACGGACATGCTGAGATGAACCCACTTCAGGACACCCTCCCTCATCTTGTCCCAACCGTAATAATAAATATAGAGGGTTGCACTTTCCGCCACGAATGTTAATGCATAAATGTGCATGACCGGACGGAAAATACTAGACAAGTACCCAAAAAAGGCAGGATAAAGAGTCAAAAAGGTAAAGATAAGGATCCCACCAAGGATGGCGGTTAAGGAATAGGCAGTCAGACTGATTTTGATAAAATCATAGGCCAATTGGTCATATTTCTTGGCCATTGCCTTATCTTTGCTTATCATACCTGCAAATTCGATACACATACAAAAGATGGGAACCGCCAACACAAAACTGCCGTAATATAAATGCTGCTGGTTGGCTACCCAAAGGAGGACACGACTCTCGAAGTTATACCGAGGATAAAAAGTTTCGTTGTCGGCCGTTATCGGTGCGCCCGCTCCGGTGGCTGGACCTTCAGTCTTGTAATAAATATCACGGCCCATCTCCACCTTTTCCGCCTCGCCTTCCTCCCCCGCCTTTTGTGCGGCAACGACATCTGCCGGCGGACCACCCGCTGGAGCCCCACCCCCACTTGCCACAGCTGAGACTGACAGGAAAATTGGCAGCAATAGCAGACCGCCCATCACCATCAAGGCCGAAACGGCGAACAACTTTTTCTTCCCCCGGGTCATTTGATTGAACAGGCGACCCATTGACCTACCTCCTTGTGAAAACGTGTTGTGTTTAAACCCATCAAATTTACCTAAACCTGTCATGAATGTGAATCCTAAATTTCAATCTGGTCCCTATTTCTACTATCTGAACATGTAGAAATAGTCCAGCCCCTGAGCATCCATCAGGACATAATCCAACGCCTGGAAATACACAAAACAAATAACCAAAGAAACTATGACATACAGAGCTGTCTGCATGCGCCCCTCCTTGCGTCTAAGAGTATTAAATGATTGATTGTCTTATTGGAAATCATGTTTTTTAGCAGGG
The DNA here is from genome assembly GCA_902500695.1 of uncultured Nitrospira sp. Taxonomy (GTDB): domain Bacteria; phylum Nitrospirota; class Nitrospiria; order Nitrospirales; family UBA8639; genus Nitrospira_E. The sequence continues at coordinate 36,603 of CABVRQ010000002.1, read as the reverse complement.
GCACTGAATGCCGGAAAACCAATAGAAAAACCAAAGGCTTACTGAGCAGGTCACATAAAAAATCGCTTTACCTATTTTAGTCTCTAACTCCGTTGACTCCCTTATGACAGCTGTTGAATCCCCCATCTTAAATCCTCCCTATGCTTAATTCGCATCCAAAACTTAAACGATTTTCCCTAATAAACTTTATTGACACATTATTATTTTTCGTGCTATTCAAACATTCATTGATCACGTAAAACGAGGGATTGCTCATGCGTACAAATGCAAAAGTGTTCGACATTATAGTTTTGGCCGGAATGGTTGTCAATATTCTGCTTGCCGTGTTTCTCATCCTCTACTATTTTGATTTCCTTTAATTTTTTCATTTTTTTCACTACAGAAAATCGTCCCGTTTATTGATATTAATCTGAACGTGCGCATCTGAAACCAATTGTCTCATCTCGAAAATCAGGAACCATAAAACTCCTGTTGGTTATCCTGAGATCGACTCCTTGGCTCGTATAGCCACTGCCTCTCATAGTCTTGTAAGTCGAGTTTGGCCGATCATCTTCTTGCGAAATAGAATTATTCTGTAGGTATAGATCTTCCACATACCAATTATCCGTCCATTCCATAACATTACCTGCCCCGTCATAGACCCCGAATACACTTTGATCAAGAGGGAACGATCTTACAGGAGCCGACACCTCAAACCCGTCGCCCTCACCTGCAAAATTGGCAGGATGTCCGTTCAACCCCTCACCCCACGGCCAAGTGCGTCCATCTGTCCCTCGCATAGCCTTTTCCCATTCCTGTTCCGTAGGGAGACGCTTACCTTTCCACTGGCAATAGTCATTCGCATCGCTCCATGACACATAGGTAATCGGCTGATAAGGCCCTCGTAACAATCCGAGCTTTGTGGCATACCGTGATGGTGGACCAGGCTGCCGATGGCCGGTAGCTTCTACAAATTCCATATAGCGTTTATAGATGACTTCATACCGATCAATCCAGTACGTCCCTAGATTAACGACGTGAGCAGGCTTTTCATTAAATCCGCCTTCATTACTACCAAGAATGAATTCTCCTTCGGGAATTTCAATCATCTCATTTCCTATGTCCGGATCAGGAACCATCAAATCTATGGACGGTTCCAATGTCGAAGAAGCTAGGGATTGGGGACCTGGATCTGGGAGACTCGGAGGAGTATCGGTGCCTTTCAAAATCCCCCACAATGGTAGGCCGGTCATAAACAAGACCGCAATCAGAAAAATTAATTTAAATCGACCGTCCATGTTTCCTTATTTCTTATCCGTCAATGCGTCCTATCCCGAGAAACCATGGACGATTTTTCTCGCCGGTGAGAAGTTTGCTTATCGCTTAGGAAGATTGAGGAGTTTCAGTCGGAGGCTCTTTTGCACACCGAAATCCAACACTGGCATCATTCCTCCACATTTTAGCTGCAAAACGCTTGGTAACCCTGGCACCTATACGAGATTCACGCCAAGACCCCCCACGAATAACTTTATTCTCGTCTTGGTCTTTCGGTCCTGGTGGATCCCGATACGGAGCTTGCTGATAATAGTCAGGAGCATAACTATCCATGACCCATTCAGCCACATTGCCGGTGGCATCATAGAGTCCAAAAGGGCTTCTCCCTACCTCAAATGATCCAACGGGGGCTAAATACTGAAAGCCATCCTCCTCCCCATCAACATTGGCAAACTGATATTCGAACTTTTCCCCCCAAGGATAACGCCGTTTCCCTTCTCCCCTAGCCGCCTTTTCCCACTCCGCTTCGGTCGGCAACCGCTTGCCAGCCCACCGACAATACCCGAATGCATCGTTCCAGGTCACAGCCACCACCGGATAATCCAGACCGACCAGTTTGGCGACATCATCTTCAAAAACCGGCACCTTAGGTTTGTCCCGTTTCGTCATCTTGATATACCGATCATAATCTGCCTGCGTGACTTCTTTAAGGTCGATGTAAAACGTTTGGAGGTACACCGGATGCGATGGCCCTTCATCGGGATCCCCATCCCCAATGCCCATGGTAAACGGCCCTTCAGGAATTTCGACCATTTCCCGGCCATCATCCCCGACGAACGTTTTATACATGGAAAAATCCTGCGTGGGCATTGACTGCAATACCCTGACGTTGGCCGTTTGGCCGGCTGACAATTCCGCCAAATCAGCTTTCCCTTTATAGGTCATATAAATCAACATCACGATCATCATGATAAAAGAGCCGAATACAAATATAATTGACCCGATGAGAACCCGTTGGTTTTCCATGACTACCTTGCCCCTCGCTTTGACACACTCACCTCGATGCCTCAGATTGATTACGGTTGCAAATGATTGGGGTGCTTCACGTCGCACTCAGGAAGGGTTTGATTCCGTTGTCGCCACGTCTCAATAAGCATCGAAATCCAAATTCCCAAAAATCCGCCCATTGCCGCACCCGAGGCTGCGCCAACCGTTACAGCCTCGGCTCCACTCACCCCTAAGGCCAACAAGCCACCTAAAATGGTTCCGATAAAAATGCTCAAAAAAAACCCTCGTCCGCCTACCAAGCCTACTCCTGCGCCAAGAATAGCTCCCAATGCTAACGCGACAGGAAGCCACCCATCCCCCATGAAGACCCCGATCAAGAGGCCCACTGTCCCTAAACCTAGTATTCCAAGGAGGACATCAAAAATTTTAGCTGGAGACAACTTCACTCCTCATTCCCGTCCGAGGTCAGCTTTGGATGATTCAGCCTGAACCTGAATAGAACCAAAGTCCACTTCCACTCCCGGCCCGCCTAACAAAGAAATGCCCCAGGCATGCGGGGCCGGTTCATGGTCATGAATTTTCAGAAAATCTTCATACACATTTACCCGCTCCTCAACCCACGTCCCAAGGGATTCAGTCCCACTACGAATGACAATTTCTGTGGAGCTAAACATGCCCCCCTCTTTGACTGACCCCACAGGAAGCGTTGCACTCCACACATATTTCGTGTTCACGGGAATAAACATCAGGTCAACATCCAAGGACGGGTAGATTGCGGCCAGGAAATCGGCGTTATCAGGAACAGTCTGTATCCGCCAACGCCAGGTCAGAATAGGGTGCTGCTTCGGGTCCCACGTCATGTGCTTGGTATATACCCGTTGATTGGCGTCCTTGGCCGAAAGGTAAAAAGTCCCGCCCTCCTCTTGAATCGTATAGGTTTCATGGGCGGTGACCGTACTCCGCTGCGCTTCCCAACCCTGAGGAAATCCTTTGTCATCAGGATGCTGAAAATCCTCTACCACCATCGAACTACTAGAAGACCCTGTGTTCGGAACCTCTTGGGTCCACGCGGCACTACTTCCATTGACCAGGAGGCCCACTACCAACCATGCCAAAAATGAAGGCCTTACTCGGTTTCGCTTCACACCCTCTAAACTATTCTTTTGCCAAAGACAGACTCTCATGACGCAGATTCCTCTTCTGAAATGACCTGAATAACCGGTGAAGGCCGTGCAAATTCAGCCGTTCGCCGTTCTACCACTCGCTGATCCCATCGGCTAAGCCAGAATACAAAAAAAACTGACGACCAAAAAACAATCATATTGAGGGTGACCATTTTCGCAGCAAATCCCAGAGAAGGCGTAAATGCCCAAGAGGATTGATCCGGCATTAATTCAGAAATATGCCATCCCAAGCGGCCAACAGACCTTATGTACCCCATCAACCCCATTACCCACGTAAACGCGGCAGCCACGACAAACAATGCCACAATCCCACGCGGAGTAATTCGTCCCCAATGCACAGGCCCGTTAATATGGGCGCCTCGCAAAAGGAACCGATTCAACAATAACCCTCCAACCACCACAGTCGCGGTGGTCATCCCTTGAGGCGAGGAAAGACCCACCCGAACATTTGCGGGAATATAGAATCCGTAAATGGCCAACCACACAATATTGGCAATCCCCATGAGAAATAATATCATTAAGAGAGCATTACCCTTTGATGCCCATTTTACGGTCATCACACAATTGGCTCGCCGATACAGAATGTAACTCAGTGCGGTTAAACAGATCATGACATTAACCGCACCATTCTTTGCAGACATGACACCGAATTGACCAATAACCGGATGCTGGGCCGCGCCCATCGCTTTCATCTCACTCCCACTCATCGCAATGGTGTGCGGCGTAAACCACACGAGAAAACACACCATCAATGCAAAGAGAATGGCCTTAAAGTGTGGATGGAAGCGCTCGCCACCCTGAATGCGGGCCAATGATTGCCAGATGTAATAGTTAATTCCTAAAAACAAGACTCCAACCATAATGGCTTGGAGGACAAACAGCCACGACAACATGCCCCCCATCATGGCCATGCCCATCGTTTGCCTAAACTCAAACACAGATCGCATCAACCAGTAACCTGCAAGTGGCATGGGCAGAAGTGCACAGACCACCACCACAATAAAGACATGCCCAACCCAATCGTAATACGCCCGATCCTCAGAGGTTTTAGCCATGAAATACCGGTAGGTCGCATAGGCGACGACCACTGCGCCACCTGACATAATATCCGCTAAAAATCGGTGAGTATTCAATGGATTCCATAAGGGAGAGTGCAAAAGATGCCACACATTCCCTAAAAAGTGACCCTGGGCATCAACGCCGGCCGGTGCCATCATAAACGAAGCCCACGAATTGGCTAACAACAATAAAACCACTCCGGTTGCATTGGAAAGAACTCCAATGGTCATATGGACCCACTTCGCTGCCGGGGTTTTGAGAAAATTCCAGGTGTAATAATAGAGGGCCAAAAGAAAAGCTTCACTCACAAACACCGTGGCATACACTGGCATGACCGGCTTAAACGTTGCTCCCATGTAATTCATGAACCCGGGGTAAAGAGTCACAAAGGTTATGAGCATGAGACAGCCTAATAAGGCCGTTATGGACAAGGACAACAGGGCCACGCGCAAAATATCACGAGCCAGTCCATCGAACTTCTGTTGGGACGCCCGCTGTTTTCTGGTGATTCCTAAGAATTCTAATAATAGACAAAATAAGGGAATAGATAAGACAAATCCCCCAAAATAGGTGTGCTGCTGAGTCACAAACCAGACAACCAACCTGTTATCCACGAGAGGATAAGTGGAATAGTCCAGGTGGGTCTCTTCGACGGATGGACCCTCAATCGTTCCGGGAGTTTGATAGAAAATATCCTGGCTTGCCTGCCCATCAGTCGCCGGTAAGGATTGTGCATCCACACCCAACACAACTCCGGACTGCAGGAGAAAGATGAACAGTACACTCAATAATGGTTTGACAAGAGTTTTCAATTTAATTCACCAAATTGCCATGCCCGACTTTGGCGTCCGCGAGGGAAGGAAGAGATTCAGGGGATTTAGAATTTTGAAGCATTCCCATCACAAAGGGACACCGTTGTATGGATTCAGGAATGCCAACGAGCTGCTCTTCATAGGATTTGCGCCAACCCAGAAAGAGGGTATACAGCGCCATCAACATGGCGGTACAGGCGGCCATCCCCATAAATCCTACTTGAGGGATGTGCTCTACCCGCAATACAAAGGCAGCCATCCCCATGAGAACCAGAAAATACGTTGCGGAAAAGGTCAGATTTGGCCACATCCAAAACCAAAGAGATGACAGCCAGGTTCGTGGCCTGCCTCCCTGTGTATTGTGAGCATATAGTGATTCCCCGCTGAAAAACGTCTTCATTCCGATTGAGGCGATCATAATGGGAACTAACAGTGATTGAAGAATGGGTTGCAGTTCAATCGGCCCCACAGCGAACAAAAGCCATGAACCGGCTACCCCAAGTATGGTTGCCAAAGCTCCCCATTTCACAATGCTTCCGATTTCTTGTGGGATCCATTTTCGTAACGCCTCTCCGTCAGGAAAGGTTGGGACGACAACCCCTTGTTGCCTCATTCGTTGCACATGACCGATTTCAAAGGCATCCCGGGTCACGGACGTGCATGAAATGATGGTTGCCATCATGGCTGGACCTTCCGGATGGAGCAAAAAGTCATAGGCCACAAATACTTGAAGAATCGCCAAAACCAAGAGGGATAATTGAATCCCATAGACCAGACCAATCCATCCCACCAACCACACCCACTGCCGAGCCCCGTCTTCGCGCCAGGAGTCCAAAAGAGAGACTCCACGTCCCTGTCTATAAGACCAGATGGCAGTAAGCATACAAATACAGCCGGTGAATGCCAGAAGCACCATTGGGTCGTAAAGCGGTAAAACCGGCTTGAGAAGGTGGTAGATCCCAAAAGCCACTAAGCCGGGAGCCAGCATCACCAAACGTTTCCGCTTGCGGACGGGTTGATCCGTTACTAAGGCATTCAATTGTGGAAGGACACGAAGGGAAAGTCGATGCAACATATTGTTACTCGCTTCGAAGAGATTTCCAGAGATTAATCGTGTGCGTCAATTCGCACACAAGGCGTTTCATGCGCGCCCTGCCGCCATACCAAAATAACGGGCTTTCACCTCTTCCATGAGTGCAACCGTGACCGCAGGCATCCCGCGATCCAAAGCCGTTCTCTCCAACTCAATTCTCGCCATTGCCCGAATTCCTGACGGAACATTATTAATACGACGCTCTGCGTCCGGGCTCCACTCCACCATCCCCTTATTCCGCGCCGACCCAACTCGCGAAAACGTGACAACCCTTTGTCCCCTGGTAGAGGCAAACGTCTCCACCTCTTCCCGCACGAGAGGAAGTAAGTAGGGTGGAAGCCGGCTCAACTGATATAAGGCCTCATCTGACCATAGAGTGTGAGGGACCATGGTATCTAAGTCCTTGGCACTACCTTCGGCCCCAAGAGAAAATC
>CABVRQ010000002.1:20313-29659 GCA_902500695.1 uncultured Nitrospira sp. | reverse complement strand
AGGATGTAGAGCATCGTATAGGTAAACGATCCGGTCACAAACAGCACACAATAGATCACCATGGTGAATCGTCCGAGCACCCGATGCCGTCTGGCCCCATTTGGCCAAATCCGCTGGATAGATATTTCAATGCCAAACACCAATGCAATGAGGAGAATAAGACCAAGATACACACTGAATTTCCCCATGGAAAATCCTGACGTCATCACCCGTGACAGGAAAAATAGGAGGACAATGGTGGTCACTCCTCCCAGGATCATCACAATGCGTCGTCCGGAAGTCTTTAAAACCGCATCCTTCAAAACCCGCTTCCCTTCCAGGAAAGTCTGCGATCGGAAACCCAACACCATCATATAAATGGCCATCACGAGGCCGATGACGACCAGGAGAATATGAAGGGTCAAGACAGGGACAAACACCTGGTCGTATAACCACTGGGGTCCGCCAAAGCCTTCCTTTCCCTCAAAGGCCAGGACACCCAGACTGCGAAACAAATAATAACTGATAAAGAAGGCGAGCATGGCAATCATCCCACCGAACATCAGCCAATGGTGCTGATCGGTTTTATGTTGTCTCGCCTGGATCCATCCGACAATAAACAAGGTTGTAAAGAACGTTGCCATGAGTTGGCTCACATCCGCTCCAACCGTGGCATGGGTCCCGAAAAATCCTGGTTCTCTCAGCCATACCGCCATCTCATCCATAAGTTCGTGCCATGCCCTTCTGTTATTTCGTGCCTTGAATCATGGCACGCGGTTCCAATTCTTCCACAACCCGAAACCCGGCTTGATCCATCCATTGGCGACTTTCCTGAATCGTAAAGCACTCACCACATTCTGTGTTCACCAGGATATGAACAGCAAAAGCTGTCGTCCAAGCAGGGCTCGTTTTAGCCTGATCCAAAAACCGGTCTTTAATGATCAGTCGTCCACCCTCATTCAAACAGGCATATACTTTCTTCACCAGTGCCGCATTCACCCTGCCATCTTGATAATGCAGAATATCCGACATGAGGGCAAGATCATACGGTCCCTGAAACGCATCAACATGAAAGTTACCACTTTGCAAATGGATACGATCTTCTAATCCCGCACGCTCGACATGTTGTTTGGTCACCTTCAGAGTTTGCGGGAGATCAAAAACCGTAGCGGACAACCCGGGATGCTCCAGGCAAAAGGCAATGGCATTGGTTCCAGCCCCACCGCCAACATCCAGCATTCGCACCGTTCCATGCATGGGGACACTTTTCGCCAATCCCTGTCCACTTCCCTGCCCGATCCGATCCAAGACCGTAAGCACATGGGCCCCCAGCTCCGGATTCGTTTCAAAAACATGTTGGGTCACGGGTGACCGTCCGGTTCTTACTGTCTGCTCCAACTGTCCCCAATGACTCCACTCAGCGTCATGCAACAATAATAAATGGCCCACATACTCTGGGCTTGATTGCACCAGATGTCGCTCAGCGACGGGAGTATTGGCATATACCTTCTCTTCTTTCGTTAACACACGCATCGCCACTAAGGCGTTCATCACCAACTCCAAAGCCCGTGCGTTGAGATCCAAGACACCGGCGACTTCATTGACCGTGAGAGACTGCCCCCTAAGAGCTGAAAAAAGATCCAGCTTCACAGCGGTGAGGAGAATCTTGGTTTCCCAGTAATAACCTATCTGGAAAATATCTGCGAGTGATGATTCACGAGTCACACGTGGCCTCAAACTCAATATACAACATGAAAAATTACTTTCGATGTCGATCTTAACGGGGTCATTTTGCGAGGTCAAATGCTGAACGATCAGAAAAATTGTCTAAGCTTCTCTACAAAAAAACAAGGGCAACTAGCTCGTGGCTAGTTGCCCTTGACAGAAAACCTATGCCTCAATCGAGTGAGACCTATTTAATCTCGAAATTGGCTTCGACGGTTCCCCCATCCTTCACATCCACATCGGCTTCTACTTCGCCTGCAATGGGATGCCACGCCTTCACCTTATGCTTCCCCGCAGGCACATCCTTGATTTCAAAAGTCCCATCCGCGCCAGCCACACCATAATGGGCATTGGTCACCGGCAGATACCAGCCTTGCATAAATTCATGCTGGTCACATTGCAACCGCAACACAGAACCTTTTTTCGCCATTTTCAGCTTGACACTTTTATCCAGCGAGTCGCCTTTCTTGGCTAACCCGATATTAAACTCCGTGCTGGACTTGGCACCCAACTGATCGAAGCTATGCGGGTTATGCAACACGCCTTCTGCTGACTTAGGGTCGCTTGGATCGGCATCGTTGTTGACGACCTTAAATTGGCCCTTACTCACGGCAATTCCGGTATAGGGATGAAACTCACACAACTCAGCTTCCACCAATTGTGGAGCATCTTTCCCTGCCTTATCTAAAAAAGCCTTGTCTTCAATATCAGTAACCGCCACCACCGCATTCTTTAAACCCTTGCTTCCATCCACTTCCACTTCCTTCAGCAACCGGGTATTCCCATCCGCGCTTTTACTTTCATTTTTTTTGCAAAATTCCACATTGGGAAATTTTGAAAACGCAAATTCTTTCGGTGGGGGAACTGCTCCCGCAAACGTGACTTTCCCTTTAATCGTTCCCCCAGCCTGGGCGACTAATGGGGCAGCCATAAGCATGCAGCCAACCAAAAAAGACATAGTTAAAGACTGACGATTCCTCATGATTCTTCCTCCTAGTTAAGAATAAAATTGAGTTGACGTGGGAAAACAACCTAACGTGATAAGATCAACCCGTTTTACCCCGGCCAGGTATAAAAAAGCTGATCTTGGTATGGATCATTCGACAGCACCTACTTCCGTATATATCAGGAATAAAAAAAACGTGTCAAGAAAACCAACAAGAACTAGGTCCTTTGTGCTAATCCTTAGGCCTTTTAGTTCGTTGAAACACGAAAGATTTTAATCAGACGATATCCCCGGTAAAAATCAACAGAATAGTAACTGGGCATCTGAGCACACTCACATCATTTTTGTACAGGGTCCCTGAGCACGGCCATCATGTCAGCCACACTCTTTTCCATGACCTCTGCATGAAAGACCGGAGCCGAACACATCCGGTCAGTACAGACAAAGGCGACGGGTCGCTCCTCATAGGGAAAAATAATGTCACCCCATTTCGGCTGGCCTTTCTTTGGGTCAAACCCTTTCACAATTTTTCCAGGGCAAAACATTCGCTGGCCTTCCAACAATAGGGCTTTGGTCATTGCATCGTCAAAATTTCCCACCACCGCAATATGAATGGGAATTCGAAACCACTGATCGATAGCCAACCCTGACAATGCGAGAGGGAGAGGTTGCCGGGAATTGACCATTGCCTGCAACGTGTTCTCGGCGATGGAGCGATACATTGGCTTCTCCGTCAAATGAAAAAGATCAAGGTACCAGAGGACGGCTTGAAGATTCTCCCTCACCGGTTTGGTTGGGAAGTTCAAAAGACCCAATTGACCCGGCATCTGTGGATGATCAAAAAATCCCCCATTCGCGGAATCCTGTAATAACCGCTGGCTCACTTCGGCAAGAGCTTCAGCATTTTGCAAAAACTGATATTGCCCTGTCACTCTAAAAGCCTCGAGTAACGCTTGGCCAAAGAATGTGTGATCAGACAATAAACCGTAAAGACTGGGCTCGTCTCCCGTCTCGCCATGAACAAGCCCCTTATCCACGTCAAAACGCTCCTCAAACATCCGGTTCAACATCTGAAGAGCCAAATCGCCTATCACGCCTTTTTCCAACACCAAGGAGGCATGCAAATAGGCCCATGCCATCAACGCATTACTCCCTGTAAAAATTCGTTGGTCCACATTCGGGATACCGAAGGCCAATCGCTTGCTCTCATTGAGAGAGTAGTACTCGGCCCCAGAGATGAAAGCTTGCCCTTCAGTTCCCCTGACGTCGGCATCTTGGCTTTCATACAACAATCCCGTTTGCGGATCAGTTAAAAACCGCGAGACATACTCAATAAGCGCTAAGGCTATGCGTTTAAACTGAGGGTCTCCGGTCAGTTGAAAGGCTTCGACATAATTGCGAAGATTCAGAGCTTGAATCGACAACATCTTTTCAAAATGCGGTTGGGTCCAATCGGCTTGTTCAGCATAGCGATAAAATCCTCCCCAAACCGGATCAAGTAAACGCACTTGTTTTTTTAAGGTATCCAATCCTATCTGGAGTAACTCAGGATCGTCCTCAAAAAAGCCATAGGCAAAAACCATCTGGATGGCTTCGGGTTCAAAGAATTTAGGGGCATCCCGAAATCCTCCATTGACCTCGTCAAATTGGGCTCTCATCATGTCCACACTTTGCTTTGCCATAGACGCCTGAAATACATTCCCTCTGGAACGACCGGCTTCAACCTTCTCGTGTACCCGGTCCCATAGATGAGAGGCCTGCTTGAGCAACAGAGCCTTGTCCGTTACGTAAATAGATTGCACCTCAAGAAGCATGGCCTGCATTTCTTCAGAACCCAAAGCGTTCGCTTGAAAAATAATTTCTCCTGTCGGCAGGAGAACGTTGGTCGTCGGCCACCCTCCCGCTCGGTAACGAGCATCTAAATCTGGACGCTGATCCGTATCGACCCGAACAGGAATAAATTGGGAATTGAGCAACTGTACGATACGAGGGTTAGCGTAAGTCGTCTGGTCCATCACATGGCAAGCATGGCACCATACGGCAGTGAGATCCAAAATAATTAATTTATCTTCGCCCTGCGCACGTTCAAATGCTTCATTTCCCCATTCATGCCATTGAATAATTGGATGGTCGACAGACTCCACATGAGGCCGTATTTCAGCATGAAGGGGACTGCCGAGGAGCCATACACTGAGTCCAGCCAGCATCCACAATCTGTAATCTCCCCGGGTACGGCATGAGTCATTCATAACCTCAGTCACCGGGGCAAATGCGAACTTGATGATCGTGCGCCAGAATTGGCCGAGAGGGGAGCAGTTCCCAATAAACCGCACAATTTGGAGAAACATGTGAACACCCTTTATCTGGTCGTACCTGTCCATCTTCAGGAAGACCTCTCTCAGGGCAGTAACCAAACAGGTTAAATACCTATCTCCTTATCCAAAATCCTTACAATGGCCGCGGCGGCGGTCACCCGCACCGCTTCATCAGTATCTCGAAGGGTGCGCTTTAAGGTCGGCAAGAGGGTGCGATCGCCAATACGGCCCAGTGCGCGGGATACTCCAATCCTGGGACGAGGCAACGGATCATTAAGAGCCACAATGAGAGCATTGAGAACATCCTGACCTTTTCCATTTCCGAGCGCTTTGACCGCACCAGACCGAATGGCCGGATTTTGGTCATTGAGGAGATGCTGAATGGTATCCTTGACCACCGAATAGGGCGCTCCTGTCTTTAGCAATGACGCCACAGCCGCCGCCTGCACACCCGAATTCGAATCGACCAAGGCTCTGGTTAACGGGGTTAAGACTTGATGTTGTTCGTAATACCCCAGGCTAAAAGCCGCCACACTCCGTACCGCAGGAATACGATCAAACAACATGGCTTTCAGAGTCGGTAAGGATTCAGGAGCCTTCAATTTCCCTAAGGATGCAATAGCCGCGGCACGAATTGAGGGCTGAGAATCAGAAATAGTTTTTTCCAATATCGGTATCGCACGACGATCCCCTAATTCACCAAAGGCACGGATAGCCGCTCCCCGTTCATACCCTTCCTCGCTTGTTGCACCTTGTTCCAAACGGGACCAGTATTGCTTGTGACCCAACTCATATAATGCTCTAGCGGCGGCAATTTGGACAAGATGCTGCTCATCGTTCAACGATGGTTCAATCAGTGGCACCAAACCCAGATCTCCAGATTGTCCAAGCCCGATCAGCACCGTTGCCCGCACCAAACCGGCCTCGTCTGTCAATGCCTCACGAAACAACTTGGAACGCTGTCCGGCCTTTCTTTGCCCTAAGGCTTCTGCCACCAATGCTCTAACCATGCCGTTTTCATCAGTTAAGCCCTTTTCCAAATATTCCACGGCATTATCAGATTCGATTTCCTTTAACGCCGTATAGGCCGCTCCTCGCATTTGTTCCCGCATATCGGAACGGAGAGGCAATATACTGGCAATGGCCATCTGCCGTAACAAAGGCTCATCTTCCCGCTTTGTTACGCCAACCTCCTTGTCATAGGTTTCAATGGCTTCGGGAGTCTTTCCCAGATTAGCTAAGGCAAGAATGTACAAACGAGAAACCTGCGAGGGGGAGGAGGGCTCTTTTTGTAATGGCTTCACAAGGTCAACGACCTGTTGAAATAGACCCTGCTCATACGCTTTTTGCGCCTGAACAACCGTTGCCTCATGTGCCTCTTCTGCCCAAACCGCACCTGAGAGAATCCAGAGTACTCCGAGAACGAACAGAGCATGATAACGATTCATTCTTTTTTATTTACCCCCATCCATCTGCTAGCCACATCATATTTCTACCCTCTCCGAACCGGGGCTTCCTGAGCCTCAATGATTCGATAGCCCAAAGGCGCTTCAAAGTAATAATCTGGTTGCGAAGAAAGCACCACATGATGATATTCCACAAACCAATCTCGATCCTGGCTTAAGAGTTTCAAGAGAATTTCCCGTTGAGGATCCACCCATTCGAAATACCGTTCGAGTTGGCCAAACTGATCTTTGACCTCCACGTCATAGAGCAGGGCAGGTTGGTCGCCTACCACAGATTCCCCAATAACCGTTCGACTCGTCTCTCCCTCCAACTGGACAGAAAGGGGTAACAAATAGTCCAAAGTTAAGGGAACGCTGACGATCATTCGCCGTTGCGACAACATATACCAGGTTTTTTGCTCATTCAATCGAACAATGAGGACCCCCGCATAGCCTAATTCTGTTCGAATTCCCCCTGTCGGTTCAATGCGATAGCGATCCTTTTTCACAAACAACTGGGCTTTGGCAATACGTCCACCTGTTTTCCATATCAGTCTTCCTGAAAATTCTGTGGGGCTGTGGTTAGAGAAATGGGGAGAGCCGGCAAAGGCCCATCCTGGCGGGAACCAAAGCACCATTCCTAAAACGGCACAAACAACCAGGCCCACCAATTTCTTTTCACAAGTTCGGGCGGAGACAAGGAGGGAAAAATCTATCCATTTCATGGCCTTTGGTGTTCAACCAGAGGCTCGATCAGAACGGGGTGGCCCAACGCACCAGCAGTAAATCGAGGAGGAGATTGCATGGTATGCGCCGTCCAACGACCCACGGGAGATTCCAAAGAAAAGTCCCTCCTCACGGTTTGGTTTGGTTCAACGATAAATTCCTGAACCTGCTCGTGCTTCACACTTGGATGCCAGGCCCGGATGCGATAATTTCCAGGCGGGAGTGACGAAATGACATACTCTCCCATTTCATTGGTAAAGGTGAAATAGGGATTATCCACCACAACCGCCCAGCTTTCCATGAAAGCGTGAAACCCGCACTGCATCACAAAGGTTTTACGTCCCTTGCTCAGTTGAAATTGATGAACCAACGATTGCCCCGGTAGATGCTCATGCGTCGCGTGGATATTCTCGCGTTGATGCCGAGAATTAAAGGGCAGGGGAGAATTAAATAATACCCGTGTCCCTTGGCTCAACGACGTCTCATAGGCTTGAATATCATGCATGACCGGATCCATATTTACCACTTCAATCCCATGCTCATCGCGAATCACCGTCGTAAATGGGAGAAACTGACAGTCCCGGGCTTCAACCTTCGGAATAGAAAGAGAAAAGGGTTTTCCGGAACTGACGCCTTCAACCACCATCACGACCCCTTGAAGTTGACTGCGATCATTCACCACAAAATCCTTCAGTAGCCGCCAGCCCTGACCATCCGAAATGCGGCCGCAATACTCTGGATCGGGGAACGTCACCAGGTTATACGCTTTAGGAGAAGGCGGAACTCCCTTGAGGGTCACGGTGCCGACAATGGTGGCTCCGCCCGTTACGTCAATCACTTCATAAGCGAAAGCGGGTAAACTAGTGACCCAGAGAAAGCCTAATACGACGATTCCTCCCACTCGATTTTTTTTCATGATCACCCCCATTTGCTCAGGGAACTTGCCGCCGCAATGACGGTATAATCTCAACGCCCTCCCCAAGCAGCTCAAGGCCAAAATGCGGATTCTCCTGCATTTCATGCACGCTTCGTCGCCCTTGGGGAGACTCATATTGAAAATCCAATGTCAGCGTTTTTCCCGATTCCACACGAACTGTTTTTTCTAAATAGGATTTCATACCAGGGTGCCAGACAGCCACTTCATATTCTCCTGGAGGAATATCGTGAATTTCGTAGGCTCCATCCTCTTTGGAAATCGAATAATAGGGATTTTCCACCACTAATCCCCATGAAAACATATAGGGATGAAATCCACATTGCATGACAAACACATCCCGTCCTTTTCGCAAATGAATTTTTTCAATCATCGGTTTTCCGGGCAGATGCGTATGGACGTTTTTTCCAAACATACCAACCACATTATGAAAAGAGTTCATGGGCAATGGACGATTAAACAGTACCCTGGCCCCTCGCTCTCTGGCGGTTTCATATCCCTGAATATCATGCTCTACCGGATCCATATTGATCACGGTTATTTCATCCTGGTCGCGTAACACATTGACAAAGGGCAGAAAATCGCAGTCAATCGCTTCAACCTCCACCTTTGGCAAAGAAAACGGTTTGCCTTTGTCTACCCCTTTCACCATCACCACGGCATCTTTTAACGACCCCTGTGGCCCAATAATAAAATCTTCAACAATGCGCCACCCTGTGCCGGTAGAAATTCTTCCACAATATACGGCATCCGGGATCGTGACGAGATTAAACGCCATCGGTCTTGGGGGTTCACCAAGAAGGCGGACATGCCCTTGAATGGCCCCTCCATTGCTGACCTGGCTCTCTTGATAGGCCAACCCCATGGATGACACCATCATCAGGAACATCACGATCACCATAACTCTCATCATCATTCCAACGCCCTCCTTCCCATCACTGCCGACCAATACATAGCAATGTGTTATATCTGCCTTCCTCCCAAAAACACCATGAACGGGAAGTATTCCAAGTCACAACCTACGAGACACTCAAGCATTTACAAACTCATCCGGACATCTCATAGTGATTGGAGGGCTTTCTTTGTGTAAGCCACTCTCTCATATCACCCTACCACATTCGGATCGTCGGAAATTCAAATCTAATCATTTTGATAACTCAAACCCTCTGAGCCTAGAACAGTTCACGACGTTCAGAGAAAAATGATTTGAAAATAATCAATAGACATTGTGAGAGGAAATGGAGACCTGCTCAGAAACGAGAAAGCATCCATTTCT
>CABVRQ010000002.1:17835-20213 GCA_902500695.1 uncultured Nitrospira sp. | reverse complement strand
GCATCGGCTTCATACCAGGAGACATGCATCACCGGATGATGAGCCATACTCTCCTGAAAGTTTCCCCCGTCGAATTTCCAGTCGGGCAATGGCGAACGGCCCGTGTCCACGACAAAACGCAAATACTCCAAAGCCGTGATTTCATAGGCATCAATCTCAAAAGCATCCAGATATACCTGGTGTTGAGGCATCTCCGGCCGGTAGGCCTGCCGATCTATTTTTTTATTACTCCCCATGGTAAACCATCCGGCTGGAATCACCACTTTTTTTTCTTTAGTAGGCAATTGGGCCCGCTGCAAGGCTAATTTCTTCCCAGCCTCAGTCCACTCCGGTCGAATATCCGACACGTCCAGACCCCATGCCATCATCCCTGACATCAGGGTAAACCCGGCCACCAACAACCCTGTCGAAACAAGACTTTTCCTATTTCGTCTTACACGCATAAACCCCTCCAAATTAATCCGACGACTAAGACGCCACTGATGGAAAAATTGGAGAATTCACCATCCCAAAGACGAACTCGAATATCTTCGTGTCTTTCGGGAAAGAAGCCATTCGCTGGGAACCCCAATATTTTTATGTCAGCATGGTCATTTATTGAACCAAATCGTAGCTTCACCTTTCGGCGAGGTCAAGGCGTATTGCCAAAAGCCGTAATCGGCTTTTCATCAATGCCTGACCCTGTTTAATCCATAAGGCCATTTAAAAAAGAATACATAATCCAAATACACCTAAACGAGAGAAACTTCCGATAGAAACATTATAACAGCTGACCTAAAGGAATTTTCAATTTTGCTTAAAGTTGATTTTTGATCCGCTTAATTTCACAATCGATTAAAGAAGTCCATTTTAAAAATCAAAAAAAAATGGGGGATTCTTTCGAATCCCCCATTCTTAAAAATTAAAGCTAGGAGTGGTTATTTGGCTGCCACCGGCAAGACTCTGCCGGTCTCCACCACGTCGATTGAAGCTTGCTTCACCTCACTCGTTCCTCTTTCCAGAGGCAGAATCCGTTGGTCATTTTTCGGGAGCACCCTTAAATAGCCCCACTGACCAGATTGCGAGTAAGGCAGCCGCTGATTATTCCAGACATAATCTGCGGCAAGCATATCACGCCCTCCAGCGGACGGAATAAATACATCGATCGTTTCCGAACCGGCGAATTCCACCACACTGATTTCGTCGGCTCCCGGCATGAATGGTTCGATCGGCCATTCATGTTTTTCCACACTAAACATCCCGTTTTGCTCGCTGCTGGCACCGAACACATGAATCCTCACAGGATCCCCTGCATGTGCCTGGATAAGCGGAGTGACCGGATCTTGTGGATTATCCACCTCACAAGGCTGGAACATGCGTCCAAGCGTACAACCAGCCTCTTCTCTGTGAAGATAGGGTTCAGAACGATAATTGACACCGGTGAGGCCGGCTACATTCTGGACATACGGCATAAAGCTGGTACCGATAATGTTGTCTTCATCTTGAAAGAGTAAAGCCACATCACGGTAATTTCTGCGGTTTTCTTGGCCTGGAATGGTCCTGTCAATAATCACATCCGCTTCCCAACTATTTTTCATGGAAATGTCGGCACCGGTCTTTGGATCACGGTACTGTGAACCTTTCGGCCCGATGATGACCGCCCCGAACAGGCCGTTTCGCGGGTTTAACATCACATTTCCCCAGTCCCATACCAATGATGAAATTTCCCCGTTAAAAGGATCAGCATAATAGGTATAGGTCTTTGACTCACCAGGGGCGATGGTTTGATCCCCTGAATTATTTCCGACGTTGGCCCCCAAGGAATCTTGCGGGTTAAAGGCCAAGGAGATGGCCGAGAATGAAGCCCTGCTCTCCTTCATTTTATTTTTGAGATTCACTTTGATGCAATCTCCCACGTTTGCGCGAATCGTCAATGGCATCGGGTGGTAGTCCCCTGCCACTTTCGTGATCTCATCCTCAAGGACGTAGATCTTGCCATCAGGATTTCTCAGGTCGATGGTCCTCTCAAAGTCAATTTCAATGGATTCCGGAGCACTAGGATTAAAACTCATCTCCGAAAAGTCCATGGCAACCACGTTAAATGATTTCACCGGAGCCTCTTCGGGACACACCGGAAGGGGCTTAGGAATTTCATTTCGACCTGAATACCCAGCTGGGAGCGGTTTCAGGTCAGACGTCTCCTTATCCAAGACTCGCAGAATTCCCCAACTTCCCTCAGAAAATTTGGAAGACCGTCCGTTAAAATGAATATAGTCTCCAGGTTGCAGACGAGGACCGCCTGCCTTTGGTACGACTAAATCGTATCGCTCGGCAATACCAATATGCATGGAATTTTTTCTATTGGCATCCCCGGCATATCGCTCACTCAAAAACGTGTG
>CABVRQ010000002.1:14839-17735 GCA_902500695.1 uncultured Nitrospira sp. | reverse complement strand
GTATGGATATCCGCGATGGGACCGCTCCTGACTAATTTCCCGGTCTTAGGATCATGATAGGTCGATCCCACCGGTTCAACGACTAATGTACCGAATCCGCCATGTGGCCATGTGGTGGCCCCGAAGGCGTGGTCATGCCAAAACACCGTCCCCACATCCGCATCCGCCCAGAGTCGTGCCCGCACAAATTCCACAGTCACGATATCCCCCACTGGATGATCATGCATCAATGGTCGGACAAAGGTAATGGTGTCACCTTTAATTGATTTGATGCGACGAATCTCATTGCCTTTGACATTATCCGCACCAACCAGCAATTCCGTATTGACATGGTATTGCGCCGCGTTTTTCACCTTAATGCTGGAATCACCCTTTTTGGCTTTAGCCGTAAAGACGGTATTCATCGGCACGGGCAGACCTTTTTTGTTCTTTTTCTCCAGCATGGTAAACGGACGAACAGACTGCTCGTACGAAAAACCGGTAATCACTCCATCCGATGCTTGATTGTCGAATTGGAGAAAATGAGGATGAATGTTGATTTTAGAGGATTGGAAGTTGGTAAAATCGTCATCCAACCATTCGCTGGTCAGCGTATAGTCTATGCAGTCATAAATATTGGCACGAAACACCAACGGCAATTTTTTGTCGTTATTTTTTCGTGTTTCCTCCTCTTCTTCATGGAGAACATATATCAACCCGTAGGGATCAATGACAGGATCTCCTTTACCCTGAGCGCCGGCCATTTCAATGGGAGTATTGATGAAATGAATGTTGTAATATTTTCGTCCTGCATTCTCCGGACATAAACTCCACCGGCCATTTTCTCCAGGTTTGGCTGGCTCGGAGGTTCGCAGACCATTTTCATCCTGATGAATCATTTCCAACCAGGGGGCCGGATTGTGATTTGGTGGAAACATAACCCGTTTGCCGTAATGTGGAGTCAGATGCGGCCATGATACTTTTCCCGTCCTCGACTCAAACAGAATCGGCCGTCGTTTCCCAGGAGTCCTTGATTCATACTTGGGGTTTTCAATTGTGCTTTCTTTCTCCGACATGGCTTTATTGCCATCCCATGCCCAATCCAGAACCGTCGCGTCATAGGAAAGAATTTGGCCACGTTCGTCATCTTTGTGTCCTGGCTTTCCCTGTGTGGGCAATTGAATTTCCACCCATTCTTTAATATTGACGACGGCCGGGTTTGATTTCCAATTGGTCTTTCCTTTTTCGACGATGGTGAATGTTTTCCCAAACCAATCGACTGTCTTTCCAATCAATTGATCGGAAGTGACGCCCGCCTGCATTCGACCTTTTCTATCAGGCAACTCTCTGAGATTTGGCATGACGTCTGTGCGGTTGTCGTCTGTCTGCAGGGTATTGTATACCCGCCAATACCCCCACATTCCTGAAACATAGTGATGGGCGACATGGCAATGAAACAAGAAGTCACCTGCCAGTTGTTGGCATAGGCCGGATCCACATTCCGTCTCCAAATCCAAGGCTTCTGAGGGCCCGATTACTTCCACATCAACCCTGTCGGTTTTCGTCCGGATAACCGGGTATTTTACCGGACCGTTTTTCGCGGCATGCCACATTGGCATTTGGTCAATTGCCCGTGGACTCCTTGGCCATCGGATCGTCCCGCCATGTGGATGATGGGAATGGAATACCTCTGATCCTCCATGAACTAGTCTGTATTTTGCAGGATCCCCCAAATACGATCGTGGAATCGTCGTTGGAGCATCACCAAAGGTGTATGAACTATATCCCATCGATTCGTCTTCAAATCCGAAGTATTCGTGCTGCACATGCATCATGTTGATACCGAACGGCTCACTCCGATAATTGATAGCACGAGCCCCCGGCCGGTAGGTATCAGTGAGAGGGTCCCGTTGGGGCAAGAAATCACCATGTTTGTTCACCGGACGGAACGCTTCGTCACCCACTTCATGATAAATAATTACGAACTCTCGAAAAT
This sequence comes from uncultured Nitrospira sp., assembly GCA_902500695.1. Classification (GTDB taxonomy): domain Bacteria; phylum Nitrospirota; class Nitrospiria; order Nitrospirales; family UBA8639; genus Nitrospira_E. Next base: position 15,760 of record CABVRQ010000002.1, on the reverse strand, counting down.
CAGGCCCCGTCCCATTTTTAATAATGGCCTGCCATCCACTTGCCATGGGCGTGGCGTCTCCGTCTCCCAACGGATTCAAATATTCAGAGCCATGGGGTTCAACCACAAAAGTTCCCATTAGGCCCATGACCGTCAATTCTCGATCATTACTAAAGGTATGAAATTGTCTGCCGCCTTCCTGGGTGTCGGGATGGATATACCATTCCATCTCTACCGTCTTCCCTTCTTCAGCCACCGTGTCACGATTGGTGGTCGTAGCAGGCTGCCCGGTCTTGCTGATCACCATATTCGAACCATGAATGTGAAGACTGGCCTCCTCACCAAATTCAAGTTGGTTTCGGAAGGTGAATTTTACGCAATCACCTTGATTTCCTCTGATCACAAGGGGTTGAATCCATTGGTCCTGAAGACCGTTAGTCACCGCGCCTGGGTCACCATGACCATCCACCTCTCTGGCTTCGGCATTTTTGGCCTCCTCTTCCCGCACCTTATCGATGTTTTCCGTCAGGACATACATGTAGCCAGGATAGTAATCAAGCCATTGATTGAGGCTAATCTCGGCATTGATGGCCGAAATATCATATTCCCTGACAGGAGCACTGGAAGGACAATTTCCACCACTCGCTGAAACAGGCTCCACATTTTTATCAGATGCCAAAAGTAAATCCTGGCCTCCTGCGCCATATTGATGCATATTGGTCATCGTGTTGTAAAAACCGGTAGCCGTATGGTCAGCATGTTGAGCACCGGACTCGTTTTCCATTCTCAGCATGATCCGATCATGTTGGCGTTCCACCATGGCAGCCCGGTTCGGACGGCCTTCTTTGGTGTCCTCCATGATTGTCTGTCCCTTTAACCGCTCTGCCCAGCCAGGTGATTCTTGATGAACCATCCCCGTGCTGTGGATAACTTTATCCTGAA
>CABVRQ010000002.1:0-14739 GCA_902500695.1 uncultured Nitrospira sp. | reverse complement strand
GAAACATGGGCAGTAAATTGCTGCTTTAGAATTGTGGTAATGGGGCCAGGCTTTCCATCCCGTATAGTTTCCCCATCAATTTGGATGACTGGCAGAATTTCAATTGTGGTGCCCACAAGAAAGACTTCGTCGGATTGCAGGAACTCTGAAATAGGAATGGGTCGAAATTGGACGTTTAAACCTTTTGAATGAGCTAAGGTCACCACCTGTTGTTGGGTCACACCAGCGAGGACTAAATGATTGCGTTCAGGAGTGATAATCGTGCCGTTTTTCACAGTAAACACATTACTGGTAGCCCCTTCGGTCACCAGTCCGTCTCTCACAAAAATTCCCTCAAAGGCATTGGCTTCCCGAGCCTTTTGCTTAGCCAACACATTCGGAAGCAAATTCAGGCTTTTTATATCACAGCGGTGCCATCGAGTATCAGGTAGGGTAATGACCTTTACTCCCCGTTGGCAGACTTCCGTTGGCAAGGCAACCATTTTCCGAAATGCCAAAAAGACCGTTGGTTCTCCATTTGGAGGGAAAGTATGCTCCCGCGGAGCGACCCCTCTGGTCACTTGGATATAGATTTTTCCTTCCTGATACCCACTCTGCTGAAGACCATCAAGAAGGAGGCGCTGAAATTCGGCTTGTTCGAAAAAAAAGTGGAGCTGAATTTCTTTGGCACTCCTAACTAGCCTCTTGAAATGCTCACCCCAAAAGGCAGGAATCCCATGATAGGCACGAATCACTTCATAGACGCCATCCCCAAATAAAAATCCACGATCATCCGGAGAGATCTTCACCTCTTCTAATGGAGAAAAGTGCCCATTGAGATACCCAACATCAGGCATGCTCTAATTTAACTCAAGAAGGTGGTGGGGAAACAATGACTGAAAAAACCCGTCGATCTTCTGCCGTAAACTTCCACGCCATTCTTTTACTAAACTTCAATTGATGGGTTCCTGGTTGCAACGCTTGAAATTCAAAGGATCGCTGGCCTGAATCTACGGCATTGTTACTGACGGTTCGAAGAAATTCGTCTCCCACTAATCCCAGCACTTTAGGGTCATAACTTGGCACCCATTGTTCCCCACGGGTCCGATCCTCCCATAAATGCACCATAAAGGCGGCAGATTGGAAAACCTGAATAGCTCTTGTCTGCACCTGATCTATATTCATGCTCTCACCTTGACGAAACCTTAACTCATGTTTCGTCTGTAAAGTCCATTATTCTCCTGTGAGCCAATCACGTTTTTTCAAACAAACAAAAACATTTCCCTTATCAACCATCACATCGTAATTGACCACACAATAGCCTCCGCCATCTGGCCCAAATCCCGATCGAATGTCAAATTGTTGATGATGCCACGGGCAAGAAACAACAAAACCTTTCAATCGGCCTTTTCCCAAAGAGGCTCCCTGGTGCGGACAGATATCATTAATAGCAAAGCACCGATCATCAACGCGAAAAACAGCCACACTTTTCCCGTCGACCTTGAATACACGCCCCTTTCCTTTGGAGATATCCTCCAGCTTCCCGACAAAAACAAACCCCTCTTTGGGACTCAGCGGTTCATGTATCCTGCAGTCCATATCACGCTCGGAACTGGAATCATTCATCACCGGTTCATCTTTACGAGACAAGCAAGGTAAAGGTGACTTGAGCACCTATCTTAATTTTGGCTTGGTCCACAAACCCAGCATTGGCTTCAACAATATAACGTGCATCTTGAGGCGGGGGACCATACCAGGGACATTGCCTTTCACTGCATGGAAGAGCCTTTTCGACTATATGCACGACAATTTTACTCTCATCGACCCAAATCACATCAACAGGAAATTGGAACTCTTTTGTCCAGACCCGATGGAGACCCGAATCTTCAAAAATATAAATCATTCCCTCATTGGGAGGAAGAGCATTTCTAAATGCTAATCCGAATAAAAGTTTTTCCGGTGTATCCGCAACCTCCGCTTTCAACACACCACCGCTGGGAAAATTTATATTGATGATCTGTGTCTGTTCCGGGGCATTAAACAAAAGTGCGCCGGAAATCAGGAACAAAGCCATTACCAGAAGAAAGAAAATTCGTTTTTTATTTGGGGCCCCTTTACCTTGAAGAAAAGACAACATCGTTTTACATTTTTCCTTACTTTCCTATAAACTTTTCTTGCCTCTGGTCATGGAAATTTTTCCAGGCAAGCTCATTCCTACCATTTCGCGATTTGCTCAAACAACAGACGAAGGATAAGATATCAATAAGATATCATGTAGATTGTTAAGATTTCAGCCACAATGAAATATGGATAAAGAGCCCTCACGCCACATTCCACCAAAGTAAACCTTTACCTCATACCACGGAGGCCACGTATGCGCTACCTCCTGACTCTCATGCTCGGAATTTCGTTTATTCTTCTTTCCTTTACCAGCATCTCGGCCCACCCTTCGATTTCCACCGCCATCGACCGGTTTGTCTCTAACCTCTATCCAAAAGGTAGCCATTACTTCTGGGTGATTAATAACACCACAACTGAATCCCCTGAAGAAATAATTGTCGATCTCAACACCAGTGTCAGAAATTTACCGGAGGAGGCACCGACTGAAAGTCGTTTTTTACTATTGGTTGTAGAAGGAGAACTGTTTGCGGCTCAGAAAATTCCGTTGAACGCTAATGTGGACTGTCAGAGTGACGAGGAAGTGTAGTTCATTAACGAATCAGGTATTAAAAAAGCCCCATCCCTTGTAACAAGGATGGGGCTTTTTTATAAAAACTACGTCGAAACAATTGCTACTTGGTCAAGACCAATAATTGCCCACCCAGGTGAGCTGAATGTAGTTGACACTTATAGTTCAATAAACTGTTCGAAGTCACATAAGTGAGATCACTGATGGGTATCCCAATATACTTGGTTTCCCCTGGAGCCAACACAAGGTTAATTTCCATCGTAGTTGGACCAGTTTGTGAGGAAGCGGCTGAAAGGGAAAAACCGTGCTCCTCTTTCATCGTGTTGGTGACCTTGACCAAAACCGGTCTTCCGGCTCTCCCGCCTGTTGCACCGGAGACAAGGCTCAGAATAGACACGGGTGGATACCAGACTTTCTTGCCACCAATTTCAATGGCATTCAACTCAATATCCACATCCAACTTTTGGAATGGCTGGCCCACAACAGATCCTGTTTCAAGGTCGCCAATTTCCACACCACCGGACTGTAACGCAAAAGCTGCTGAACTTCCGGCCACAACGAACACTACACTTAAAAGGACGGATAGAAGCACTCTGTGCATCGCCTACCTCCTCATTGAGAAGCTGTTGATAATGAAAGTTTTACCTAAAAAACGCAAGCCAATTTTCTGATTTATATAGTGATTTTTTCAACAAGAGGGTTGGTTATAGCATATGACATTCTTCGACGCAAGATAGTTTTTATAATTGCAATTCTTTGGAGATTAAAAATAAGTACGCGTCCTCTATAATCCAAGAGGAGAATTAAGAAATACTCAACCATTTTTCAATACCTTGTAGGATTATGAGTCATTTTTTCAATGAAAAATGAGTTTTTGAGATGTGGTAATTATTTTTATTAGATCATTTTTCTCTTATATCTCAACATATCTTGTAGCCAATTTCCAAAAGTCCCATTATTGTTCTTACTTTAAACGACAATGATTATCCATGCACAAACATATTATGTTCCCGTTCCCATCCAATGGACGATTCAGGTCCGTGTCCGGGGATCACGATAGTGCTTTCTTTGAGGGCGTACAACCGTTCGCGAATAGATCGTTCTATAACCTGGCCATCTCCACCCCAGAGGTCGGTCCTGCCAATTCCGCCTCGAAACAAGGTGTCCCCTGAAAATACCAACCCTTGGCTTTCAAAGAAAAAACATACCGAGCCAGGAGTGTGGCCAGGAGTATGGAGCACAGTACCTGTATACGGACCGACCCGCACCTCTGATTCATCTTCAATCAAACGGTCAGGCGGAGGGGCAGGCACATAGGGAATATTGAACATTTGGCATTGAACTTCCAGCATGGCCCACAGATCCTGATCTTGGGGATGCAAACACAGAGGAGCCCCTGTCGCTTGCTTAATATGCCCGGAGGCTAGGAAATGGTCAAAATGGGCATGGGTATGCCAAACGGCAGAAACCGTGAATCCCAAGGCATCAATTTCCCTGAGTATGCGTTCAGGATTTCCTCCTGGATCAACCACAATGGCCTGCTTAGTGCCTTTGTCCCCGATAATCGAACAATTACATGAAAGCGGAGGGACGGGAAAAGTAATTCGAATAAACTGATCCATTCCAAATTCCTCAAATGATTAAACACGAACACCCTACAAATCTAAAGATGTCTTCAGATTTTCACAATTTCTCATAGGAATAACAGATTATTCCTCATTCTCCATACCCCCTCAATATGGAAGTTTGAAATAAGAACAGTTTAAGCATAAAATACCTAATAAAAGGTACCCATTTGATCCAATCACGACACGACTTCTCATTTTCGGATGCGCTGAGCCGGTGAAAACTTCAGGATTCCAGCGAATCTCAACATCCCAGCAGAGGCAAGTTATTCTCCCTTACTCCAGAAATAAAGCCCTATCCATTGGCGCAGGGATGCTCATCTTTATTCTGACTGGTTGTCCCCAAAATAACTCTGGGCTTGAAGAAGAAAACATTCAGCTCAAAAAACAGACCACCAAATTGGAGTCGGTCATTCATTCCCTCCAGGAGGGAAACAAAGTCATGCAGCAACAAATCGACTTGCTGAACCAAGAAGCTAGAAAAACCGAATTATCGTATGTAGAGCAACTGCAAGATGCGGAAGCGACACACCAACAACAACTTCGAGACGCACAGGCTCAAATGACCGAACTGGTGAATAGTCCCAAAAAAGAGGGAGCCAGAATTAAAATATTGGAACAAGAACATCGAAAGTTGGAAGGAGAAAACAAATGGCTCAGAAGTCAAAGAGACCAGATGAGGAAGACCCTTACCCTTCTTCAAATTGGTGGTCAAAGTCAGGAGTTGCCGTTTTCATTTTCCTCGGCTTCAGAAATCATAGAAGGCGCACTCACGAAAAATGGCTATTCAATACTTTCCAGTATGCAAACCGATCAAAAGGCTGTCTATATTACCGATCGCAAAACATCTCTTCCTCCCTCACTGGAACTATCAGGGTTTCGTAACCAATACCTCCTCTCTATTGAGAAAGGACCTTCCGACCATACGATGATCTGGGTCCGTGCCGAATTCGAAAAACTTTCCAAAACAGGCCAGATGTTCTCAGCACCACAATCGGAAATCACCGACATCGAATTGCGCCTCATTCAGGAAATTCATCAAGCTCTTTCTACCGGAGCAGCGGCACATGCCAGGAACTTCTAATTCCCTCTCAATCAGAAGCTCTCAACCCACCAATTAACCGATCTGTCTGACCTCATCTCCCTGATTAGCACACAGATAATTAGGACCGATTTCTCCCAACTCAGCAATAGTTACGTCTATCGCCCCTGAGACGCGAGAAGGTAGCCTTGAGTAAGAAGATCGGCTTCCTGTCTAACAAGGGAACCCGCCACAGGAACCACCTGACCGAGAAATTCCACAAATAAATCTATTTTGAGCAGAAAGAAATCATACTCAGATTTAGATCTTCGAGGATGGGCAAACCAAAATTCGACGAATTGGTTTAAGGAAATCCCGCATTGCTCCAAAACATCACAGGTTTTGGGAAACATCACCCTCACATCCCCACCCCATGAGAGAATTTCATATGGTAAATACTGTGTCGCATAGACATGAAGCCCCATATTCATTTCGGCATCCCATTGGCCAGGTACATCCAGCCGACGACTCAGGACTTCTTTGACCAGTGACATGTACTCCCTGTATTGGCGGGTTAACACATCCCGAGTTTCCCGAGAAGGCTCGACGTTTTCTACTGGTAAGGTTCCTGCCTTCTGAAAATTTGTGGCCGGCAAAGGCCCATGAGAAGACAAATTCATCAGAGGCCCCAAAATCTCCATCACCGTTTTCATTTCCCGGCACATGAGCGATATCTCCTTATTATCAACCTCTAAAGCAATTCCTTTGAGATTGAGTAGACGAGGCTCCGCTACAACACGAGCCAGGAGCATCAGTAATTCGTCGGGGATGGGAGCCTCATGGGCATCAATCCAATTTGGAGGAGATCCAGGTGATCCTGACGCCATTTGTGTGCGTATATGTGGATGGCAATCCAGACCTGCGATATGAATTTCAATGACTCTTTCCAAGGGAAATTGCTCAAGAAAGGCTTCGAAAAACGATTCCAGACACTGATTCCGCCAAGCGCCCGAATAGCGATAGACGGTCCAAACATGGCCTAGATCCAATACCAACCCACAAGGCGCCATGGCTGCAATATTCGCAAAAAATTCGACATAAGGCATTTCACCCATCGAAAAATAGGTTAAGGGTGGACTCTCCAAAAGTAGTAATGGCGAGTGTACCTGCTGCCCCCAATCATATTGATCAAGCTGCAACTGCGCGTTCCACGCCTGATAAGCCGTAATTTCAGCAGAGGCTCTGGTAAAAACCGGAGGCAAATAGGTCCCGAACGAAAAACCGCCTATTTCTTTGGCCGCACATTCTTGATTGACCCAATGAGCCTGTAACATTCGAAGATTGAAGGCGGTAGCCTGTAAACGCTCTCGAGAATGGTATGCGGTATCCCAATCAGGTTGCGTGACCCATAACCCCTCGCCATGATGGGCCAGCGGAACGTCAGGAAGGCGGTCTCGTACCATCGCCAAAGCATCAGAAGCCGCATGAAAGATTTCAAGATAGGCCATAGGGATTTGCTGAATTCGAAGTTCCTCGTATAAGTCAAAGACATCAGGAGAATACACATCCACCGATAACCCAAGTCCCAGAAATGGAATCCCGCCCGCCCGCCGAAGAAATTCTTCGTGAATAGCCTTCCCGCGTGATGAATCTGAATAGCGCAAATATTTCTCCGTTTCAGGGTTTCAGAAGCTAGGGTACAGTACTCCCGAGTGGGACACTCAAAAAATGTCCCTCCAGGAAGGCCAAAATGACCAGGAAGAACAGAGCAGAGGAAGGAGGCGTGTCACAGCCACGTGACGAACGGACTGCGGTTGATATGGCTCAACACTTTTTTGATGGTCTATGGCAGACACGCACCCAATATTTAAATTTCACAGAAGCTTTTGGAAACCGCCGAAGGTGGAAAACATCCAGGAAGGGAAAGAAATCAGGACACCCGAAAGGAACGTCCGGCTTGAAGATACCTGTGAATGCCAGCCGCAGACTTTCTTCCTTCTGCAATAGCCCAGACAATCAGTGACGCGCCACGCTTAGTGTCCCCCGTGGCAAACACCCCGTCCATATTCGTCATGAAGTCTTCATCAACAGCCACGTTCCCACGGGGATCATTTTGAAGATCAAGAGAATCCAGTAGGCCGTTTTTTACCGGCCCGACAAACCCCATCGCCAACAATACCAGGTCAACATCCATCTTGATCTCGAATCCCGGCACAGGAACCACTTTCCCATTCTCAAAACTCACACGGGTCGCATGCAATCCGGTGACCTGCCCATTTTCCCCTGAAAACTTTGTGGTGGAGATACTCCATTCTCGATCACACCCTTCTTCATGGGCATGCGAGGTTCGTAATTGCATGGGCCATAAAGGCCAGGGTGTCGATTGAGCCCGATTCGGGGGAGGTTCGGGTAACAACTCAAATTGATGAGCTTCAACACATCCTTGACGATGAGCCGTACCAAGACAATCCGATCCCGTATCACCACCACCAATAATTACCACCCGTTTGCCTTTAGCCGATATGTGCTCTCCCAGAAGGATATCCCCGGCCACTTGCTTATTCTGTTGAGTAAGATAATCCATGGCGAGATGAACGCCTTTAAGATCTCTTCCTGGAACGGGCAATTCTCTCGGTTGCTCAGCGCCCATCGCGAGCAATACCGCATCATAGTCACGACGGAGGGCCTGGACAGTGGTGTCCACACCAACACACACGCTCGTCTGAAAGGTCACCCCTTCCTTCCGCATCTGCTCCAATCGACGGTCCAATACCCACTTCTCCATTTTAAAATCTGGTATACCATAGCGCAGCAAGCCTCCAATCCGATCAGCCTTTTCCAAAACTGTCACTTCATGACCAGTCCGGGCTAATTGTTGGGCCGCCGCCAAGCCTGCTGGACCTGACCCGATAATGGCAACACGCTTCCCGGATGAGACAACCGGTAGCACCGGTTCAACCCACCCTTCTTCAAATCCTTTATCAATAATATTCCATTCAATGACTCGGATAGAGACCGGATCGCTATTAATGCCCAACACACATGCTGACTCGCAGGGAGCCGGACACAAACGTCCGGTGAACTCAGGAAAGTTATTGGTCGCATGAAGCGCTTTGAGGGCATCTTTCCATCGTCCTCGATGCACGAGATCATTCCATTCCGGGATCAAATTCACCACAGGACAGCCAGCCGGGCTTTGACAAAACGGCACCCCGCAATCCATACAGCGTGCTCCCTGCATTTTGAGTTTGTCGTCGGAAAAGGGTTCATAAATTTCCTTCCAATCGAGAACCCGTAGCTCAACCGGCCGTCGTTGAGGTCCTTCCCGTTTATATTTCAAAAAACCACGAGGATCAGCCACGGCTCACCGCCTCACGTTCCCGTTGAGCATGTTCTTTGGCCAAGGCCGTTTTCCTTTCCTGCAGCACTCGCTTGTAATCACTCGGCATGACTTTGACAAATTTCGGCAACATCATATCCCACGATTCAAGGACCCGCTTGGCATTGACACTTTGGGTGTAACGAAAATGGGCCTCTATCATCCCACGAAGAGTCTGTTGATCTTCAGATGACACGACAGGCTCTAATTCCACCATGCCCATATTGCAACGTGCGGGGAATTGCCCATCCTCATCCAACACATAGGCGTCGCCTCCGGACATCCCAGCCGCAAAATTACGTCCCGTTTTTCCCAAAACCACCACTACACCCCCGGTCATATATTCACACCCATGATCCCCTGTTCCATCGATGACAGCCCGTGCGCCACTATTCCGAACAGCAAACCGTTCTCCCGCGATGCCATAAAAATACCCTTCACCACCAGTCGCCCCATATAGGGACGTGTTCCCGATCAGAATCGTGTCTTCCGGCGAATACGTCACTCCCTTCGGCGGAACCACAATAATTTTCCCTCCAGAGAGACCTTTCCCCAAATAGTCATTCGACTCGCCTTCCAGAATGAGCGTAATGCCCTTCGACAAAAAAGCACCAAATGATTGTCCAGCCGATCCGGAAAACGTAATCCGAATCGTGTCGGGAGGGAGCCCATCCGGCCCGTACCTTCGTGCAATATGGCTTGACAGAACCGTTCCGGTGGTCCGGTTCACATTTCGTATAGGCAGATCCAAGGATACCGGCTCTCCCCGCTCAATGGCAGGTTGACACCATTCAACCAATTGATTATCCAAAATCCCGTTCAAACCGTGATCTTGTTTTTGCACACACGATGTGGCCACTTCAGGACCGACATCCGGCTTGACCAATAACGGAGACAAATCCAGCCCTTTGGCTTTCCAATGATCAACCGCTTTTTGCACTTTGAGCTTATCCACACGTCCGATCATCTCGCGCATGGTCCTGAATCCGAGCTTTGCCATCAGGGAGCGAATCTCTTCCGCCACAAACATAAAGAAGTTTACAACATGCTCTGGTTTTCCCGTAAATTGTTTTCGCAATTCCCCATCTTGTGTGGCCACTCCCACAGGACAGGTATTGAGGTGGCATTTCCTCATCATGATGCACCCCTCAACAATCAATGGCGCCGTAGAAAAACCAAATTCTTCCGCCCCCAAAAGCGTCGCAATAACCACATCACGGCCAGTTTTTAGTTGGCCGTCGGTTTCCACTCGAATACGTCCACGCAGGTCATTAAGCACGAGCGTCTGGTGCGTTTCGGCCAGACCCAATTCCCAGGGCACTCCCGCGTACTTGATGGACGATAAGGGAGAGGCTCCGGTTCCACCGGAATCGCCGCTGATAAGTACTTTATCGGCATGAGCCTTTGCCACTCCTGCCGCCACGGTTCCGACGCCGACTTCGGCCACGAGTTTCACGGAAATCGCGGCTTCGGGATTGGAATTTTTCAGGTCAAAAATGAGTTGTTTGAGATCCTCAATGGAATAAATGTCATGATGAGGAGGGGGAGAGATCAGTTGAACTCCTGGCGTGGAATATCGAAGCTTGGCAATAAATTCATCCACCTTGTGTCCCGGCAACTGCCCTCCTTCACCAGGCTTGGCCCCCTGCGCCATTTTGATCTGCAATTCTCTGGCATTCACCAGATAATGTGCCGTCACCCCAAAACGACCGGACGCCACCTGCTTGATATACGAATTCCTGGAATCGCCGTTTGGCAAAGGGTTAAATCGTTCCGGATCCTCGCCGCCCTCTCCGGTATTGCTTTTGGCACCAATGCGATTCATGGCGATGGCCAAGGTTTCATGCGCTTCTTTACTGATTGCTCCAAACGACATGGCACCCGTGGTAAATCGCTTCACAATTTCACTGGCGGGTTCCACGTCCTCAAGGGAGATTGGTTCGGCTGCCCAGTTAAACTCAAACAGGCCGCGAAGATTTGAGCGCCGTTGGTCCTCCTTATTCACGAGGGCTGAAAAATCCGCATAGGCTTTGGCATCATTCGCACGCGACGCATGCTGAAGTTTGTAAATTGTTTCAGGATTCCAATTATGATGCTCTCCCTGAATCCGGTAATGGATTTCGCCACCAAAATCTAATTGGCGCATGGGGACCGGACGATAGGCCAGCGCATGCCGGCGCATAGTCTCTTCTCCCACCTCACGAAGACCCATGCCTTCGATCCGTGAAGCCGTTCCGGTAAAAAACCGATCAATCAACTTGTTATTCAGGCCAATGGCCTCAAAAATTTGAGCTCCACAATAGGACTGGACCGTTGAAATCCCCATCTTTGAGAAAATTTTCAGCAGTCCTTTGTTGACCGCCTTGATAAACTTTGATTCGGCCGTCGCCGCATCGACACTTTCAGGGAAATACCCTTCCCGTTCCATATCCACGAGGGACTCAAACACCAAATACGGATTGATGGCCCCAACTCCGTATCCAATGAGGCAGGCAAAATGATGCACATCACGCGGTTCACCTGTTTCCAGAATCAACCCGACCTCGGTTCGGGTTTCCTCTCGAACCAGATGATGATGAACGGCTGAGACACCCAATAAACTGGGAATGGGCGCCCACTCGGCATTAATGCCTCGATCACTCAGAATCAGAAACTTTTCGCCATCCTTAATAGCTCTCGAGGCTTTCTGGCATAGTTGATCAAGAGCTGCCGCCATGCCCTCAGGTCCCTCAGCCACTTTAAAGAGCAAGGACAAGGTCTTACTTTTAAAGTGAGGATCCCCAATCATGCGAATCTTTTGCAGGTCAACATTGCTCAGGATCGGTTGCTGCAATTTAATCCTTCGGCAGGCCTCTGGAATCTCTGCAATGACATTCGGCTTTGGCCCGATGTTGGTAACCAGGGACATCACCAGATGCTCCCGGATCGGATCGATAGGAGGATTCGTGACTTGAGCAAACAATTGTTTGAAGTATTTGAAAAGAAGTTGCGGCCGTTCGGACAACACGGCTAAAGGCGTATCGGTTCCCATTGAAGAAATAGGCTCTTCACCGGTTACCGCCATGGGAATTAACACCATTTTCAATTCTTCTACGGTGTACCCAAAGGCTTGCTGGCGTTGGCGCAGCGTCGGGTGATCGGGTTGCGGCACATTAAGTGGCTCAGGCAGTTCATCTAAAGACACCCGATATTGCGTTAACCATTGTCGGTAGGGCTTACGTTTGGTGATATCGGCTTTAATTTCTTCGTCGTCAAGAATACGCCCTTGGACCGTGTCCACGACAAACATCCGACCCGGTTGCAAACGCCCCTTCATCCGAATGGTCTTGGGATCTACCGGAAGCACTCCCGCTTCTGAAGCCAACACCACGACATCATCCTTGGTGATTTGATATCGACAGGGACGCAGACCATTCCGATCCAAGGTCGCACCGACAAGTTTCCCATCGGTAAAGCACACAGCCGCCGGTCCATCCCACGGCTCCATCACGGCCGCGTGATATTCATAAAACCCTCGTCGGTCAAAATCCATTTGAGGATTTCCCACCCAGGGTTCCGGAATCAGCATCATCATGGCATGAGGCAGGGACCGACCGGCCATCACCAAAAACTCAATGGCATTATCCAAACAGGCCGAATCGCTCTGGGTGGAATCATCGATAATCGGAAATAATTTTTTCAGATCATCTCCAAACAGTTCAGAGGCAAGCCGCCCCTGTCGGGCCCGCATCCAATTGACATTTCCCTTTAGCGTATTAATTTCGCCGTTATGGACGGAATAGCGATAGGGATGGGCTAAGGCCCAGGTTGGAAACGTGTTCGTACTAAAGCGAGAATGCACAAGGGCCAACGCCGACGTAAATGTGGGATCCGCAAGATCGGGATAAAACAGAGAAACTTGTTCGGGCAACAACATTCCCTTATAAACAATCGTGTTGCCGGACAGACTGGATATGTAGACCCATTCTTTCCCCGGGAGAGCTGATTCCCGAACGGCCCGGGTTATGCGTTTACGAATGACATACAGTTTTCGTTCAAACTGCATCGGATTCAGTAATTCACGTGCGACAAAAAACTGTCGAATGGCAGGCATCGTTTTTCGAGCCTGTTCCCCAATTTGATCCTCTTTGGCTGGGACATCACGCCACCCTAAAAACCTTTGCCCCTCCTCACGTATAATCGCTTCGAAGACGGCTTCGCACTGTTGCCTGGTCTTGGGATCCTGCGGCAAAAACACCATGCCTACACCATAGGCCCCGGCTACCGGAAGGTCGACACCGGTCTCGGCAGCAACCCGATGAAAAAAATCATGGGGTATTTGAGAGAGAATTCCTGCCCCATCACCGGTACATGGGTCACACCCTTGTGCTCCCCGATGAGTGAGATTATTGTTGACCTGCAGGGCCTTCTCTATGATGTCGTGGGATTTTTGCCCCTTTATATGGGCAACAAATCCGATTCCACAGCCATCATGCTCATTACCAGGGTGGTAGAGGCCTTGAGCTGAAGGCAATCCCGGAAGATTCCACACTGGTTGGTTATGCACCTGTTTCACGTTTCACCTAAAAATGTTGTCGGTCATCATTATAAAGAGACACGCTACCCCTTAGTAGAGACTCAATGGGCCATTGTGTCGTTGTGTGGTTCCCGAGAGTGACCGAAAGAAAAGGGAAGAACGAATCAAAATTGTAAACGACAACATTAATGGATGGTCAAAAAATCTGTCAAGACAAACCGTTTTCACCTACGGATTTTTTTCCTCACAGGCATGGGTTTTTGGGAAGATTGTTGATTGATTTCCAGGCTGTGGTTCAGCTTGACAATCCACAGGCTACCCCCTAGTATCGCCGCCATGCATCAGGAACCAGCCCTCAGAGACCTGGAATCCATGGAGGATGTGTGGGAAGCCTTTCGGCCGGACTTAATCGAGGTTGAAAGCCAAATCACCAAACATCTTGAATCGCACGCCCCTCTCATCAATACGGTCGCTGGGCATATCTTTGCCAGCGGTGGAAAGCGTATCCGCCCGCTGCTCCTGATTCTTTGTGCGCGGCTCTGTGGATTTCTCCAAAAAGACTTTTTGTTGCTGGGCAGTCTCGTTGAATTTATTCATACGGCCACCTTACTGCATGACGATGTGTTAGACGAGGCCGATCTACGACGGGGACAGCCAACTGCGAGGAAAATCTGGGGTAACCAGGCCAGCATCCTTGTGGGTGATTATTTGTATTCTCAGGCCATGGCCCTCATTGCCACCTTCCACAATCATGGCATCAATGAAGCCTTAGCGGATGCGTGCCGAAAGATGGCTGAAGGGGAGGTTCTTCAACTCTGCGCCAATAGTCAACCACACCTGTCGGAGGCCGCCTACCTCAAAATTGTTGAATATAAAACTGCAGCCCTTGTTGCCGCTTCCTGTAAGGTTGGGGCGATCGTGGGAGGTGCCTCGATAGAAGAACAGGCCGTTCTTTATCGGTTTGGCTATCACCTTGGAATGGCCTTTCAATTGGCTGACGATCGCTTGGATTATGCCGCAGACCGAGCAAAACTTGGCAAAGCCCTTGGGCAGGATATCCGTCAGGGCATGATCACCATCCCCCTCCTCCACCTTCTCCAAACCTGTTCCCCCCAAGA
Organism: uncultured Nitrospira sp.; assembly: GCA_902500695.1. GTDB lineage: Bacteria > Nitrospirota > Nitrospiria > Nitrospirales > UBA8639 > Nitrospira_E. The sequence goes on along the minus strand of CABVRQ010000002.1, from coordinate 412 downwards.
AAACCAATGGATCACCGAAAAGATTCTGGCGCATACCATTGGGGATGAGGACGTCACAAAAATCATTCAAATGATGCAAAAACAGGGATCCCTTGCCTATTCCACCAGTCGAGCGCGAGAATACGTTGAGGCCGCAGTCCTCGACCTTGAGTCGTTTCCCGCCTGCTCAGCTAAGCGATCCCTCTCCATCACGGCCTGCTACATGGTCAACCGCGACCAATAGCCTCCCCTTCCGACAATAAACCCACGGCTATTGTAGGTCGCAAGGAATGGCCTTCTTCCCAGACATCTCCAAAATCTCCAGGCATTTTTTCCGTTCATTCCCGACAGTTTTTATCCGAAATCCAACCCGTCCTCAATCCGCGTGACCCCTTGAACGGTGGAAGCCCACGCCCTTGGGGTCCACACTATT
>CABVRQ010000001.1:114957-136597 GCA_902500695.1 uncultured Nitrospira sp. | reverse complement strand
TGGGTCATGCCCATGGCCCAGGTGCAGATGATACTCCTGGCTTGTTCAGCAATATCGGCGGCCTTTTGAATGTCTTCCCGCGCAATGCCGCTGCCTTCCTCAATTTGCTCCCATGGCATGTTCAGAAGGACGGTGGCGAAGTGGTCGAAGCCTTCGGTGTATTCCTGGATGAACGGCAGGTCGAGGATGGAGCCCGGCTGCCTGGCTTCCCGCATGAGCAGTTCCTTCATGATGCCTTTGAGCAGGGGGACGTCGCCGTTGATTTTGACGGGGAGAAACAGCGTGGCGATCGGGGTTCCCTGGCCCAGCCAGTTGGTGACTTCCCGGGGATGAATGAACCGGGTGGTGCCGGCTTCAGGAAGCGGGTTGATGCTGACAATCTGACAGCCCCGCCGGGCTGCCTGCTGAAGTGTGGCGAGCATACGCGGATGGTTGGTGCCGGGATTTTGTCCCAGGATGAAGATGGCGTCGGCCTTGTCGAAATCATCGAGCGTGACGGTGGCTTTGCCGATGCCGATGACTTCTTTTAACGCCACGCTGCTGGACTCGTGGCACATGTTGGAGGAATCGGGCAGATTGTTGGTGCCATAGAGTCGCGCGAAGAGTTGATAGAGAAAGGCGGCTTCGTTGCTGGTGCGCCCGGATGTATAGAAGATGGCTTCGTTGGGATCGTCGAGGTCATTGAGGTGCCCGGCGATGGTGTCAAATGCCGAGGTCCAGGAGATGGGATGATAATGCGTATCTTCGCTCCGCTTGATCATCGGACGGATGAGGCGTCCCTGCTGCCCGAGCCAATAATCCGATTGCCGGCCCAGTTGCTCAAGGGAATGTCGTTGGAAAAATTCTTTGGTGATGACGGTGGTGGTGGCTTCGTGGGCGACGGCTTTGACGCCGTTTTCACAAAACTCGGTGATGGCCCGCGCACCATCGGGATCGGGCCAGCCACAGCCCGGGCAATCAAACCCCTGCTTTTGATTGACCTTCAGGAGCGCCTGGCCACCTCGCCTCAAGCCCGGTTCATGCGTGGTGTGTTGTAGGGAAGTGAGAATGGCTGGGAGACCCCCGGCACACCTGGAGGGTGCGTCAAGTTTAAGGTCGCGGGAATCGTCGATCGGGATTTCCCACGTCGGAGTTGACGGGGCTTCCGGTATGTCGCGTTGTTCGTCCACCTGTGTCCTCTGATTGTGGGGCCTGGTGGTCTTGTATTCGTCCGGAGTCGTGATAGACCGTCATGCGTCGCCGGTCTAAAAATCCCACCAGGGTCATGTTGAATTCTTCTGCCATTTGCACCGCAAGTGTGGAGGGTGCGCCCACGGCGGCAACAAACGGAATGCCGCCCATGGAGGATTTCTGCATCAGTTCGAAGCTCGCCCGCCCGCTCACAAGAACCACATGATTGTGTAAGGGCAGCAGGTTATTCATCAGCGCCCACCCGATCACTTTATCCAAGGCATTGTGGCGCCCGACATCCTCCCGCACACAGAGCAGAGCGCCTTTCTCATCAAACAGGCCTGAGGCATGACAGCCTCCCGTTTGCTGAAAGAGCAGTTGCCGGGCCGTCATCCGTTCCGGCAGACAGAATAGCATGTTTGGTGTGACGGAAGGGGAGGTGAGATGTTTAATGGTTTGGCCGAATTGGTTGTTGATTTTGAGGGCCTCGATGGAAGTTTTTCCGCAGATTCCACAACTGGAGGTGGTATAAAAATTCCGGTCCATGGTCGTGGTCTTTACTGTCACCGTGGAGTGCAGCTTCACTCGCACAATATTCTGAAAGTCCTCGCCTTCGACGATTGGTCCGCATGGGCGAATGTGTTTGATGTCGTTCCATCCGGCAATGATCCCTTCGGTAAACAGAAATCCTGCGGCCAGTTCCACATCGTGTCCGGGAGTCCGCATGGTGATTGACACGCTTTTCTGTTGTGGAACTCCATTGGTCCAATACTCCAGGCGGATCTCCAGCGGTTCTTCAACGGCTAATTGGCCGGTCCCGGAGCGGAGTACCTGGCGAGCTGTGGTGTCTTGTCTGGAGCGGGAAGCCGGACTGTCAGCAACCCCGGAGAGGGTGTTGTGATGTGTGGAATAGAGCTTGGTGGCCATACTCCGAACCTCTTGGCATTTCAACGGGCCAATGGAAAGACGGCCCTTCGTTTGTATGGAGGAACAGCTTCATTATACCTCGATTCCTCCCCATACGCACAATGAAAGAATTATTCCCGGCTGTCATCCTGACCCATTCGGCAAGGTCCATCGAAGGATCTGGCTTAGACATGAGGTGTCCATTCGGGGGCACAGATCCTTCGCTATCGCTCAGAATGACAATCTGAAAAGGCACGATTTGTCTCATTTAATTTCCTTGTCATCCTGAGGTCCCCGAGGGATCTAGCTGAGCCGCAAGGGCCTTTCGCCTTGGGCACAGATTCCTCGCAGAGTCTGACCTGAGGTCAACCGAATGGGCTCAGAATGACGAACAACCAACCAATACACATCCCATGTCTTGTTCCTGGTACGATGGAAAAGATCGAATACTCGCGGAGCATCATACCCATGATTCTTCTGACAGGAGCGACAGGCTATGTGGGCGGGAGGCTGCTCGGCCGCCTTGAGCAAGAGGGTCGCCATGTGAGATGTCTCGTGCGGAGACCCGAGCATCTTCATTCCCGGGTTGGTTCCGGGGTTGAGGTCGTGGCAGGAGACGTGCTTGATCCCGACAGCCTGGCCAGGGGAATGCACAATGTGGAAGCCGCCTATTATCTGGTGCATTCCATGGGGGCATCCGGCAGTTTCGAGGAGACGGACCGCCGTGCCGCGCGTAACTTCGGCGAGGCGGCTCGCGCCGCGGGCCTGACACGCCTCATCTATCTCGGAGGGCTTGGCGACGACCGTGAGTCTCTGTCGCCCCATCTGCGTAGCCGACATGAGGTGGGCGAGATTCTCCGGAATTCCGGCGTGCCGGTCATGGAGTTGCGTGCCTCTATCGTGCTGGGATCCGGCAGTCTGTCGTTTGAAATGATCCGCACTCTGGTTGAGCGATTACCGGTCATGCTGACACCGAGCTGGGTCCGTGTACCCGCCCAACCAATAGGAATTGATGATGTGCTGGCCTATCTCTATGCCGCTCTCGACGTGCCGCTTCCTGAAAGCCGTATTGTGGAGATCGGGGGAGACGATGTCGTGTCCTATGGAGATTTGATGCAGGAGTATGCGCGCCAGCGGGGATTGCGGCGGCTCATGATTCCTGTGCCAGTGCTGACGCCGCGATTGTCGAGTCTGTGGCTTGGTCTTGTCACACCATTGTATGCGCGCGTCGGACGTAAGCTCATCCAAAGCATTAAGTATCCTACGGTGGTTCGCGATGATACCGCGCGCCGTCTTTTTGCGATCGAGCCCATCAGCGTCCGTGATGCGATTGCGCGTGCGTTGCGCCATGAGGAGCGGGAACTGGCTGCGTCACGTTGGTCGGATGCGCAGTCTGCGGCTGGGGATGTGCGTCAGTACGGAGGGGTACGATTCGGCAACCGCCTGCTCGATGTGCGCACGTCACACGTGCCGGTTCCACCTGCCGTCGCCTTTCGTCCGATCCAGCGTATCGGCGGTCGAACCGGTTGGTACTTTGCCAATTGGCTGTGGACGCTTCGCGGATGGTTGGATCTTTTGGCGGGTGGGGTCGGGCTTCGCCGTGGCCGTCGTGATCCGGAAGGGTTGCGCGTGGGCGATGTGGTGGATTGGTGGCGGGTGGAAGCCATTGAACCGGGGGCGCGCCTTCGGCTCTTTGCCGAAATGAAATTGCCCGGACGGGCCTGGCTCGAGTTTCTGGTGGAAGCTGATGACGCTGGCTCGAAGATTACTCAAACCGCCAGTTTTGACCCCATCGGTCTGAGCGGGTTGGTGTATTGGTATGGAGTCTGGCCGCTTCACGAATTGGTGTTTCGGGGGATGATCAGGGGCATCGCCCGTGAAGCGCAACGACAGAAGTGAGACGCAATGAACATGTTGGGCTGTATCCGGTCGGCAGAGTTTTTCATGTTGGTTATTCTGATCAGTCAGGAACTGGTTGGGGTTGGACGAAAAAAAATTGGACCAGGATGTGAAAATAATACATCTGGTTTGCATAGTGGTTTCAACTGATCCTAACCTGTTGGGTCAGAATGCGGAATTTTTGCCTTGGATTCGTGAAAGACCATTGGTTCATTTTGGCGGTCATCGCCGTCCATCATCTGCTGGTATCGGCCGTGTTTGTTCTTCCTGGAAATGCGTACCTCCAATACGTTCATCCCCTTCCACCAAACCTTCAAACCTTGGAAGTCCCTCACTTGAGGCCATGAGCGATTCTCTGCCGGTTTAGTCGTTTCATCCGGTTGTTCAAAAATGGTTCACGACCGGGCAGGGTGAGCCGACCGTTATAGTGCGCCGGTTGGCCCGCCATTCATTCCGGACAGCATACGCTGATTTCCGTACCCACCGGCTCCGGAAAAACGAATGTGTTACTGCAGGATATCTCTTAGCTCATCATGCATGGATTCGGCCAAGTCAAGCACCGTAGGGATGGCAAGATGATGTTGGTCCCTATAGCCGGTATGACCATTTATTCGTGCCGGGCAGCTGTCTCCCGGACAAAGAATGTCTGAAAAATCCACAAAGCGCACTGTTGGAAAGTCCTTGGCTGCTTCCTGGTCCAATGCGAAAAATGTTTGGTTGAGAACTTGAGTCTTCGGGTCATCACAGTTTGATAACGGAGTTCCTCCCCAGGCCGCCCGCGAAAGGCAAATTGGAATATCATGGGATAAACTTGGAGTGTCTCGTATTATCGCGACTTGAGCCCCTGTCCGTTGAATCGTGGCGAGTGTTTCTTTTATCCCCCCGATCCACCATTCGGGGTTAGCACTCGAATGTCCACTGGTGCTGCTATAGCGGCTTGAATTACTCAAAATGACCAACAGCGGACGTTCTTGGGCAATCCGTTCAAGAACAAGATTTTGCCAGGCTCCACATTCTGTATAGGATCGGCCATAAGCTGCGTTGTAAGGAATGATGTGTGCGGAAGGGCAAGCCGACTTGGTCAAGGACACAAGCCTATATCCATGCTGCTTTGAAAATGCCTCAATAGCGGGGAACCATTGTGCGGCATGTGAATCACCAAACAGGACAAGGGTTTTTTGGGAAGAGGGCACCCCATAACTACATTCTGAAAATTCGATGTCGGCATAGGAGGCATGGCACCCATCCTGGTAGACGGTTGGGATGAGTGAACGTGCGGCAAGAATATCTTTTTGCAGAGGGGTGTTGAGTTCGGCCTTTACAAAACCTCTTAGCGTAAAGGTCAGGGCAATACCAAAAATTGTTAACGTGGCCCCGAGAGCTAGCCCTTTAAAGGTGGAACGTGCAAGCGTTGCATTAAAACGGATCGGGTTTTCGATGTATTTGTAGGAAAAACCTCCCAGAGCGAGTGACAGGGCTACCAACCCGATTCTTTCCCATAAGGATAGCTCTCCTGTTAATGACAGGGGGATCACAATAAGAGGCCAATGCCAGAGGTAGAGAGAATAGGAGATATCGCCTAACCACCGGACCCAGGGGATCCTGGATACATCCACGAACCAGTTTTTTTGATGATCTCCAATCAGGACCAGCAGTGTTCCCCCTGTGGGAAGCAAGGCATAAAGGCCGGGGAAGGGTGTTGACTTGTCATAAAGAATTCCTGCGAGAAGGATGGCCCCAATTCCTATCGATACGCCCAGTTTATGCAGTGGTTCAGGCAAGTGCATGTTTCTGTGAACAAGAAGAAATCCGAGCGCACCGGTTGCAAATTCCCAGGCACGAAACGGAGATCCAAAAAACGCCCAGGGTTGGTAAAGTCCTCCCATGATTAAACTGGAAACAAACGAAAGGACAAACACCGATCCGATTAAGATAGTCAGTTTGAAGGAATGGTTGCTTCCGGTCTTTTTGAGGGTGGCCAATAAGATGAGAAAAGGCCAGATGAGATAAAATTGCTCCTCCACCGATAACGACCATGTGTGAAGGAAAGGGTCAGCATTGGTATCCTCCCCTAAATAATCGGTTGCCTGAAAAGCAAACCACAGATTACTGACATAGAGTATAGAAGCGAAAAAAGACCGAATCAGATTACTTTGCTCAAGGGGGGAAAAAAGAAAGAAGCCCACTAAGGATGTCCCTGCCAGCGCCACTGAGGCCGCGGGAAGAAGTCGCCGGATGCGACGGGCGTAAAATGCCAGAAGATTAACGCGACCGTGTTTTTCCCTTTCAATAATAAGCAGGCGTGTGATGAGGTACCCAGAAATCACAAAGAACACGTCTACACCGATATAGCCGCCTTTTAAAAAAGGAAAGCCCGCATGAAAAATGAGTACCATGGATATTGCCAGGGCGCGAAGGCCCTGAATATCATTTCTGATAGGATGAGCTGATGGTCCACTCATTAGAAAAGAAGAAACCTGAATGTTTATAATGTTTGGAGAGGGATTGGCTTGTCATTGTTCCGAGCCGACCTCATGTTATCGGTCGTAGCTCAGAGATACAGCCACTAGACTACACCACCATCATGTCGCATATCGAGATAAAATGCCCGAAAAATTTTGAAAGGCAGGAGAGAAAAATCCTTGCAGGACAACACAACTGGAATTCACCAAAATGCGATATCTCGACTTTCAAAAATTTTCAGGTCACACAGATAAAGAGCATAAGTATATAATGGGGCCACTCCCCTGAGAGTGACGGTTAATCGATTGTTGACGGTAAGACTAACACGGGTCGAGCGAGGCGACAACGCTTTTCGTTTAGCGACGCTGTATATGAGAAGGCAACAGGCGTTTGACCGATCGGGCTTTGGTGAGGTCGGTGCGGAAGTGACCTATTGCAATCCTGGTGTGGGTGAAAAAGCCGAGTCGCATTTCTACAATTTCCTATTCTCTACCCACGAGGCGCTATCTATTTTCTGCAAACAGGGCTGTTTTACGTTCATTGACCTGTGACGTCGGGAATCTGAGAATCTGGCTGATTGTATGCCGCTTCATTCATTTCATCCGGTTGTTCAAGAATGGTTCAGGACCCGGTTGGGTGAGCCGACCGATGTGCAACGAGCCAGTTGGCCCGCCATTCATTCCGGACAGCATGCGCTGATTTCCGCACCTACCGGCTCCGGGAAAACGCTGGCAGCCTTTCTCACCTGCATCGACCATTTATTGCGACAGGCGATTGGCGGGGAGTTGGAGGACGGCATTCAGGTTATCTACGTGTCCCCGCTACGGGCGCTGAGTCATGACATCCATAAAAATTTAGAACTGCCACTAGCTGAGATCAGCGAGATGGCCCTGTCTGCCGGGTTTTTGGGACCGAGAATTCGGGTAGAGGTCCGGACCGGGGATACGCCCGCCGCGCAACGGCAGCAACAGCTCAAGCATCCGCCTCACATTTTGGTCACGACCCCGGAGTCGTTGTTTCTGCTGGTGACCGCCAGGCGAAGCCGGGAACTCCTGACCGGTGTGCATACGGTCATTGTTGATGAAATTCACGCCCTCGCACCGAATAAACGTGGCGCCCATCTGGCGCTGTCTCTTGAGCGATTGGATGCCGTCACCTCCAGGCGGTTGGTGCGCATCGGCCTGTCCGCCACGCAGCGACCGTTAGGAACAGTGGCACAATTTTTATTGGGTGAATCTGCGTCTCGTGCTAAGGATCAGCAACCTTCCCTCTTTGACTCATCGCATTGCCACATTGTGGATATCGGCCATCGGCGCCGGTTGGACCTGCAGGTGGAAGTTCCGAAGGATGAATTGGGCGCGATCGCCACGAATGCGATTTGGTCGGAGATTTATGATCGAATTGCCGACATCGCCGGGCCGCATCGTTCGACCCTGGTGTTTGTGAATACGCGCCGGATGGCGGAACGTGTAGCGCATCATCTGGAAGAACGCTTAGGCGAAAACCAGGTAGCGTCCCACCATGGCAGTTTGTCACGGAAGCTCCGTTTGGATGCGGAAGAACGATTAAAGACGGGCCGGATTAAGGTGATGGTGGCGACCGCGTCCTTAGAGTTGGGGATCGATATCGGTTTTATTGATGTGGTGTGTCAGATCGGATCGCCTCGCGCGATTGCTACCTGTCTTCAGCGTGTGGGGCGGGCCGGGCATCAGGTGGGGGCTGTACCACAGGGACGACTGTTTTGTACGACCCGGGATGAATTAGTCGAATGCGCGGCGGTGGTCCGGGCGATCCGGCAGGGTCAATTGGAAACCATTGAGATTCCATCTGCCCCGCTGGATATTTTGATCCAACAGATCATTGCAGAGGTTGCGGCGCAGGAATGGGATGCGCGTGATCTCTTTGCCTTGTGCCGGTCAGCCTATCCGTACCGGGATTTAACGTGGGAGAGCTTTGAGTCCTTGCTGCAGTTGGTCGCCGAAGGATTTGTGCCGGGTCGCAGACGGCTGTATGCGTTGATGAGTTATGACCGTCATGAAGGCCGGCTTCGGCCAAAACGTGGAGGGCGGTTGGCTGCGTTGACCTCCGGGGGAGCGATTCCTGAAACGGCGACCTATCAGGTTGTGGCGGAACCGGATGGAACCGTGGTGGGGACGGTGGACGAAGATTTTGCGATTGAGAGTCTGGCTGGAGATATTATGTTGCTCGGCACGACCTCCTGGCGCATTCGTGGAATTGAAACCGGAAAAGTCCGCGTGGAAGATGCGCATGGCGCCCCCCCTAACATTCCTTTCTGGCGAGGGGAAGCGCCTTCCCGGTCGTTTGAATTATCTCAGGCGGTGGCGGAGGTGCGAGAGCAGATCTTTCAGTTGATTGAGAAGGGTGCGGCTTCCGGAAATGAGACGGCGCGGCATTGGTTATATGAAGAATGCGGAGTTGATGCGGCGGGTGCCGATCAATTGCTGGCCTATGTGGCCGGAGGCACACAGATTCTTGGAGCCGTGCCGACGCAGACCTGTGTGATTGCCGAACGATTCTTTGATGAAGCCGGGGGAATGCAACTGGTGCTACATGCGCCATTTGGCGGCAGGCTCAACCGCGCGTGGGGTCTGGCATTACGCAAACGATTTTGTGTGAATTTTGATTTTGAACTGCAGGCGGCGGCCACTGATGACGGGTTGGTGCTGTCGCTTGGTGAGCAGCATAGTTTTCCCCTTGAGGCCATTTTTGGATTTGTGCATCCCAACACGGTGCGAGAAGTGCTCATACAAGCCACGCTGGCAACTCCATTGTTTCTGACACGCTGGAGATGGAATGTGACCCGTGCATTGGCGCTGTTGCGGTTTCAAAACGGCAAACGTGTGCCGGTGCATCTTCAACGGATGCGGGCGGAAGATTTATTAGCGGCGGCATTTCCGATGGCGGCGGCCTGCGGGGATAATCACGTCGGAGATATTCCGGTGCCGGATCATCAGTTGGTCCAGGAAACGCTGCGTGATTGTTTAACAGAGGCCATGGACCTGGTGGGCCTGCGACAGGTGCTCGAACGGATAGAAAATCACGAGATTCAGGTGCGGGTCGTGGAATCGCCGGTGCCCTCTCTCTTCGCGCATGAAATTTTGAATGCCAATCCTTATGCCTTCCTGGATGATGCGCCGCTGGAGGAGCGACGGGCTCGCGCGGTGAATCTTCGACGAACGGCACCCACCAGCTTTGACGGGAACATCGGGACATTGGATGGTGCCGCTATTGAGGCGGTGGTTGATGAAGCCTGGCCATTGGTTCGCGATGCTGATGAATTGTTCGATGTGCTTCAGGTTCTGGGGTGGTTGCCATTGGCAATGAGTGAGCCGTGGCAGGAGTATGGAGATGCGCTACTGTCGCATGGCCGTGTGCTGGTACTCCGGGTGCCTCTTGAGGGATCTTCGGAAACGAAGGGGGTTGAGGGTTGGACCACCAGAGAACATCTGACGCGTCTTCAGGCCTTGTTCCCAAGGGCACACGTGATCGCCGGTCTGCAGGATTCACTGTCCACGTTTGTGGAGGAACAATCGGTCACGGCAGAATCCGCCGCGCGGGATCTCGTGCAAGGCTGGATCCCGCATATCGGTCCGGTGACCGCTGGCGAATTGGCCGGGAAGTTGAGCATCCCCACAGCACTGGTGCAGCAGGCTCTCTTGCAATTGGAAGGAGAAGGCCTGGTCCTTCGAGGTCATTTCCGTTCCTCTTCCCGCCTTGAGGCATCGACCGGTTCTTCGACGAGAGAAGAACAGGGGAATGACAGACAGGCTTTCGACGAAGAATGGTGTGACCGCAGTCTTTTGGCTCGCATTCATCGCCGAACCGTGACGGCCTTGCGCCGGGAAATTGAACCGGTCGCCGCGTCAGACTTTATGCGCTTTCTCTTTCGATGGCAGCATCGAGCGCCCGGAACACAATTACACGGAGAAGCCGGTCTGCGTGAGGTGATTCACCAATTGGCAGGATTTGAAGCGCCGGCTTCCGCGTGGGAACCTTCGCTCCTCAAAACCCGCCTGGCTCAATACCAGCCTGAATGGCTGGATAATTTGTGCCTGCGCGGGGAAGTGGTCTGGGGACGCCTGACCCCTCCGGAAAGTAAGGCCGCCCTCTTGCCTGTGGTGGGGAAAGGGCAGGGGACAGGAGATTTTGCCTTGGACTTAGGAGCGCCGGTTCCGGCATTCCGCCCGCTGACTCCGACCAGGCTGGCTCCCATTAGTTTTTTGCGACGACAGGATGTGGGTTGGATATTGGCGGTGGCCAAACCTGACACATCTGCAGGGCCGCTTGGCGTCCGCCTGAATTTGAGTGGCGTGGCTCAAGCTGTCTTAGATTGTCTGGATCGTCGTGGCGCATGTTTTTTTGCGGATCTGACCGGTCGAACGGGACATCTGGCCGCCGAAGTGGAGCAGGCCTTATGGGAATTGGTGGCAGCAGGGTTGGTGACCGCTGACGGGTTTGATCCCATGCGGGCCCTGCTTGATCCTCGACGGCGGCGTGCCGAGGGCAAGGATCGCGCGCGACGTCCGGGGCACAGCGTCGGGCGGTGGGATCTGTTCCAGGGTGACCCTGGTGCACATGATGAGGAGCCGCCCGTTCGTCTTCACCCGCATGAACAGTGGGCCAGGCAATTGGCACATCGCTATGGCGTAGTTTTTCGAGATCTGATCAAACGAGAATCTTTGCCGGTGACCTGGCGCGAACTGCTGGTGCAGTACCGAAAGCTGGAATGGCGAGGCGAGATGCGGGGTGGCCGGTTTGTGACCGGCTTTACGGGGGAACAGTTCGCACTGCCGGAGGCAGTGGAATCATTACGGGCGGTGCGCCGTGATGTTCAAGCCGGAGCGCAAGAAATTCTTCTGTCCGCGGCCGATCCCTTAAATCTGGTCGGCATTATTTTGCCGGGAGAACGGATCTCCGCTCACACATCCAAACCCATTTTTTTCCGCAACGGTGTGCCGTCTGCCGATATCGCCTCAGTAGTCAGTCTGGCTTGATCGAACGTGTTGTGACAAACCGAACAGGCCGGAAATCCAATCAGCAATCCATGGCATCCCGGTTAATGGTCCCGGGTCTGGCCTTGGCCCTCTTTGGTTGTATCGCCCTCCTGTGGATTCCGGTTCCCTCTCCTACCATTCTCCTGAAAGCCTTCTACGATTTTTGTCATGTTCCATTATTTGGTGGTGTGGCCATCATCCTTTTGTATTTGGCACGGCAGCTTGGTGAGCCTCGAGGTTGGTCTGTGGGTAGCCAATATGGCATGGCCTTCGTCGGGGCTGTGGTTCTGGGTGCATTGACTGAAGGGATACAATTCTTCAGTTCGACTCGTTTTGCCGAATGGTCGGACCTCCTTCTGGATGCTCTGGGAGCTGTGAGTGCCTTGGGATGTTTCATGACATACGATCCCAATCTGACGGGACGTGTTGCAACATGGCGGGTGGCCCCACGGAAACAACTGGTTCATGCCGGGGTCGGGTTGCTTGTGGTGGTTGCCCTGAGTCCTGTGCTCGTCTGGACCTATGCCTATTGGGATCGGGCTGCCAGATTCCCTTCACTCGTTCAGTTTTCTTCCGCATGGGAAATGATGTTTGTCAAAGGGAGGGACTCTGCCGTTCAGATCGTTGCTCCGCCCTTAGGCTGGGGGAAGCCACGGGTCGATACCGTGGGGCACGTGGTGTTTTACACGAACCACTACCCAGGTATTCGCCTTGAGGAGCCCTATCCGGATTGGCGAGGGTTTTCGCGTTTTCACTTTGAGGTGTATTCAGAATTGCCGGGAGTCCAATCCCTGGTCATTGGAATTCATGATGCACAGCATACTAACGACTATGCGGATCGGTTTAATCAGGTCATCACAATTTCGCCTGGCCTTAATCACATACACATTCCGTTGGGGGACATTCGCCATGCCCCGGTTGGCCGTGAATTGGATCTCGCCGCGATTAAGAATGTTCGACTCTTTGCCATTAACCCACCGGAGAAATTTTCTCTGTATGTCGATAATTTCCGTCTGGAATAGAATCGTTTGTACTAATGGAGGGGGAGCCGGGCGAGCTAACATGCAGATTATCGCAATAGTTGGCAGGTGTATCTGTGAAATCAGCGGTGGCATCCAACACAACAATCCTCTGTGGCCGTTGAGAGTATGAGGTTGGGTCAGAATCGATTTTTCATTGAAGCCCAGTAGACAAATGCGCACAGGTGAGTAGAATACATTCTGACGCAGCTGTTTCATTTCCCAAAATGGTGCTTTATCCGACCGGGAAGGAATGGGTCTCAAAAACAAGTCATGTCTGGTGGGCTATTGCCACCCTAGGATCTTAACGAAAAGGCGAATATTCCAATGGTACCTGACATCATGGCATTTCCTTCCGCATTTCGTTTTCGATGGTTTCTATGGGTTTTGGCTTGTGTCCAACTGGGGCTGGTTGGTTGCCACGTCACATTGATTTCCTCTTATGATCCCGAAATGGACCGGACTGCGACATCACTGCAGAAAAAGATGGACGCCTTTTTAACTCGACTCGAAACCCACGCTGGAGAATCGCAGGCTCACTATTCGTGGGATCAGGTTTTTTATCAGGACTATCTGGTCGAGCTTCGCTCCCTGCGACTGCGTGCACAGAGCGATCACACGAATGAGTTCACCGCTAAGCAGTTGACGCTCATGATGGATAATTTTGAGCAACTCCGTTTGGCCCATGAAGCGGGTCCCCTTCCCATCCCCACGATACAGGCCACACGAGATTTATTTAATCAAGGCTGGCAGGCCATTATTGCGCAAGAAATCGGCAAGCGGCGAGGAGTGGACCCGGAGTGATCGCATTCAATCACAGGGAGCACGGGTGGGTGATTGTGACGCGTGAGTGGTCTGCTTCGAAATGTTGAGTTATGCCACATACGGTCTTCTTACTCATGCTACGCAACCTTGACCGAGCTATAGCCCTTCGCTAAGATCTGCGTATGCCCAGGTTGCCATTTCCCACAGGTCCTCGACCCGCCCCACGGATGGGTGGGGCTCGTCCACCGGCTCCTTCGGGCCAAGCCAAACAATTCGAATCGCTTCGAGCGTCGTTGCTGTTTTGTCCAAAATGTCAGACCGCGACACCGGCCCGTGAACGTCTTCTTTTAGTGCTCCCTACCGGAAGTCTCTACGAATATCTCTGTGCCCATTGCGGGACTTCCACCGGTTCTAAAACCGATCAGGCTCAAAGCGAAGTTCGCCTCATCACTCCTTAAATTCCAGTTGCATCGTTTTTTGACGGAGGTTTTTTGTGGTACTGCTCCGTCCTTTGGATCTGGCTGGGCCTCGAGGCGTTTCAACCCGGGCACAGATTCTTCGCCGTGGGCTCAAAATGACAATGTGCAATTGGGGGAGGCAGGAGGGAGTTTGGCACCCTCTATTTTGGGGCTTGCGGATTTGCGGAGTGCTCGGGCGGGACCGGTAGACCTTCCTGGGCCATGATGCGGAGGGCATTGGTGGTCGGGCAGGGGCCCGGTCGAAGTTGATAATCAAAGTGCAACGTGCCTGCTTCGACAGTTTCCTGAAAGTGGGCATTCCGGATATGTCCGTTTCCACTGGCCAGTCCTGTGAGTTCCAAATCATGGGTTGAAATCATTCCCAGTCCCCGGCTCTGTTGCAGCGCATGCACAAAGGCTTCGCTTCCCGCCAGCCGCTCGCGATTATTTGTGCCGCGATAGATTTCATCAATGAGAAAAAGGACCGGATCAGGATTGGGGCTTTCCACCGCTTCCAGAATAACTTTCAAGCGTTTGACCTCCGCGTAAAAATACGACAAACCTTCGTCCAGCGCATCCGTGACTCGTATGCAACAATAGAGACGTAACCAGGTCCAGGAAAATATTTCGGCACACACCGGGGCTCCTGCCTGGGCCAGGCACAAGTTAATGCCCACTGTCCGCAGGAATGTGCTTTTCCCGGACATGTTCGAACCGGTGACCAGCAGGAGATGGCCTTCCCCTCGTAATTCCAGGTCATTGGTAATGCGATGAGCACGCGCAATAAGCGGATGGCCGAGGCCGCGTGCGGTGAGGCCTCGTGTGTCCGGGGTAGTATTTGTTGCCTCAAGGTATGGCCAGAGATAATCCGGATTGAGATAGGCATAACGCGCGAGGGCGCTGGCGGCATCAAGTGTGCCAATGGTATCCAGCCAGTCAGGAAGTGCCGTGCGAAGGCGCGTGATGAGGCGATTGAGTTTTCCAACAAACCACAGGTCCCAGGGCACCAGGGCATTAAGGCCGAGATGAATGAGCGGGTGGGCTTTCACACTCAGCCCCTGACAGATACGACTAAGCTGTTTGAGGCTCTGGGTGGGACGATGTTGTTGGGTCAACAGCGACTGGCAGACCTGTCGGATGGTTGGTTGATTGAGGAATGTTGATCGTTCAAGTGTGGTAATCACGCTGACAAGTTTTTCCAGTTCTTCATGGAGGGCGAGCACCCGGCCAAACAGCGGGTGGATGGATCCCGAAAGGAGAAAATACGTTCCAATATAGAGGATCAGGGGAAGCAGCCAAAAATTCGGTGCTCCCGTGAGGAGCGTCCAGAGTCCTAAGGCGATGGTGAGACTCGTCAGAGCGCATGCGGCGATGATAATCAGGGATAGATGACTGATGGAGACGGGCGCTTCAAGCAAGGCAATAATGCGGGTTCCATTTAGCCGAACGGAGCTAATAAGCCGGGTGGCTAAGAGACAGCGATCCCTCAAACGGGAGAGCGGGGTGAGTTCTTTGACCAATGTCTGCCTGGTTGTCCATGATAGCCCGTCCGATTCGGGAAGATTGGATTGAAAGAGCCAGGTGGCGACGCGCTGTTGACCAATGGAGGAAAAGGTGGTGTCGATCAGGGCCAGTAAGGAATGCGGACCCGTGAGGTCGAGGTCTATGGCGAATGGATGTCGCTCAGGGGCCTTGTGTTCGTTGGCCGATATATGAGGCCAATCAAGTTGCAGGCGAGCGAAGCTGTCTTCTTTGATTTCCAACCAGAGCTGTAATCGATGCAACCGGGATTTCAATCGCTGGTGAAACCAGGATATAGTGAGAAACCCGATGAGGAAGATAAGAAGAAGTCCATTACCGGTATGAAACCAGGCCTGTTGATATACCCCGATCGTGATTGCGGCCCCGGCAAGGAATATTCCCATTCTCCATCGGCTGAACTGTTGGCTGGCGATGGCGCTTTTCGCCTGCATCCGCTCGGTGCGGTGAATGAGGCGAAGTATCGCTTGTTCTCGTCTATCGGCAGAGGTACATTCCATAGGGCCTGCGGACATTAGCCGCTCTGCATGATCCCGTCAATAGAAATTGGTGAAGAGCCTGTTGAATCATGCGGTTAGTCGTATTCTCATGACACAGAGTCCTCAACGCACTCCTTGCTCTCCACGCGACTTGCGTCTATTTGAACAGGGCCTTCTGTTTCCTTCCGGTGAGAAATGAGTGGCAGCAGTAGCGTACAATTGGGAAACGTTTGAACGATGGAATAGCTGTTATGGATGCGACTGTCTTTGAAATGACGATTCCCGTTTCGGTGGATGCCGCTGAGTTAGCGGGGATTCTGGATTGCCAGGAGTTTCTGGGAGCATGGGAAGCGGAGGGATCGGTTGTGCTCTATTGGAGCAAGAATGGAGCAGCCATTCTTCAGCAGGTCCGGTCGGCGATCAGCACGCTGGGTGTTGTCCCCCCGGAAGGCTCACTTCAGTTTCATCCAGTGAAAGCTCAGGATTGGAATGCGACCTGGGCGGCTTCCGTTCAACCTATTCGTATCGGCCGTCGAATTGGAATCCGTCCGAGTTGGGCCACCATGGACATGCCACGGGATGGAGTGGAATTGGTCATCGATCCCAAGCAGGCGTTTGGGACCGGTCATCATGCTACGACCCAATTAATTCTCGAATGGTTGGAAGGGGTTAAGTGGGTTCCAGGCATGCGGGTGCTGGATGTCGGGACGGGGAGTGGCATTCTCGCGATGGCTGCATTGCGACTGGGAGCGACCACTGCGCTGGGAATTGATGTGGATACGACGGCGCTGGACTGTGCCAGGGAATACGCAGCCGTGAATAACATTCAAGAAGAGTTGACACTGTCCTCTTGCCAATTGGCCACGCTACCCGATCAATCATTTGATGTCATTCTGGCTAATCTTGATCGCAGAACCATACTTCAAGTAATGCCTCAATTTTCCAGGATGCGGGGTCTGCATACGCAGTTGGTGTTGTCCGGGTTGCTGGAGGAAGATGAATCTGAGATTGTCGGGCAATTGGAAGAACAGGGATGGCTTCGACGCCATGTCAGGAGGTGGGATGGCTGGATAGCCATTCAGTTGGGAGTCGCTTCTCCAGACTCGTCTTCTTCGGGTTGAGCCTCCAGGAATGCAATGAGGGCTTGGTAGGTGAGTTGCCGGACTTCCGCTTTCGATCCGGTGCCCTGATCCAGATTTTTCCGCAACCAGACGGTTTCCGAAATGTGAGTGGTCGCTTTGTTGCACAGGGTCCACATCTGGTGAAGAAATTCGATGGGAAGGCCAACCTGGACGCCTTCTGATTCAATACGGTCATCCAAAATAGCCAGGAGATCAGAGATGGCCTCGTCCGCCCGATAGGGTTGGGAAGCGAAGCCGAAGCTGGCGTGGGCTGCTTCCTCCTGTTTGGCTTGCTCGACTAAGTCATGCATGTACTCCTTGAGCAGGCCAATGATTCGTCCAGAAAATCGCATGGAATCGTGGGAGTACTTTCTCTGGATTTGTTCGTCAGAGGAAATGAAATATTTTTAGATGTGGGAATCTCTTTTCTGAGATGAGGGAGATCCCATCGCTTAATCATCGAAGAGGGTGTCGACGTCCGGCTTCACAACGCCGGGAGGAAGTCCGGGTTTCCAGTCTCCGTATTTTCCATCCGGACGATGGAAGTATTGATTGTGTTGGCGCTTGATGACCCAATCCTCACCGTCGGCCCACAATTGTCGAATTTCTTCCTGCTCCATTGAATTCGGTTCTCCTGTCTTGTGAAATTTACCAGGGGGAGATGTCATCGTGATATATGGGCTTGAGGTATCTTAATAAAACCGTCCCCTTCGGGCAATTCATATTATTTTTAAAGAGGATTGATGTGGTGCACACCATCTGATGAGACTATGGATCAGGCAAGAATGCGAAATGCACGCTCAGAGACGGTCGCCCATACTTGTATCGTGAAAAAGACTTTTTTACTTCCGCTTGATTCCGGTCCACCATGACGTTGAAGCAAGGAAGCATGAAAGTTGCGGTGATGGGCGGGGGGCCTGCGGGGCTGATGGCTGCGGAGGCTGCGATTGCCATGGGCGCACGCGTGGATCTGTATGACGCCATGGCCTCCGTCGGTCGAAAATTTCTGTTAGCGGGGAAGGGTGGGCTCAACTTGACGCATTCCGAGCCATTCGAGAAATTTATTTTGCGGTATGGTTCTCGGCAAGGACAGATCCAATCGCTGCTCGCCGAATTTGGCCCGGATGCGTTGCGCAAGTGGGCTCGTGAACTTGGTGTGGAGACTTTTATTGGAACATCCGGCCGCGTGTTCCCTACTGACCTAAAGTCCGCACCTCTTTTGCGCGCGTGGCTACGCCGGTTGCGCCAGCACGGTCTGGCGATTCACGTGCGACATCGGTGGGATGGCTGGAACGAGACCGGAGCTCTCCGGTTTGCCACGCCGAAAGGAGATCGACTTGTTTCTGCTGATGCGGTGGTGTTGGCGTTGGGTGGTGGCAGTTGGTCCAGATTCGGTTCCGATGGGGCATGGGTGCCGTTGCTCGCCGGACGTGGTGTTTCCATTGAACCGCTGAAGCCGGCGAACTGTGGCTTTGATGTCGACTGGAGCCCGCACCTTCGTGGCCGCTATGCCGGGCATCCCGTGAAGCCGGTTGTCGTTGCCGGAATCACCCCAGAGGGCATTGAGTTTCGGCAACAGGGCGAATTCGTCGTGACGGAGACCGGCATTGAGGGAGGCGTGATCTATGCGATTTCGGCATGGATACGTGACGAGATTGGGAAAACGGGCACGGCGCTTCTTCGATTGGATCTGGCGCCTGACCGGGATGCCTCGCGCCTCATTTCAGACTTATCCCGGCCGCGTGGTTCACGCTCGATGGCGAGCCACTTGCAGCGCCGGGTTGGTATTTCCGGGGTGAAGGCCGGCCTTCTGAGGGAATATGTGCCCAAGAAAGACTTTGCCGACCCGGTGCTGCTGGGGACGGCCATCAAATCGCTGCCGGTACGTCTTGTCGCCCCACGCCCGTTGGAGGAAGCGATCAGCACGGCAGGCGGAGTACCGTTTGAAGTCTTGGACGGGCAACTGATGATTCGCATCTTGCCAGGAGTCTTTTGTGCGGGAGAGATGCTGGATTGGGAAGCGCCAACCGGAGGCTATCTTCTGACGGCCTGTTTTGCCAGTGGCCATGCTGCGGGTGTTGGGGCCGCGAGGTGGCTTCAATCGGCGCGGGACTCCACTTAGGTAAAGAGCTGTTCCGGCAACCGACAGTATTCGCAGTGGCCATCCACTCTTCTCCTTTTCCTCCTCCAAACGGGGAGGGTTCCTCCCGCAGGAAAAACTCGGTGAGAAAATTTACGCTCCTAGGCGTTGGCATGAGCATTTCACTTGGTATAAAATATTTTCTTTGCGTTCCGTACCCCTCTTTTTGGCTGAAATTCACCAGAGTAGCGGACAAAGGACTTGGACAATATGACCGTGATTCATCGAATGCTGTATATTTTGGTTGCCAGTGTGCTGCTTTCCTGGTTGGTGATCCCTGGAGTCTGGGGTGAGGAATCTTCTCAGGCTTTGACGCAACAGGCGATGGATGAGTGCCAGAAAGGCCGGCTGGCGAAGGACGAATCGGTTCGGGTGGCTCACTTTGAGCGCGGGAGAAAATTGGCTGAAAAAGCTGTGGAACTCGACGAGGGTTCATCGGAGGCGTATTTTGCCCTGTTCTGTAGTATTGGTGAGCGCATGCGGGCCAATGGAGAAGTACTCTTCTCGGTGTTTGAATATAAACGAATGATGGAAGCTCTGGACAAGACCCTTCTGCTCAATCCTAACCATATGGATGCCCTCTCTTCTAAAGGGACGATTCTCATCGAAGTCCCCGGGTTATTTGGAGGAGATTCCGAAAAAGGCGAAGCCATGCTGCGGCGGGTGATTCAGAATGATCCTCAATCCATTAATGCTCGCATGGTGGTCGCACGATTGTGTCTTGAGCGGGGAGAGGATCAAGAGGCTTTTGATTTAGCGAAAAAAGCGCTCGAGCTTGCCAGGGCGGCAAACCGGGATGATCTTCTCCCTGAGGCGGAAAAAACCTTTTCCGAGATTCAGACGAAACTGGCTTCCAAGTAAATCGCGATTCAGTTTTCGCCGGGTGGCCGCTTGGAATGGAATTCTTCTTCTAGTCTTTTCCTTTTATCTCCACAACCCCCTCGTATCCTTCCAACGTTTAATACATTGTGGCAGCAGGGTTTTCGTTAATACAGCGAAATCCCTGGCTCTGTATAATCAAGGTATGAAGACCTGCTGTACATCTAAGAATCTGGGACCTATGTCCGCAAGTCATCCGCATTCAGGTCTACCCGATTATCTGGCTCCGGGGTTATCCATTCTCTTTGTTGGAATTAACCCGGGTCTGCGATCTGCTGAGGTCGGTCATCATTATGCCGGATCTTCCAACCGGTTTTGGAAATTGCTGGTTGATGCCGGGCTAATTCCCTCTGCGCTGACCTATCAGGATGATTGGCGATTGCCTGATTTCGGATATGGGCTCACCAATCTGATTACCCGGCCGACTGCGGGTATACAAGATTTGGGAAAAAAGGATTTTCTTCAAGGGCATGAGGCATTACTCACAAAAATTTCGACCTATCAGCCTCGACTCGTGGCCTTGTTAGGGATCACTATTGCTCGCATGCTTCTCTCGTCCAAGAAGGCGACACGTGTTAATCAGCGGTCTCTTGAAGACCCCATTCAGGTCGGCCTGCAATCGCTTACCCTTGGTGGTGTGCCTGTCTGGGTGTTGCCAAACCCGAGTGGAAGAAATGCCCATTATTCCTATCAGCAGATGAAAGTCCTGTACTGTGGGCTGAAGAATTGGGGTCATCCATCCTGAAGCGAAGGGATTGTGGGCAAGTAGCTCAAACAATAGGGCCGCTCGCATCCGGTAAACAATACCGCAGTGATCTTGTGGCTGAGATGTGTATAGATGAAGCTGAAGTTACCTGAGTTTTTGTTGAATATCGCGAGAGAGTGAGTCTGTTCGAATGATGGGGCTTGTTTCTCACTATGGGGGCCATTCTGAAACGCTGGGGGTAGAGATGAGTTATGACAGGTCGATTCTCATTGGATTTGTTTTTTTTGTAGGACTTGGCTTTTTACCCGGGTTGGGAGAGGTTCGGGCAATGCCGATTTCTCATGCCATCGAACAGGCCAAATTGGCGACAGTCGGGATTCTTCCGGCTGATCAGCCTGAAGTTTCCGAAAATGATTATGGGTTGCCGGTCAGTATTCGCGGATCGGGAATCCATATTGGACGGGGAGTGATTGTGACAGCGCGGCATGCGGTAGAGCGTACAGAGGGAGGAAAAGTCATTGTCCCGGATATCATCCATGTGGTGACGGACGATCTGGTTCAGTTGTCGGCCGCCCGTCAGGGAGCGAATGCCTACCTGGATGTGGCTGTGTACCAACTCCAGGGTCCCGAATCGGATTGGCCACAAGCGCATGTCACGTTTGCCGATGTGGACGTGACCTATGGCGACCCCGTCTTTACCGTTGGGTATCCATTGGGTTGGGGGCCGGCTATCAACTTTGGCACGACTGGAAATCCCAATACTTTTTTGCCGACGGTGAACAGTCGATTAATGCAGGTGGATATGTCCGTGTGCAGTGGCAATTCGGGCGGCGGGTTATTGAATCAACATGGACAACTGGTGGGTCTCATGCATGCCATCATTCAAACGGAGACGAAGCATGAAGATCGGCGGTGTGCCCGATTGGCTTTTGTCCTCCCGGGTCCGTTGGTTCACCGAGTGGTGACCGCCGTCTTAGCTGACACGGTGCCGGGGTTTTCGGTGCTGGGGATTCAGCTCCAAACAATGAGGACGGGAAGTCGTTGGGCGCTGGTCGTGGCCAAAGCGACCGGTCCCTCACGT
>CABVRQ010000001.1:104284-114857 GCA_902500695.1 uncultured Nitrospira sp. | reverse complement strand
GAGGACGGGAAGTCGTTGGGCGCTGGTCGTGGCCAAAGCGACCGGTCCCTCACGTGATGCAGGATTTCAAAAAGGCGATGTGCTGGTGGCCATTAATGATGTGCTGATCACCACCCCGGCACAATTA
The DNA here is from genome assembly GCA_902500695.1 of uncultured Nitrospira sp. Classification (GTDB taxonomy): domain Bacteria; phylum Nitrospirota; class Nitrospiria; order Nitrospirales; family UBA8639; genus Nitrospira_E. The sequence continues at coordinate 114,730 of CABVRQ010000001.1, read as the reverse complement.
AAAAATTATTTGATTGAGCGAACGGAACCCGGTCAAGTTGTCGAGCTCAGGGTTCGGCGTGGAGATTCTCAGGAGCTGCTTTCCGTGACATTGGGTCGATCCTGAATGGGCATTCAAAAGGAGAATAAATGAGCTCCCTTTGTTTGTCTTTGTTCAAGAGGCTTGCCTGCCTTTGTGGGTTTCCATGTGTTGTATGCCAGGCCTTCATTTAAAATGGGAATATGGAAAAGGGGGCTCAAGGAATTCAGCAACGCTGGTAAAAGGTCCCGCAATAGACCATAAATCCTCAAGATTCCCTATAAATGGTCCGATAGATCCACCAAAAGCACTGAAACATGGAGTAACCCCTGTGTATCGGGCTATGGAGAAAGAAGGATCAATGCTGAGCTATGATTATTAAAGAACGAACAATGAACGGCTTGCCTGTCGTGAGTCTTTCAGGAAAGTTGGATATTTTTTCTAAAAATGCCTTTAAGGAGACCGCAGGAAAATATACAGACTCGAATTCAAAAGGGCTTATCCTGGATTTTCAAGGGGTGACCTTTTTGGATAGTGTGGGGTTAGGCGCTTTGGTGGTCCTCGCCAGGACCTTCCTGAAACTCAAGGGGCGGATAATTATCGTGAATCCTCAGGATCAGGTGAAGACACTATTAAGCGAAATGAATATGGGGAAGATGATTCCCATGTATACAACGGATGACCAATTTTCTACATTTTCTGAACTCTAGTTACCCTGCCTCTTTCTTCCTTCCCGATTATCGATTGTCTTTGTTGGTGATGAGTCTTCCGGGATTCTCTTACGTGTCATCCACCCGTTTTTACTGGACCCCTTCCAGCTGTTGAGGGGAATGTGGGGGATAATTCTCCATCCCGGGACAAACATGCTCCACTGTCTGCGTCTGTGTTTCCCTCTTAGGATGGTGACGGGGTAGTCAACCTAGGGAGAGTTCCAGTAGAGTAGTGGAAGATTGTTGAAAGAGGATACGGTTTTCGTTACCGGATAGCTTCCTGCTCTCTAACCTGTTCAGGTTTGTCTCGCAAGTCCATTTTTCACGACGGTTCAACTCTGATCAGTGACTCTTCTTCTTCATTCCTTGCAGTACGATGCGATTGTCAATGGGGGCTTCCACCATCAGGTCGGTTTCTGCCTCTGGAGGTAAATAGGGTGAGCGGGGCCCGTTCTTGTGTGAGTCCTGCCTGGCAGGAATGGAGTTGGTCGCGAGATGGGGAAAGATCATTATTAATTTCCGGGTTTATGAAGGTCGGAATTTAAAGGAGTGTAATACGTATGTCAGCGCTGATTTATGGACAGAAGCTCACCAAAGCCTATGGGACCAAACGTCTCTTTCAGGAACTGACCCTAGGCGTGTCAGAAAAGGATCGTATCGGGATTATCGGCCCGAATGGATCGGGGAAAAGTACCCTCCTTCGGATTTTTGCGGGGCTTGAACAGCCGGATGAGGGAAGAGTCACTCGACGGCAGCATCTTCGCATTGCCTATATTCCCCAACAGGCTGATTTCGATTCGGAGTCAACGGTCGCAGAGGAAATTGAACGAGCAGCCTTGGCCTCTGGCCTGCACGCGCATGATTGCGTGGCTCGGGTGCAGGAGACATTGGGACGCATGGGGTTTGGGCAGGGAGATCAGCTCGTGGGTCCGCTTTCAGGCGGGTGGAAAAAACGCCTTGCCATTGCCTGTGGGTTTGTTCAGGCGCCGGATGTCATGCTGGTGGATGAGCCGACGAACCATCTCGATCTGGAAGGGATGCGATGGCTTGAGCAGGTGATGTCTCAAGCTCCATGGCCGTGGGTTATGGTGAGCCATGATCGTTGGTTTCTTGGCCATGCCACCAATAAGGTGGCAGAAATAAATTCCCGGTATCCTGATGGCATCTTTCTGGTTTCAGGAGGCTATGAGGAGTTTTTGGTTAAGCGGGAAGAATTCCTGAACAGCCAGACTCAACAAGCTCAGGCCTTGGCCGGAAAAGTCCGTAGGGAGGAAGAGTGGCTTCGTCGAGGTCCCAAGGCTCGATCCACTAAAGCGAAGGCTCGCATAGATTCTGCCCATGCATTACAGGCTGAATTGGCTGAAACCCAGGTGCGCTTGCGACAGGAGGAAACCTCCATCGATTTTGTGGGCTCGGGTCGGCGCACGAAACAATTGATGGTCGTTCATCAGCTTCGGAAGGCATTTGCTGCGCGGACGATTATTCAAAAATTGGACTGGGTGATCTCACCGGGAACGGCCACCGGGGTCTTAGGTCATAATGGCTCCGGGAAGTCTACCCTTTTGAAATTACTCGCCAAAGAATTGGAGCCTGATCAGGGAAGCGTCACGTATGCGGATAAATTGCAGGTGGTGTATTTTGATCAAAATCGTGATCAATTGGATCCGAAGATGACCTTGCGACGGACGTTGTCGGATTCTGGTCACACCGTCATGTACCGGGGGCAGACCGTGCATCTGGCCGGATGGGCGAAACGATTTCAATTTCAGCCTGAGCAACTGGATCTCCCTATTGAGTTGCTCTCCGGCGGTGAGCAGGCGAGGGCGGTCATTGCCCGATTAATGCTCCAATCCGCAGACGTGTTGATTGTGGATGAGCCGACAAACGATTTGGATATTCCGACGCGAGAAGTGTTGGAAGAGAGCTTAAAGGAATTTCCTGGAGCCTTAATTCTGGTCACCCATGATCGATATATGATGGAGGAAGTCTGCACGGAATTTGTCGGATTGGACGGGCAGGGAGGGTACGGGCAATTTGCGGATTATGGACAATGGGAATCATGGCTTCGTCGTCAGCGATCAGGCAAAGACCAGTCAGGGACCCAACCCAAGGGTGCCCGCCTCGCGGCGGAACGGCCCAAAGCCAAAAAACTCGCATTCCGTGATCAGCAAGAGTATGACACAATAGAAAAGCGGGTTCTTGATGCGGAGGCGGTCCTCGAGCTGTGCCGCACGGAGACAGAAAATCCCAAAATTGTTTCCAATCATCTCAAGCTCCAAGAAGCCTATGAAAATCTCAAGTCCGCTGAAAAAGAGGTGGAACGCCTGTATACCCGGTGGGCGGAACTTGAAGCCAAGCAACAGGGATAGAGTACAATGAAAATATGAGCGCCTGGCAGGGTTGGTGCATGCCGTTTTACTGAGTTCCCTTTGCCGTGAGAAAAAGAAAGAAGTGACACCATGAGACTTCTGGTCACCATCCAGAAAATGGCCATGATTTTTTTACTCTTTTGGGTGGGAGAGGCATGGGCCGGTTTTGAGGAAGGGGAGGAGGCCTACCTGCTGGAGAATTTTCCCGCCGCTCTGTCTGAATGGCGACCGTTAGCGGAAGAGGGAAATGCCGAGGCGCAGAACATGTTGGGCTATATGTACCGGTATGGCCAAGGAGTAATCCAGGACTTTGAGCAGGCTCGACTGTGGTATCGTCGGGCTGCCGATCTCGGGAATGCCAGAGCTCAGAATAATCTTGGCGCGATGTATCGCCAGGGTTTGGGGATACCGCAGGACTATCAAGAAGCCTTTCGATGGTTTCTGCGGGCGGCGGAGCAAGGAAACGGTGGTGCCCAAAATCATGTAGGTCTCATGTATTACAAGGGAGAAGGAATCCAAAAAGACCTGGTGCAAGCCTATAAGTGGGCGTATCTGGCTGCCCAGCAGGGCCTGGATCCATCGATCCAAGCCTTGGACCTACTTTCACAGGAGATGACCACTGCTCAGATCAATGAGGCAATTGATCTCGCAGGGAAATGGAATCCCAAAGGTGAAGAGGTTGCCCTGTAAATGAACCTTCGACGTCCATGCGTTGAGAAGAGTTTTACCATCCCTTATAAGTTGCCGTGAATGATTTTGGGAATTGAGAAGCAAGGACTCCGGAAGGCGTGACGAGTTCGGTGGGATAGTACGTCATTTGGGCGACACGATTTTTTCCTGTATTTGACTCCCTCCAAGCAGAGTGCTACCCTGATTCACGGTGCAAGCGATGGTGGTTATCCTGCCTTTTCCGCGCTTTCATTCCTAGGCGGATTGATTTTCACAATTGATTCTTGAGGGTGTGAAACCTTCATTAACCCCTTCGCTTCCTGCCCGGTTCGACAGGACGGTGCGTGTTCTTTGTCATGATTGGGATGGTTTTTTTGACAGAAGGAGGCTTCTTATGAAGCTGACAATGAAGTGGGGTGGTAAGGTCCGAAATAGAAAAACCTTTAAACCGGAGCCCAAGATCCGATGGGACCTCCTTGGCCTCGCTGATCCATCTAAAGAAAAAATTCCCATGCCGATCGATGAGGTTCGCCGACAAGTTCTGATGATGTCGAGCCCTGGTTTTGATCATGATAGCGCGACTCGCCTTGATGTGGTGCCTCAAAAAAATTCCCGTGCTTCAGCTTCTGCCAAGCCGGCGTCTAAGGTACGCAGGAGGGAGTCCACGTAAGACAGGTATGCCGTGCCTAGGTGGACAGAACGGGCACATGGGAACTTGTCAGGATCTGTGCCTCGATTAAGTGAGTGTGATGGTCTGCCAAATATGCAGGGACTAAAAGAGACCTACAGCTCAACTGTGGAAGCCGGAGGCGTGATAACCCATATGAAATGAGGAGGATAAATGGGACGACCCACAAAAGTAACCCAGGCCAAACGAAACCGTGAAATGGTCAAAAGGATGAAGCAACAGGATAAGGAAGCCAGACGTGAGCAACGCAAGTCGGAAAATGAAGAGCCTCCTAGAGTACTTGATGGGGAAGATCCCGATTTAGTTGGGATACGGCCGGGCCCGCAACCACCTCAATACTAGTGAGATCTGCCATTTCTCACTAATCGTTCGACATACATACCGGTATTCTTCTTTGGAAGTCTTTCCCAATCGAAATTGTCCTGCCACAGTTGGCACTTGGACGTTCTCATCTTGATAAGCCGTTTTCCCGCATCTGTTGTTCTGTCTCTTTGCCTTTGAAGGCGGCATTCTATGTGCCAATTCCTTTAGCGTGTTGGACCACTTCATGCTCCAGGGCAAATTGAACTTGAGCTAACTCCTGCTGAAGGGCAGATAATTTAAGGCGGACGGCGTCAAACGAGTCATGCCGATCCTGTTGTTCCAATGCTAAAGCCAATTCGGCCAATTTTTTTACTCCGACGTTGCGACAGATTCCCTTGAGTCCATGGGCAGCGAGAGTTAAGTCTTCCCAATTTTCCGTGGTCACAGCCTCTTGAACTTGCGACACGCATTCCAAGGCTTCGCGAATAAAATTTTTTAGGATTTTGCAAACAAATTCGTTCCCTCCCAGCGTACGCCATTCAGCTAACCTTTCAGCATCCAAGGGTTGAGTTGCGCCAGAAACGTTTTGGAGAAGATCGGAACCCGTGGCGGGCTTCCGAAGGAGTGCACCGTCCTTAACAGGTTGGATTGAGATAGCCTTTCTTTCCTCTTGTGGTAGCCAGCGATGTAACATGTCACGGAGTTTTTCCGGTTTAATGGGTTTGGTTAAGTAATCATCCATGCCAGCGGCAAGACATTTCTCCCGATCCCCGGACATGGCGTTAGCCGTTACCGCAATTATCGGGGTATGGCGATGTTCTCCTTCCCAGGCGCGAATCGCTTTGGTGGCCGCATACCCGTCCATTTCCGGCATCTGACAATCCATCAAGATAATGGCAAAAGACCTCTTCTGAATAGTCTCAAGTGCAGTCTGACCATTTGATACCACGACTACCTCATGGCCAAGTTTGTTCAATAAGAGTGAGGCCAATTCCTGATTTACCGTATGGTCATCTGCCACTAGGATGGTACTCGGTTCCTGGTTGGGGGATTGTTCTTTGAGAGAATGCAGGGTAACCAAGGTTTCTTGATTTGCCACTTCCGTAAGTTGGTCCGAAGCCATGACCGCCACTAAGCTTTGTTTGAGTTGCGTCTTCCTGACCGGCTTGGTCAAATAGGCCTGAAATCCCGCAAGTTGCGCCTCTTTGGCGTCACCGCGCCTGCCGAGCGAAGTTAAGAGGAGGCACCGAACATTCTGAATCCTGGGGTCGGCCTTGATAGCTCTGACTAATTCTAAGCCGTCCATATTAGGCATATGCATATCGAGGATTGCCAGGTCAAACGGTTTCTCTCGGGCCACACTGGCTCGAAGCACGGCCAAGGCTTCAATTCCGGAAGAAGCAGAGGTCGGTCTCATGCCCCAATCCTCTGCATACTGGGCTAAAAGGTGCCGGTTGGTATCATTGTCATCCACGCAACATACTCGAAGCCCTTCCAAAATTGATTGATCGGTGTCAGAGGGAGACGGAATGTCTTGCCAATATTTTGGCAAACGAAGCGTAAACCAAAAGACACTTCCTTGTCCTAATTGACTATCAACCCCGATGGCGCCGCCAGATAACTCCAAAATGCGTTTACAAATAGCCAGTCCTAGTCCTGTTCCCCCGTATTTCCTGGTGGTAGAGCTATCGGCTTGACTGAAGGATTCAAAAATTTTCTTTTGAGCTTCCGTGGAGATTCCTACGCCGGTATCTGAGACTTGAACGCGAATGTCTATGTCGTGTTCCTCCTCTCCCATGCGCAGGATCTGCACCCCGATCTCTCCATGTTCAGTGAATTTGATGGCATTGCTCAGAAGGTTGAGTAAAACCTGACGAAATCGTCCGGGATCCCCCACGACAGTGGTATGAACATCAGGGAGGACCCATCCTACTAATTCAAGTCCTTTTTTCCCGGCTCGTTCGCCGACCATTTCTAAGGTCTCTTCCATGGCGTGACGGAGATCGAAAGGGATCGATTCAAATTCCAGTTTCCCTGCTTCAATTTTCGAAAAATCTAAAATATCGTTCAGGATTGTCAGAAGAGATTCTCCCGAATTCCGGACGGTGGTGGCATAGTAGCGCTGGTCCTTCGCCAACTCGGTGTCAAGTAGTAAATCAGTCATCCCAATAATCCCATTCATCGGGGTACGGATTTCGTGGCTCATCGTGGCAAGAAACTCACTCTTTGCCTGACTGGCCGCTTTGGCGTCCTCGGCCAAATGAAGCGCTTCGTCTTTAGCCTGACTGAGCTCCTGGGTTCGTTGGGCGACTTTTTCTTCCAAAGAATGTTGATACGATTCTACTTCGCGTCGGTACTGGCGCAACCAATCAAACATTTGCGTGAAAGACACCGCCAAATCATGAATTTCATCCTTCGTATCGATCGTGATTTCAATGTGCTGGTCGAGATTGCCTTGGGTGATATCCGTCGCGACTTTGGCAAGTTTCTTGACAGGTGCGGTAATTTTTCGTACCAAGAGAATCGTAATGAGACCGGCCAGGAGTACGAACGATAAGGTGTACCAGGCGAGTGATTGGAGAAATGTGGCTCGTTGCTCCTCTAACCTTTTGAGACTGAATCCAAATTGCACAAAGCCAATCACTTTCGGCTGAGTCGCGACCGCTCCGATTGCAGAAAATAATTCATCAGTTCGGGGTTGTGTGACGACCGGGGCCAGAAATTCCCAATAGGTTTGGCCGTCACCTTGATTGACGGCATTATAGGAGCGGATGAACTCTGGGGATGCGGGTGTTTTCTGAAGATCGATCTTGGGTATATGAACGGATTCGTGTATCGATTTGGATAGGAGAATGTTGGATTGGGCATTGCGCAAAACCACATAGGCGATGTCTGGATTGGTGTCCAGCTGTGCCAGAACCTGGCGCAGAGCCTCCTGATTTTCGGTATACATCGCATACTCTCCCGCTTGTGCGATCATGGCGGCCACAGCCATTCCATGATGATGCAAGGCTTGCATTTGATGGGATTGCTGGACCTGAGCCACAATGAGTCCAATCCCCAAGGCCATAATGATAATCAAGGAGAGAATCAGGGTATTGAATTTGGTGACGAGGTTAATCCGAAGATTTTGCATCCTATCTCCTTGTCGATTATTCAAATACGGCATGAGCGCCCTTAATCAATCCAGCTGAGAGATCTAATTCCATGTGGGTGATGGATTTGAGGTTGAGGGCATACAACACTTTTCGAGGCGGTTGAGGTTTCAGTGTTTGAATGTTGACCCCCTTGAGGACCTGTTCTGCTAATTCTCCACATTGAACGCCAATATCAACGTAATCGCGATCCAACGCGTACACCGCTCCCGCTTTGACCCAGGAGGTGGAAAGGCCCACAAATGGAATGCGATTTCGAAAAGAAAACAATAAAATACCTTTAGCTGTTTCCGGAGATAACACGACAGAATCCGTGAGTCCCCATAGGACGTCGGCGCGGTGGGATAGACTTTCCAGGGCATCGGGCAGGTCACGTGGTGTCTCGACTTTTTTGGCATATAAGGTCAGGCCTGAGTCTTCAATGATTCGACGGGCCTGTTCAATGGTGCCGGTGTTTTCCTGTGAGTTAAACAAGGCCCCGATGGTTTTTTTGCCGGGCAAAAGCTGTTGGATCCAAGAAATATGTGTTTGCAGAGGAAATTCCAATACAATCCCGGTAGCATTTTTTCCATTTGTGAGTTCGGCTTCTTTCATAACCATTCCGGCAATAATCGGAATGTCTTTCATTTCACGAAGGACGGCTTCTGTCGCAGGGGATCCGAGGGTCAAGACCAGCGAAGGATTTGTCGCCTTTATCGCTTGTAGGACACCGCCTGTTTCCTGGATTGGACCTTCAAAATTTTGGATATCGTATTCCACGGAAAGGCCCTGTTTGTCTAAATACTGCTGAAAGCCTTTCCGCACGTCCTGGTAGGGACCGTTTTGCTGAGTCATGAAGATCATGATGCGAGACCCTGCTTCGGCGGAAACAACTGACCAAAATAGAAACACAGCAGTGAGACCGATCAGGTGATAGGGTATCCGCCAGGAATGTTTCATCATAGGTCCCGCTCTGCTGCTCACAACTCCATGGGAAGTTTGACTCGGTACGTACGCCCATCTTGGGGAATCTGATTCTGGAGATGTTCTTCAGAGCCGGGGTCGCCATAATTCTGATCAAAAAGGTTATGCACAGTTCCGGAAACCTCCAGTCCTCTGATCCAATCGCTGCCGAACACGGGAATATTTTTAAACCGGCTAAACAGGGACAGATTGGTTATGAGGTAATCGTCTGTATGTGTTCCAGCCAATGTTTTTCTGGTACGCATATATTGTGTGCCAAGAGAACCAAAGAGGGTTTCCTGATAGAGAGGCGCAATGAGATTAGGTTTGGCCAAATGTGCGGGAGAGTTGCTCAACTTCACTCCGGTGTCTCGATCTTCCGTATTTTGAAATGAATAACTGATGCGGCTATCCACCTTTCCCATGATTTTGCCTTCTAAGCCGACTTCCACTCCTAGGGTTTCCGCATCCTGTAAGTTTTTATTAAACAGAAGACCATCATTCGGATCTGTCACGAAGGTGATCAAGTTATCAATCCTGTTATAGAAGAGCGAGGCGGTCCCGCGAAGGGAACCTCCCAGGGCTTGTTCGACAATGAATTCAAATGTTTCGATTGTTTCCGGATCTAAATTCGGGTTAGGTTTTTTGGTATTGAATCCGTCGTGATAATACTTCTCATAGACGTTGGAGGCTCGAAAGGCGGTTTTGTATAAGAACTTCAAATTTGTCCCGGAAAAGGGATTGTAGATCAGTCCCAGCCGCGGATTGGTGGTGCTACCAAAGGTCGGGAAATGGTCATAGCGCACGCCGAGACTCAATCTGACGTTTTCCAGGATCTCTACCTCATCCTGTAGATAGATCTCCCAATTGACCGAATCCCGATTGTCGTTCAGATTCAGGGTACGATCGTAGTCTTTTTGATCTTGTTGGAGATTCTGGCGGAATTCTCCTCCCGCTGTGAGCCGATGATTCCCGAATAGCCGCTTTGTGACCCAAAATTCCGATCCCCACCATTGTGCCAAGGCTTTATCCTGATTGACGAAAAAATCCGGAGGATCTCCCGGATCGGCAACGTCATAGACGTAATCCCCGCTATAGTAGTAATTGTCATAAAAGAGGCGTCCTACCACTTTCGTTTGATCTTCAAAATCATGTTCATATCGAAGATCCAGATGGCCGAGTGCATCAAGGATGTCAGTCCCGTTGTCATTAACGACGGTTTCATAGGGGGCAGTCGGAATCCCCTTCTTGCGATGGACATAAACTCCTCTAAATATATGATCTTCATTTCCGATGGCTGAGCTATCGTCCATCGCCTCATTGGTTCTATGGCCGTCGGTTAAGACCAGTGCGCGCGTATTGAAGTCGGACGGGTGGACAAAGCCCCGGATTCCAAGAAATTGATAGGTACGGTCATTGGTCGTGAATATCCCACGAAGGCTGGCCAGAAGGTCAGCCATGGTTCGATACCCGTACTTTTTTATTTCCTCTGCGGTAACCATACTGATGGACGATGGGGCTTCCGTTATTTTTTGCCCATATTTCGAGGCGCTGTAGACTGAGGGGATATCTTGAAATAGAAGTTTTTCGTC
>CABVRQ010000001.1:45234-104184 GCA_902500695.1 uncultured Nitrospira sp. | reverse complement strand
CATATTTCGAGGCGCTGTAGACTGAGGGGATATCTTGAAATAGAAGTTTTTCGTCTGCAGAAAACGTGGTATCAGGGATGTCCGGTTGGGCAAAGGCTGAAAGGGGAAAGAGCCCCGAGCCGAAGCAGATATTCAGAAAGACTCCAAGCACGCATGGTCTCATCTGAACGTTCAAAATTACATTGCTATTCTCGATCATCCGACTCTGATCACTGCGGCTGGATGTTTTGATCGGTGGTGTCATGAAAATTTCTGGTCTCTTATTTTTTCCTGGCGAAGGCGATTGTAGAAACCATAGCCAACACCGCGAAGCAAAAAAGAAAATCCTTCAATGAACCATCAGTCCCGGAAGTAATTTCCATGCAGATTTTTTCGTTTTTCTGTGTAATTAGTTCACGCCATCTTCAGTTCTTTCGGTTTTTGATTGCCTTTTCTTTATATTTTTCAGTTGGTTGAGTGACTTTAATGATCACTCAGGATTGGTGGAACTAGGGAGGGGTTGAATTCACGGATAAAGAATATGAGGCAAAAGGCGCCAGTGAGATGAGCCGAATAAGCCGTTTTTGTCGGTCAAGATGGCGGTATTGAATGTTGATGAGGGATTCCGGCAGAGGGGCAGATTGTAGGGAAGGTTGAGAAAACGAGACGGCCGGCAATTCCGATACTCAAGCCGTTAACGGGTCTACAACTGGAATAGGACGCCTCGGTGGGTATCAGGTGAGTTTGTGTGGGAAGTTTAATGACCGGGAGTGGAGAGATCAGGTGACAGCAAGAAATTCCCGAGGTTCTCTGAAAAACGATTATTTTCTCACGCAAAAGGTTTTTCCAACTGTTGACGAACTGTACGAACAGGAATCATTAGACTTGTCAGTCGGGGTAATCTGGAATGGTGATATGGTGTAAAAAGGCGAGATGATGATTTATCCCTCAGATATGCTAGAATGTATATGTAAACAGAAGTGAAAGATTTTGGAAAATCGAGAGTACTAGGCGTAGGAGGGTAGGAAATGCGCCTTCTCGCCCACGCTGAACTCAGAAACGCTTCAGAGGCAGTTTGAGCATAGCCTCACGTTCTCCCAATTTCTTCAACGTCCAGATTTCTATTTATCTTGAGAGTGGTCAACCACTTTTAAAGGGCATCTTTTGCCAATAGGCAGGATTGCGATTACCTAGTAGGATTAAAGGTTTTAAATAAGGAATCACATTACACAAAGGAGGACAGAGAAGTGCGAGAAAAGAAATTCGTTTTTGTCATATTGGCAACGGTTTTGGCGTTGTCTTTTGGTATCGTTCAAGGCTCTTTACCCAAAGTATTTGCGGAATCTAAACCTGATCTAGAGCTGATTGTAAAAGTGAACGAGAAGGGGTTCTTCGACGCGAAGAATAAGTTGCTTGGACCCAAAAATCCCTTGAAGGTATCGAAGGGCACAACCGTAAAAATAGTCTTCGTGTTTGATGAAGGGATGAAAAGTCTTGCTATGGGTGATTCGCATCAAATAGCCATCACTGCCGATGATGGCTTGACTATTGAGAGTGAGAAGATTTGGGTTTTTAATCAAAAATCCAGTGTGACGTTCGTGGCTGGAGAAAATGGAAGAACCCAATACCGAGGACACTGTATTATCGACTGCATCGGAATGGACCATCTGAACAATCTTGTGATCAAGGTGGTGTAGCGTTAGGTCATTCGTGATGAGGCAGGGATAGGCTATACCCGGGAAAATCGTGAAGTTATGAGGTTGGAGGTAAGTCATAAATGTTGAGGGGGGAGCTTACAGCCAGGCGTTTTTTGGAAATCGCATGGCATTGTATCTTTGAGGAGAGGTCATCCTTGATATCTGGAATCAGATACTCAGTGCTTCCATCACCGATCCTTGGCAAATCCTCATAGCGATTTTTCATTTTTGGTAGAAAACCACGCCTCAGTGTGGATGGCCCCGTCCAACTAAGGAGGGATGTGTAGACTACCCAGCGATGTCCTGACGGGCTAAATACATAGGCCTGTTCGTAGGGTTGAGAAGGAAGCGGAGAAAAACTTAGCAGTCATTTCTGTTACACGGAACTCTCAAGAAAAAAGGAAGGATTCTTATGCGACGAGTGGACTACATTGTGGGGGCAAGGGATTTCAACACGCTCGAGGCGGAGCAATTTATGCAAGATGTGGTGACATACTACCACGTTGAAGATACCGTCGATAAGTTGGCTGGAGCGATGAGTGAAGGCGGATTTGGAAGCGTCCCAATTTTGGCTGCAGATGGAAAGTTAGTGGGTATTGTAAGCGAGTATGACCTCCTGAAGGCCATTGAGGCGGGTAAGGATTTGGTTAAGGTGACGGCAGGGGAGATTATGGTCAAAAACCCTGTCACTGTATCCCCAAAGACTCTGGCTATGGAGATCATCCACTTGTTGCAAGAAAGACATTTCATCCGGACACCGGTTGTCGATGCAGAGGGCAAGCTGGTCGGTGTTGTCTCTCGCAGAGACATCATCCAGGGCTTTTTGAGGGTGACCAAGCCGTTAAGGGGTTTCTGAGTGACCGTATAGGATTCTCAAGCACTTTCTCGGCCGGGTCGATCCCATGAGCGGTAAAAAATTGGTCAGGTGTCTTTGGCCCTCATAATCTGGCCAATCGAGAATGGTGCTTTTGTGTTTAGGTACGAAATCCTTATTCATCTGGTGGCCAGGGTAGAGGGGATTTATGAAACGAAGAGATATTCTAGGGTGTGTGGTGTTAGGTCTAGTGTTGATGGGAGGATGCGCGTCCTCGCCCATGGAAATACCGGAAACTCTTCAGAATCAGATTGATCCTACGCTCACGTTTTCGCAAGTGCTGACCCATCCTGAGTCCTCTCAAGGGAAGATACTCGTGCTTGGAGGGGAGGTCCTGTCGGCCAGGCGTCTTGCGGAAGGCACCCGCCTTGAAGTGTTACAATTACCATTGGATGAGTACCAACGTCCCCTCGTGACCCGTACCGATTCACAAGGCCGGTTTATTGCCACGGAGAAAGCTTTTCTTGATCCCGCCATGTTTCCGCCGAATACTTTAATCACCATTGTGGGAGAGGTGACGGGGAGGGTCGCCGGCAAGCTTGATGAAATGGACTATCAGTTCCCCGCAGTGGTGATCAAAAACCTGTATGTGTGGAAAGACCCGTCGCTGACTCAGGAAAGCAACGCCGGTCCCTGGTACAGTATCTTTGGTGGTGGCAGCACAGGAGGCCGGGTTGGTGGCGGGGTCGGGGTGGGCATCGGTTTTTAGAGTCGATTCGCTCTTTCTGACGCAGCATGGGCTTCCCATTACCACATCGGGCTATGCGTTTGGTGATGAACCTTTATACTGATTACTCGAGTCATTGACTGAATTCCTCAGGCCCCTCCGCGAGCAGCTTTAGCTTTCCCATCAACTAATTGGTGGTGGTCCCCCTTCCTCCATTTTCTGAAATGTGATGGGGGATATGGTTCTTTCCTTAGGCAAGCCCGTGCGTCTAAGATAACGGGTGCACCTCCCTCTAGAGAATTTCAATAATTTACGAAGGCAGGACCGGCACAGGTTTGGTCTTGAGCCATAAACTGAAGGTGTAGGATGAAAAACGAGTCGGAAGAATCGACACCGTGCGTGGGCTCCGAAGGAGAGGGCCGAGCCCAAAATATGTTGGGGACAGGCCGGCGGGCCGCGGCTTTTTATCGGAATCAGATGGAGAGCGAATTAAACGCCAGCATGCAGTCGTTTATTGCCAGACAGGAAATGGTTTTTCTTTCGACCGCCAATGCCAAGGGCGAATGTGATTGTTCCTTTCGGGCGGGGACTGTCGGTTTCGTTCGAGTGCTCAATGCCAGGATGTTGGCCTTTCCCGAATATCGCGGAAACGGGGTCATGGCGAGTGTCGGCAATATACTTGAAAATTCCCAAATCGGCCTGATGTTCATTGATTTTTTGCAAACCACGGTTGGGCTGCATGTCAATGGAAAGGCAAAAGTCCTCACCAATGATGATATCATCGGTCTTCCCAACGTCACGGAGGCGATCCTCGAGGACGTGACTGTGAGCGGAGGACGTCATCCCGAATGCTGGACGTTGGTCGAGGTGGAGGAAGCTTTTATCCATTGCTCAAAACATATCCCACTGCTCAAAAAATTAGACAAACCTCTTCATTGGGGTACCGACGATGAATTCCTCAAAGGCAGTGGGTTTTTCAAGGAGATCCGCTGAGGGCCGGTATTGAATCTTAGACCAGGATCACCTGACGATATTTCCCAGGACGAGTGTTAGAGAACGCTGTGGAGTCCTCACAACATCACCCACGTCTGATTGAAGGGACCTTATGAAATCACTCGCACGAGCCTGGATCATCGCATTAGTGATCATATTGGGCTGTCCACTTCCACTGTTGGCTACGGTCGGCTGGGAAACGGGGGATATGGTGCTGGATTTCGGGCTGAATCTGGAATCTGGAGAACGTACGGTCCTGGTAGATAAAGTTGAAGTCGGAGAACCGTTCTTTGTTGAGCTGACCTGGAAACTTAATGCGCAAAATTGTCTTTTGCATGTACAAACCCCTGGGGAGGATGGCGTACCTTCCACCACTCTCGTTCTGGATGACGGCCTATTCAACGGAGTTGTTTCTCATGCGGTCTTTCACAAAGTAGATGAGGTGGTGGTGACGGCTCAGGAAGGGCAGAGGTGTGAAATTCACCCGTCTCACGATGAGTTTTTGGTGGTCGCGCGGGCTCCACGTGCTTCCGTAGCTTTTGAAAAGGGGTGGGCGAATACACCAATTGGTGCAGTGGTCGTGGTGTTTCGGGCCACCACATTCTTTTCTCCTCATGAAATCACCATCGAACCCGGACAAAAGGTGGTCTGGATCTATGCTGATGGTGCGCAAGAACCTCACAGTGTGACGAGTGGCGGGTGCCGGGTGAACGATTGCACCGGTGGCGGACAACATTTCCAGAGTGGTCTGAACATCAATAAGCCCGGGCATCGGTTTGAACACGTATTCAAACGTTCGGGCACATTTCCCTATCACTGTGATCTTCATTTAGGGTCAATGCAAGGCACGGTGATCGTCAAAGGGACTCTCCCGAGCCCTTAGCCAAACCCCTGTTCTTCTATGCCTGCACGAGTGAGAGCCTGAGGATCATCGGGGTCGATGGAAAACCTATTTATGACAGACCGATTATGGCACAGATGAATCTTGCCATGGTCGCGTCAGAAAACTTGGGGCATCTGCGTTGAATCCTCTCCATTTTGCAATACGGTATGGCTTGGCTTCAATATTTTGAGGCTCCTGGCCAAGAGGCGTTGCCCTCTTCAGAACGAAGGATTGATCTCTTTTTCACAAAACGTTTTTTGCGGGATTGAGACCGTCCGGCGATTTTTCGTATCTGTTCGGTCCAGACGGGCATACATCAGAGGATGAGTGGTGTATAATTAACGTTTTGGCCGAGACCCATCTGGAATGGGAAAACTCGTTAGATTCGTTACAACTACCGGGGATGTTTGGTCGACCCGTGCCTGTGTTTTATAGAACATCCATATGTCTTATCAGCGCTGCTGCCGAGTGATGCCTTGTCCATCACGACCGGGAATGTCCGGGTGTCTGAAGTCGAGCCTGTTTACTGTTCGGCCAGGGTCCCACAGAACGGGAGGGGGACGATGTCTGTAGAACCCTTTGGTGTCCTGGAACACCTGAAAATTCTCTCTCCTAATCATGTCTACTTTCTGGCTTCCAAGGCCTTTGTCCTGCGTGGGTATGAGTATTATTCCCAGGGAAGGCTCGAGTCGTATAGCTGGGATCGAACGCAGACGACTTTGGCCGCGATGGTGCGTGGAGCCAGTCCGTATCTCGTTCGATTTGGTGTTCAGAACGGGCAACTCACCTTTTCCTGCAACTGTCCGGTGTGGACGCCGGAGTCGCATTGCAAACATGTTATTTGTGCATTACTGACAACAGTCAATCTCCTGCTGCCCGATACGTTTCGTATGCCCTCATCTAATTCCACACAACGAGTCCAACTGATGCGACAACTCATGGCAGGGGCCGGGAGTCCTTTGACCCCGGGGCCGTCCAATCCTGGCATTCCTCCACGCTTCGAGATTACTCTTCGTAACCGTCATGGGGTGTCATCAATTAGCATTACCAACCATGGAAATATTTGCCAATCTTTTGCGGGGATGCCAACCGAGTTAGCCGTGCTTCTTCGTGCCACCCAGGATCCTGCATGGTCCGTCCAGGAAGGGCTGCGGGACTTCCTTAAACATCACGGTCAGAACCATGCCTTGTTCTTCGAGCATGCGGATGGGAGATACCCTGTGGAATGGGCGCCGGATTCGTTGTATACCACGAAGACCGAATTGGACATTCTCGGGTCGCACGTCTCGATTGCCGCCTGTTGTTTGCGTTTCGGAGAGGTGCAACCGGACACCCACGCCTGTCTGGGCTTTGCCGCTGATTTGGGTGCTAAAAAACTTGGACCACTCGAACATGAAGGTGGGTGGGCCGTGTATGATTTGTTGTATGAAAACAGCCAACGGGAACGGGTTATTGAGCCTGATGATCTTCTCAGCCGACCGTTGGCCCTGCCTTCGACGCCCCACCAGCGAGATGGCTGGCTTTCATCGGAACGCCCCACAGGAACGGACCGACCAACTTTTTCCATTCCGGTAGAACAGTTTATGGCCTTACAATTCGATATTCCCTTGCATGAACAAGATCGAATTTTTCGGTCGATGTTGCTCAAATGTGCCGGTCAAGAAGTCTCACGCACTGATCACCGTCATTCCGGAACGACGCCAACTTATCAGTATCGGCTCACATTCATTCCAGAGACTATTCCGATGGATGCCTCGGTGTTGGATTTGAGGACAGGGATCCTACGCGCAGAATGTTGGCTTGAGGAAAGCAAGGGGAAGCCCAGTGTCCCTATTTTCAGGATGTTTCCATTTTTGGAGCGTGCCAAAACCGTCTCGAGCGGGTTGAAGGCGAAGAAACGCCGTGCACTCCTCTATGACACCTTTTTCCAATTGATCGGACACCATAAGCCATCGGATGCCAGAAAACTTGTGAAGGCTTGCATTGCGCAGGATGAATTCCGTCCATTCAAACTTAAGGCGGAGGCCGAACAGATCCTTCAGCGATTTTCCTCGCCAGCACTAGAGTCCAGTGTCCGTTTGGTAGTGCACGACGGACATTGGTGCGTCGTGGTGAACGATTGGGCGAAAGAAGCTTTGCTGTATGCCATTCCTTATATGCTGTGGGGGCCATCGCTTTTTGATGGAATGGTGGAACATGATGAAATGAGCCTTCCGCTGGCAAACCTTTATCCCTTGTTTCCCGACCTTCATGCCAAACTGCAGGAAGCAGGAATCGGCCTGTTTTATCAAGACCAGCCCATTTCCACGTCGGAGTGGAATTGCTCGATCGATGCGCGACGCGCTTCGGGTATTGATTGGTTTGAACTACGACCGGAGTTGCTGTGTGACGGGGTGCGGATCGAAGCCAAGGATATCCAAAAAATTCTTGAGCGTGGTGGTATGATGGAGGCGGATGGGATCATCCGGATTGTGGACCAGAACACTCAAGCCATTTTGCGCGCGTTTGCCTTCCTCTCCAATAAACCCAGCCTGGAACACAAGGAACAAAAGTCCGTCGTTCGTGTGCCAAAATTGCAAATTCTGGATTGGGTGGCGTTAAGAAAGCAGGGAGTGACGGTCATCCTTCCTCCGGCGGATGAAGCGTTGATCAACCGGTTACTGCACTTTGAGCAGATTGAGCCCATTCCCCTTCCTCAAGCCTTAGAGGCCACGGTTCGCCCGTATCAACAAGAAGGGTATCGATGGCTGGGGTTTCTCTATCAACATCGCCTGGGTGCGTGCCTGGCGGATGACATGGGATTGGGAAAAACCCTGCAAGCTATTTGTTTATTCGCGGGAATCAAAGAAGGCATTATCCAACCACCGGAACCGATTCAAGGCCCGCATCTCGTGGTCCTTCCTCCCAGCCTTTTATTCAATTGGGAACATGAAATTTCCAGGTTTTACCCCACACTGACTGTTCAATCGTATACCGGAAAGGAACGCACGTCCTCATTTGCCGGAGCTGATGTCGTCCTCACGACCTACGGCCTCATCAGACGGGATATTGCGATCCTCGACCAGATCCGATTCAATGTCATTCTGTTCGATGAAGCCCAGGCGGTCAAAAATATTGTAGCCAGGACCACCGGTGCCGCGAGACGTCTCAAAGGGTATTTTAAATGCGTGATGACAGGAACCCCCCTGGAAAATCATGTGGGGGAATATTACGCCCTGATGGATTTGTGTGTGCCGGGCCTCCTGGGAGACTATGAAGAGGTCAGGGGAAAAATGAAAACGCCATCGCCGGCGTTGTTAGAGACCATTATGCAACGGAGCAGACCTTTTGTATTGCGCCGAACCAAAAGTCAAATCCTGAAAGAACTGCCACCAAAAATTGAGACGGATCTGTATCTGGAATTGACCGATCGCCAAAAGACCTTGTATCAACAGACGGTCACCAAAATTCGTTCAACCATTGCTGCCGCCTATAGAAGTCAAACGCCCGCGCAGGCCCGTATTATTGCGCTGACGGCGATTCTCAAGCTTCGGCAAATCTGCCTGTCGCCGCAATTGCTCAGTCCCGCTGATACCAATCTTTCCCCGAAGCTTGAATGTCTTCTTGATCGGCTGAAGGAACTCCTTGATGAGGGGCACAGTGCGCTCGTCTTCTCCCAATTTACGTCGTTTCTGGATATCGTCGAACAGGCCTTCGATGCGCATGGGATTTCCCATGTCCGATTGGATGGCTCCACACCGACGCCCACGCGAAAAAAACTGGTTCAGGAATTTCAGGAGGGATCGAACCCATCTATCTTTTTATTGAGTCTCAAAGCTGGCGGGCAAGGGCTGAATCTGACCAAAGCGTCCTATGTGTTTCACTTAGATCCCTGGTGGAATCCGGCCGTGGAAAATCAAGCGTCTGACCGTGCTCATCGCATCGGGCAAACCCAGAAAGTCTCTATCATGCGGTTACTCATGCGACATACCATCGAAGAGAAAATGATGGAACTGAAGCAGAAGAAATTAGATCTCTATCACGCCGTCCTGGAAGGGACGACCCCTCATGGCGGCGGGGCGTCTCTCTCACAAAAAGATTTTGATTTTCTTTTGGAATGAACCGTCATTGACCACGGGCATAAATATGTTTGACCTCATTTGTCACCACGCTGCTCGTAGCTTTGTCTGTCAAGGTTCATTATGAAGTCGGCTGCCGTATTTACATTCATCAACCTTTGATCCACGCGATCCCGATTGTTAGTTTTGATGACCCGGATCGCGCCCTGCATCTTCCTCCAAATGGAAGCCCTTCACCTGAGGAATTCTCAGCCGGGGCGAGGAACACGAGTCACTCCCATGATAGAGAGCCGTCTCTGTGGCTTGTGTTTTCCTGCCGAACCATCAGTTTTTGAAAAATGGAACTCGTAGTGTTTCGTCCTCTGGCCAGATCGATTCCGATGCCCATTGCCATCCCGACATGAGCCTGCGCTTGATTAATGCCAAGATTCTGTAGAACCGCAGGTGGGGTTTGTCTTTTTTTAACCTCAAGTCTAGTCGACATGGATGAATAGGACTTGATGCGGACTCCTTCTTTTTTGACGGGTTTGAATTTATTGTGTGGGTTGGACTTGCCCGAACGCCTTGTACAGGGATGGCAATAGAAAAAGATTCAGAACAGTCGAGGTTGTTAAACCACCAAGGATGACGATGGCCATGGGATATTCAATTTCATGACCAGGTTGGTTTCCTCCAATGACAAGAGGGATGAGGGCCAACCCCGCCGTACAGGCTGTCATAAGAATGGGAACCAACCGTTCTTCAGATCCCCGCATCACCAACTCGGATCCGAATTGCTCTCCTTCCCTTGTTTCAAGGTGCCGATAGTGGCTGATCAGCATGATGCCGTTCCTGGCCGCAATACCTAAGACGGTCACAAAGCCGACAAGCGACCCGAGTGAAAGGATGCCACCGCTCATGAAGACCGCCACCACGCCACCGATCAAGGCGAAAGGCAGGGTCATGGCCACCATGCTGACAAGTCTCACGTTTCCAAAATCCACATGCAGTAAGACAAGGATGCCGATGAATGAGAGAGCTGCCAGGGCATACAACCGGCTCTGTGATTCCTGTCGCGCCGCGTATTCTCCGAGAATTTCCGGATGATAACCCCGATCAAACGGGATGTGAGTGACCCGCGATTCAATGTCACGGGCGACGCTGCCAAGGTCTTGTCCGGCGACATTCGCGGTGACATCAATGCGGCGCGAAGAGGCTTCGCGCTTGATTTCATTCGGAGTGGGTACGATGGTCATTTCCGCAATATCGCCCAAGGGAACGAGGGTCCCTCCAGGAGTTTCAAGAGGGAGCTGCCTCAATGCCTGCACATCCGTTCGGAGAAAGGCTTCACCCCAAACCGCCACGGTATAAATCTCTTGATCCTGATAGACTTCTCCTGCTTTGAAACCTTGAAGAAGGGTGGACACCGCTGATCGGATCTGGCCGGGCCCCATTCCCAAATTTGCGGCGACGTCAGGTCGCAGACGAATTTGAACATGAGGCACCAAAACCTGCGATTCCACTTTCAGGTCAATAAGGCCATTGATGTCACTGAGCGATGCGTAGACCTCTTGAGCCTTTTCACGCAAAATGTCCAAATCCGGCCCGTAGATTCTTACGACGATGGCCGCGCTGGTACCCGTCAGCACTTCTTTAATCCGTTCTCGCAAATAGGTCAGGACATCACGATAGAGTCCTGGATAGCCGCCTACCACTTCCTGGATTTTTCTGACGGTGGCTGCATACTCGATGTGTGGATCGAGACTAATCCACAGTTCGCCAAAGTTAGAGCCGACGACCTCATCCGCGACTTCGGCCCGGCCAATGTGAGAACCAAAATTCCGAACTCCCGGGATAGCGCGTAATTCCTGGCTCACTCGAAGCGTGCTGCGTTGCATGGCCTCGAGAGACGTCCCGGGTTTTCCGACCCAGTGCATGAGAAAGTCGCGTTCCATAAAGTTCGGTAAAAATTCTTCCCCAAGGAACGGTAATGCCATGAAGGTTATGGACAGGGCGCCGATGAGCATCGTGACGGACCAACGAGGCCGATTAACGAGATGAGGCAGGAGGGCACGGTATCCTGTTTTCAGAATCCTGGCCAATGGTGCTTCCTGACGCCTCAGCGGCGCTTGGGGCAGCAACGTCAGGCTGAGTGCCGGAGTGACAGTGAGCGCAACCAATAAGGAAGCCATGATGGCCAGGATGTAGGACAACGCGAGGGGACGAAAGAACGCCCCAGATAACCCCGGTAAAAAGAATACCGGTAAGAAGACCAGACACACAATTAAACTGGCAAAGACCACCGCGCTCCGTACTTCCAGGGAAGCCCGGAGTACAATTTGGAAAGCCGGGGAAGGATTGGGTGATTTTCGATTGAGGCGGAGCCGACGCATAATATTTTCAACATCAATGATGGCATCATCGACAATCTCTCCAAGCGCAATGACCAAACCGGCCAGCACCATGGTATTGATCGTGCCTCCTCGAAAATGCAGGACTACTGCCGCAGCCATAAGTGAGAGGGGAATGGTCACGAGGCTGATAACTGCGGTTCGCCATTCAAACAAGAAGGCCACCAGGACCATGATGACCAGCACACTGCCGAGCAGCATCGCCTGTTGAAGATTTTCCAGTGACATTTCGATAAAGGTCGCCGGGCGAAAAATCGTCGAATCGATTTCCACTTCTGCCAGCCCCGGCCGCATGGAATCCAGAACCGCTTCCACTTTTTGTGTCACATCCAGGGTATTGCCCCAGGGCTGTTTTTCCACAATCAGGAGCAGTCCTGGAGCGCCGTTGATAATGGCATCACCGATAGGGGGTGGATGGCTCTCCACCACACGAGTGACATCCCCTAACCGGATAGGGACATTGTTTTTGAAACTCACGAGCGTTTGCGCCAGATCGTTTGGAGTGGTTATGGGAGAAATCTGGCGAATCGGCAACTGCTGGTTCGGCGTTTCAATAAACCCTCCGCCTGCCACGAGCGAGGCGTCACGTGCGGCTTGCATCACCGCATTCAGGGTGATTCCATTGGCCTGTAAGCGGCGTGGATCGACAAGCACTTGATATTGACGATCCCGCTGTCCCCAAATGGCCACATTGGCCACTCCCGGTATGGCTCTCAGTCGTGGACGGATTTTCCAAAGGGCCAGATCAGTGAGTTCCATGCGAGACAGGGTTTGTGATGAGATCCCAATTTTGAGCGCACGGCTGGTGGACGAAAGCGGTGACAGGATGACCGGGGGGCGAACCACGGCTGGAAGGGTGGGGGACACCAGGGCCAACCGCTCTTGAACCAGAGAGCGAACCCGTATGAGATCCGTGTCTTCCTGGAATATCAGCACGACTGAGGAAAGTCCCAGAACGGTTTTCGAGCGAATCGTCTCCATCCATGGTAATCCATTGAGCGCCTGTTCAATGGGAAGAGTGATCAAGTGTTCCACTTCCTCCGTGGAAAGGCCGGGGGCTTCAACCTGTACCTCTACGCGGGGAGAGGCGAATTCGGGAAACACATCCAACGGTGTCGACTGCAAGGTCCAGAATCCATACACCAGGAGAAAGCCGGCCAACGCCATGATCAGCACACGAAATCGCAATGATGTGGTGATGAGCCAAGCCATGGTGAAGCGCGTTATTGACTGAATCCGACTTCTGTCCCAAAAAGCTCTGCCGCCCCCTGGTCGACAATTGCCGAACCAGGAGTCGGGCCGGACGCTAACACGGCTTCCGATCCATGAATAAAACTGACCTGCACACGTTTCCGAACGAACGTGTGTGGAGCGCTCTGTTCGTACACCCACGTACCGCCATATATATCCAGGATGACCGCTGACCATGGCACGACCAGGCTTTCTCCTGTTTGCTGTAAAGGCACCAAGATTTGAACCTTTTGACCAAGTTGCCACTCCTTATTTGAATTGGCGACTTCGTAGAAGAGATCGACGGTTGCGGCGATTGGATTGGAGGAGGGAGGGGCTGGGACAGGGTTGGCCACAAACCCCGTCTGCCCGTTGAGATTGCCAAGAGGTTCCATGCGAGCAGATTGTTGGCGGTTTATCTCGTTGAGAACACCGACATACACCGGGACACGTATCCAGAATCGATCAGGAACCGCAATCGCGAGAAGTGGGGGGCCCAGTAACTGACGTCGAGCATGCGCTTCCGCTAGAGTCCCCTGCGCCAATCGATATTGAACCTTGGCCTCATCGACAGCACGTTGGCTCCCCGCATGGTCACGAAGGAGACGTTGCGTGCGGGCCAGGAGCACTTGAGCGGCTTGAACCTGGACCTTGGCGGCCTGAACCTGCCCGTCGGCATTCACTTGGGCTTCTGCAACGCGAATCTGATCCGCAGGAGTCATTAACGGCAGGATCGTGAAGACCGACTGTTTGTCGTTGGATGAGGACCGTTCCTCGCCGGCAGCCAACCGATTCAGCGGCAAAATAAGTTCGCCTCCATACAGGCGGGTTTGGTTAACGGCCCGACGTTCAATGGCCACGGTCGTGATCCCGAGCCGCGCTTCGGCCTCCGGCGTCAATCGAATCGTATTGAAGTCTGTTTCCTGGGCGAGATGGTCCACCTGAGCCTGGCTGAAAGGTTCACCAGACTCCACCGGCTTTGGAATGGTCAACACAGTCAGCAGGCTTATGAATACAATGCAGGCACACCTGGAAAGGTATGATCGATGGCATCTGAAAATCCCGAATGGTGTATTCGATTGTACGGGGGCCATAGGTGCTGTCGATGCCGTGTAGCTCACGATGGCGCCAGCCCGGTTTCCGGAGAATGATGAGGTTGGGAAAGAAGTGAATGACCAATGGCGCGCTCGAGTTCAGCAATAGCTTGGCGTTGGCCAGCGATCAGTTCGACTTCACGGATCCGGGCTTGAATCCAGCTTTGCTGAGCGGTCAATGGCAACAGGGCTGTGGCGTCCCCGGCCTCAAGGGCCTTTTGTGCCTGAAGGGTCGCCATCCGATGCGCCGGCAGCATTCGTTGCTGCCAGTTGCGGACACTGGATACGGTTTGAACCCATCGGGTGTGTGCCTGTCGGACTTCGAGGGCGATTTGATCCCGTATGGTCACATACCGGCGAGCGGCAATTTCCACTCCGGCTTCCGCCAGAGCAATTCCGCCCTGGTTTTGATTGAAAATTGGAAGGGTGAATTGAAGTCCTGGACGGGAATTAAAGGGTTCGGTGGTGGTTTGTTGGGCTCGATAAATTCCGGTCAGCACAAAAATTTCTTTACGTGCCAAACCGACCCGTTGACCGGCTGCTTCTAACTCCAACTCCGTTGCGCGCAGATCGGGACGGGTGGCGAGGGCATCAGTCAACAATTCCTCGGCACTCCGTTGTGTTGTGGGTAAGCTTGAGGAGTGTTGCAAGACGATGGAAGCGTCTTCAAAACCTAACCCGATCAGAGCCCGGAATTGTTCACGAACCAGAGTGACCTCATGCGTTAATTGATGGATCTGCTCCTCGGCCTGCAGGGCATTGATTCTGGACGTGCCGGCATCAAGTTCGCTGATTTCACCGGCTTGCCATCTGGATTCCGTGATTTGGGCGATGTGACGAAGGATTTCGGCATGTTTCACGGTCAGGCCCAGTCGCTGTTCAGCAAGCAGTGAATTGGCAAAGGCGACTTTGACATCGCGCACGAGGGTTAATCCATTTTGAATCAGTCCCTCCACGGCTTGCTCCAATTTACGTTGTGCGGCTGCCACTTTTTGGGGCCGGAGCCAGAGGGCTTCCAATGGAAAACGTATGGCAAATTCCAAGGGGGCCCCTGGGGGGCTTGGACCTGTTGGAAATAGTCCCCAGAACTGGGGGTTTTGCAACATATTGGCTTGAATGAGTTCAGCTTCCGATACACCTAATCCCGAAAAGGCTTCCTGAAATGCGGCGTTGTTCCACAAGGCGACCGTAATGGCTTCTTCCAGCGTGACACCATCCTGCAGGGAGACGTCAGGAGGAATCACCGTCTTCTCAGGTTCATCTTTCAGCCCGGATCCAAAACCGGTTCGCTCTTCGAGGCGGTCGCTCACGTGTGAATGATTCTTGGGAGTATTCGCACATCCAGGGATGAACAGAATCACTCCCATAAACAATATGAGCAGATGTGCTGACCTGGACTTTATTATGAGAAAGAATGGATCGAGCAACGCGACCTTTTCCCTTGAAAATCGATGGAATCTAAGGATGCTTTGGTTCATCAGGGAGTGAGGTCCCTTCTTCAGCAACGATCCCTAATTCTTTTAATTTGACATACAGGTGTTGACGGTGAATGCCCAAAAGACGAGCGGTCTCGGCTTTGTTTCCCTGTGTTCTGGCGAGCGTACGGGAGATCAGTACTCGCTGGACATGTCGAACGGCCTCTTCCAAGGGGAGCGTTAACAATTCCTGCCACACCGGATCGCTTTCGGTGTTCGTCGCGATAGGCATCATGCCCGGCAGATCGTCCTTGGTGATGAGAGAACTGTGGGCCAGCAGGACCGCCCGGTGGATGAGATGCTCCAGTTCCCTGATATTCCCTGGAAAATCGTAGAGTAACAGCAGACGCATGGCCTCATCCGTCACCCTCACGGGGCCATCGGATTTTTCGGTCCGATAGCGTTGCAAAAAGAATTCGACCAGCTCGGGAATATCGCTTCGCCGGGATCGAAGCGGAGGGAGGTGGATCTGGACAACATGTAATCGGTAAAACAAGTCCTCCCGAAACAATCCATTGGCCGTGAGTTGCTGCAGATTGCGATTGGTGGCCGCCAGAAGCCGGAAGTTCACTGGAACTGTTTGCAAACCACCCAACCGTTCTATGGTTCGCTCTTGTAAGACCCGAAGCAGTTTTGCCTGCAACTTCAACGATAGCTCCCCGATTTCATCTAGAAATACCGTTCCACCTTCAGCCAGTTCCAGTCGTCCGGGTTTAGTCTGAGTGGCTCCCGTAAAAGCCCCTCGTTCATGACCGAAGAGTTCACTTTCCAGAAGGTCTTCCGGGATGGCCGCGCAATTGATAGTCAGTAATGGAGACGCGGCCCGATGACTGTGGCGATGGATGGCATGGGCCACCAGCTCCTTACCGGTTCCGGATTCTCCGGTAATCAACACCGTGGCATCAGCAGAGGCGACTTTCCCAATTGTCTTAAAGACATCCATAATCAGCGGGTGACAACCGATGAGCCCGGTTCTTTCGCTTATCGTGGAAATCTTCTGGGCACGTAACTGTTCGACTTCCCGACTAAGACGGGACAGTTGGACCGCCCGATTCGTGGCCCGCAGTACCTCATTCGCGTCAAATGGTTTGGTAATGTAGTCATGGGCTCCGGCCTGCATAGCCGTAATCGTTTGTTCGCTGTCACCGAAGGCAGTAATAATCAGCACGGGAATGTGTTGCTTCCGGGGTTGTTGACGGAGGGCTTTGAGCGTAGAGAGCCCATCAAGGTTGGGCATTTTGAGATCCAACAATATCACATCCAAAAGATCAATCTGAGAGATGAGAGTGAGCGCCGCCTGTCCATCCGAAGCCTGATGAACCTCATAGCCTTCCGCACTCAACAGCTCGCTTAAACTTTCACGCAGGTGTGTTTCATCGTCTACAATGAGCACAACCGGGGTTTTCACCATGGCAGATGAAGCTCGAACCGGGCTCCCCCCTCTGATGATTGAATATAGTGAAGAGACCCGCCCATGGCTCTGGCCATTTCAGCCGACAGAAAAAGCCCAAGGCCGGTCCCCTGTGCCTTCGTGGTGTAAAACGGTTCGAACAGTTTGGAGATGATATCCGGCGGAACGCCAGGGCCTGTATCTGAGACCGCAATGGTCATCTGTGAAATATTCCGATCCGGAAGCTCTATCGTGATTGACCCACCACCTGGAGCTAAGGCATCAATGGCATTGGACAGGAGGTTATCCAGAATTTGTCCCAGCCGATCCTGATCAATGGAGATCGAGCCCATGGGCATGGGATTCTGGAGAAGTCCTATCGTGACATGTTGGGTGGCAGTGAGCGCCTGCCAGGAATCCACCCGGGCAGACAGAAACCGAAAGAGATCGGTTGGGACCTTGGCATTTTCAGCCGGTTTACCCAGAGAAAGCAGACGGACCACCAGGCGGTCTAGACGCGTCGTTTCCTCTTCTATCACATCAAACGCCTTGCGCAACGATTCTGTGAGGGAGACGTTTCGACGTGTCAGTTGGAGTTTGAGCCGTATCGAAGCGAGAGGATTGCGAATCTCATGAGCCACCCCGGCGACCAGCCGGCCTAATATTGCCAACCGTTCCGTTTCGTGGAGTTGCCCCTGCAATGTGCTTTGGTACCCGTGTTGTTCCTGTATGATGTGAGCCAGTCGGTTAATCTTGGTCCCGATGCGATCCAACTCCTGGATGTTGATTTCAGGTAACGGGACGTCTAGCTGAGCTTCCATCCTTCGGAGGCCAGACTCTAACTCGGAAACCCCCTGATCGAGTCGCCGTGTGATCATCCAAGCGCTGACAGCCACCACGCTGACCATCCCCAACAATCCCAACCAGCCGATTCCGTAGAGTTGACGGTCCACATTGTGAATTCCGCGAAGCCGATGGAGAAGCCAAATTGCTCCAACAGGCTGTCCGGCACCCAGAAGTGGATCTGCGCGAAACAATAGAATATCCGGCCCATCAACCACTTGTTCTGCCTGAACACGTCCTTCTTGAATAGAGCGATTGATGAGTTGTTGGATCGCCGGTCGTTCTGTTGTCGGAATCTCGTTTTTCGTTTCCGATCCGTGATAGGTGGGGTAGGCGTATCCTAAGAATGTTTGATCTTGGAGACGATAAAATCCACCCTCGACGCCTTCCGCCTTCATTAAAGCGGATTGCAGGATCGAACGCAGCAGTTCTTCCCCACCCCAGAGTTCACTCTCTTCCGATTCAATATTCGGAATAGTGCCCCTCATATACTCATAGCGTGCCATCAACTGGTCCTGCAGGTGATCCATTTCACGGATCGCCTCATCGACCACGGCTGATTCCCTGTGTCCGAGCACTTGAACGCCCAGCATAATGGCAAGGGCTAAGGTGATGATGGCCAAAATCCCCAGGGTTTGAATGTGCCGCTTGATCGACCATGGTCTTTGAGGAGTGTTCCAACGGGGAGCAATCATGCATACCCTATTACTCACGAATGGTATCAGGTGATCGTGTTTGCCGGTGAAAGAAGACCGGTTGTTAAAACCGGCATTTTTCTACATGCCTAGCCCATGCGGGCGTTCATCCGAGATAGTTAAAAAAAAATCGTCGGGTCACAGTCTTCCCTGTCCACGATTCTGAACTATTTGACTATCGTTTTCCAACATGATTTCGAACCTGGATCATTTCTTCGCCCTGTGAACCTTGGAACATCATTTAATCGTGCGAGGCTTTTTCTTTTTCATGATGGCGACTCTTTTCTTGCTTTGGCTTTTCCTCAATCTGGACAAATTGTCCCGTTTGGACATCAACGAATACTTCTTTCAATTCCCCTGTGGCCGTCACGACTTTCACTTCCCATACGATCTTGCCTTCCTCTTTTTCCAGTTCGGCTTCGATGACCGTTCCCGGCATTTTTTCCTTCACAACCTTGATGGCTTCTTCAATCGATACTTTGGTCGTGGTGGCTAACTCCACCATTTCCTTTTCTTTGTCTCCTTTTTCCTTTTTGGCTTCGCTGTCATTGGGCAGGCTGACAAGCAGAAGACCTAAGAACATCGTTAGGGCCAGGACTGGAACGTTATGCATAGACTTCTCCTCTCAGGTAAATGGATGAAATGGTCAAAACCATAAGCCGTTTATAAGTAGGTTGAGCGAAATCATATCACCCTATCCTGTTCATGAGCCCTGGCCAATGCAACATTGGTTCCAGAGCATTTCATCAATGGGCTATGCGGATAAGGATCGAAATGCCTCGGAAATGATTATTTCCCTTGTGAAGACACATTGAGCTATGACCGATTATCGGACAGAAGACTGTGTGGAAACCAGACGGTGGTTGATTATCTTCACCGCACGATTGTGAACAAATGGATGTTCAACCATATTCGTCCAGTAAGGCCGAACTGTGCGAGGTCCCGGAGACAGGCTAAGCACTGGGCATTGTTTCAAAGTGTGCTGCCGGCTCGACTGTGGACGTTTGGCAAAGTCACGACTCAATCTTCGGCAGGATCCGGCCAGGTTCAGGATCGTGTTAGAGTTTGACTGATCGTAATCGGAGGGCATTGGTAATGACCGAGACCGAGCTAAAGGTCATCGCGGTAGCGGCTATCATCGGACTCAAGAGTATGCCGAATGCCGGATAGAGAATGCCGGCGGCAATCGGCACTCCGATGGCATTGTAGAAAAAGGCAAAGAAGAGATTTTGCCGGATGTTGCGCATGGTGGCCTGGCTGAGCCGACGGGCTCGGGCAATGCCTCGAAGATCACCTTTGACCAGGGTGACTCCGGCACTTTCCATGGCCACATCTGTGCCGGTCCCCATGGCAATGCCGACATGGGCTTGAGCGAGAGCGGGTGCGTCATTGATGCCGTCTCCTGCCATGGCCACGACTTTTCCTTTTGCCTGGAGTTGTTGAATGATTCGGCTTTTCTCCTCGGGCAACACTTCCGCTTTCACCTCATCGATGCCCAGCTTCTGTGCGACCGCCTGCGCTGTTTGCTGATGGTCGCCGGACACCATGACCACTTGAATCCCTTCTTCATGCAACAGGCGAATGGCTTCCGACGTTGATGGTTTAATCGGGTCGGCGACTCCGATGAGGCCGGCGATCCGATTAGCAATGGCCACAAACATAACGGTTTGGCCGTCACGGCGCAGGTCCTCGGCTTTCTCCGCTAACGGTCCGAAGGCCTCGTGACTCACGTGGGACTCTTCTTTCAAAAACTTCCGTGTTCCGAGTGCCATCTTGTTTCCCTGAACGGTTCCGGTCACGCCTTTTCCGGTTTTGGACTGAAAATCCTGAGTCTTCCATAACTCCAGCCCTTTGTCTTTTGCCCCGTTCACAATGGCCGAGGCCAGCGGATGTTCGCTGTTTCGTTCCAGGCTGGCAACCAATTGCAACAGGTCATCTTCCCTCATATCGGAAAGAGACACGACCGACATCAGTTTGGGTTTGCCTTCCGTGAGGGTTCCCGTTTTATCGACGACGAGGGTATCCACTTTCTCTAATTGTTCCAGGGCTTCTGCATGTTTCATCAGGACGCCGGCTGTGGCTCCTCGTCCGGTTCCCACCATAATGGACATGGGGGTGGCGAGACCCAACGCGCAGGGGCAGGCAATAATGAGGACGGCGACCGCATTGACCAGGGCGTGAGCCATACGAGGCTCCGGACCGAAAAAAGCCCAGATCAAGAAGGTCAGTACCGCAATTCCTACGACAATCGGGACAAAATAGCCGGCTACCTGGTCGGCCATCCGTTGAATGGGCGCCCGGCTGCGTTGGGCTTCGCTCACCATGCGAACAATCTGCGCCAGCACGGTATCCCGGCCGACTCGTTCAACTTGCATCACCAACGTTCCCGTGCCATTGACAGTTCCCCCGGTGACCTGAGCCTCTGCCTCTTTTTCCACCGGGATCGATTCTCCGGTAATCATGGATTCATCTACAGCACTTTGCCCTTCAAGGATGACTCCGTCGATCGGAATTTTCTCTCCGGGGCGGATACGAAGCTTGTCTCCCGGCTGCACTGCTTCCACGAGGACATCTTCCTCCTCACCATTCTCGCGAATGCGCCTGGTAGTTTTTGGGGCCAGGCCAAGCAGGGCTTTAATGGCGCTGCCTGTCTGGCTGCGTGCCCGTAATTCCAGGATTTGGCCCAAGAGTACGAGGACGGTGATGACGGCAGCCGCTTCAAAATACACGGCGACTTCTCCACCTTCTCCCCGGAAGGAATCAGGGAAGAGGTGAGGAGCCACTGTGGCCACGGCGCTATAGACATAGGCCGTACCGGTTCCCAATGCAATTAATGTAAACATGTTCAAACTGCGGTTGACGAGCGAAGCCCATCCGCGCTGGAAGAAGGGCCATCCACACCATACAACCACCGGCGTCGCCAATATCCATTGCACCCATGCATTGACCGACGGCGAGAGAATTTGCTGGACGGGTTGGCCGGGAATCATTTCGGACATGGCAAGGAGAAATACCGGGAAGGCCAACACGAGACCAATCCAGAATCGGCGCATCATGTCTTGGAGTTCGGGATTTTCTTCTTCTTCAAGTGTGATTTCCCTCGGTTCGAGGGCCATGCCACATTTCGGACAAGACCCTGGTTGGTCCTGTACCACTTCCGGATGCATGGGACAGACATATTCCGTTTTAGTCGCCGGGGCGACGGCGATGTCCGGCTCAAGCGCCATGCCGCATTTCGGACAAGCCGCCGGTTTGGCAGATTCCACACCAGGACACATCGGGCAAATATATTTGGCGCCCGGCTTCGCATTGTCCGTATCCATCGATTGCTGGTGTTTTCCGGTGAGATAGCCATCCGGATCATGGCTGAATTTGTCCTGGCAACGGGGATTGCAGAAGTAATACATGGTGCCCGCATGCTCGAATTTTCCTGCTGCGGTAAGCGGATCCACCATCATGCCGCAGACAGGGTCTTTCACCTGCTCTACCTTCGCCATGCTTAATTCCCGTCGCCGGGGCTTATCTTTGGGAGTAGGAGAGTCGTGTTCCATTGTTATGGTCCTTGTCATCAAGAGAAGAAAGTAAGTAGGTCATCCGGCCCGAGGTGGAAATTCTCAGTGGCATACGATAGGGCCTTTCGGCTCGGTCGGCGCTCAAAGATGAACTTGTTGATTCAGTATAGTGAAATACCTTTGTCATGGGGAAGCCAACCCGAAGTTCGAGTCATAGAAATTGTCAACAGTTTTTCCACCCGCTCTAATGCTATCGCGTTCCCTATATCCGTACATGAATATAGTGTTAACATGGCTTAAGCTGACAGGAGCGTGAGTTTAAAGCTTGAACAATCCGCAGTTGAACGGTCTGAGACGTGTGCGGGGCTCAATCAAATTCGAGCAAGCTCTAAACCTTTGTTCTTGAGTGCCAGCAAAAAGCTGTGCTCCCGCACTGTCCGTTTTTACCCTGTTAATCTCAATCCCAGCCAAGACAATGTAAACATTGGCCATCGACAGGTCACTGGCTGACGTGTTGAAAACACGTAGCATGACATTTTGGCACACACAGGTCATAAGGCCGGTACTGCGCGAACAACCCAAAGTTCGAGCGAGGAGAATGTCATCGTCATTAAAAATTTCGGAAAAAAATTCGGATTTTTATTACCCGCACTGAATGCGTTGCGTGACGCCGGGGATACAGAGTTGCTGCGCTCGGAGCTGTTCAGCATCGAGCAATTGAAACGTCATGCGGTCACGCTAGCCGGTCAGCATAAAATCGATCCGCACCCCGGGCCGGACAGATTATTACCGCGGCTGGCGGACAATGAGCGCGTGTTGCTGGCGGCGTATGATCTTGTGACAGCCGCCGTGACGCCCGGACAACGGATCGTTCCGGCAGAGGCATGGTTGCTTGATAATTTTTACCTTATCGAGCAGCAGATCGTTCTGGCACGTCGGCATCTGCCGCGAGGGTACAGCCGGCAGTTACCGCGACTGGCTGATGGCCCGTCAGCCGGTTTTCCCAGAATCTATGACCTGGCGTTGGAGTTGATCTCTCATATGGACGGTCGTGTCGACAGCGACAATGCCATCCATATCGTCGCCGCCTACCAGACCGTTGAACCGTTAAAACTGGGCGAATTGTGGGCATTCCCGATTATGCTGCAGTTGGCGCTCCTGGAAAACCTTCGTCGCGTGGGGTTGCGTATTGCCCGTCGGCGCGAGGAGCGCGACGCGGCTATCAGTTGGGCAGACCGCATGCATGCGATGGCTGAAGAAGAACCGAAACAGCTGGTTCAGTTGCTCGCCGAGTTCGCCAATGCCGATGTGCCGTTGACCGCACCGTTTGTGGAGGAATTTTACGCAAGACTCCAGGCTCAGGGGCCGGCTATGGCGTTCATTCAAACCTGGGTCGAACATAAATTACTCGAACAAGGGGTGACGGCGACGCAGTTGTCGGAGGCGGCAGGCCGAACGGCCGCGACCAATCAGATCTCCATCGCCAACAGTATCGGGAGTCTGCGTTTCATCGGAGCAATGGACTGGAAGAATTACGTCGAGTCGCTCAGTGTCGTCGAACAGATATTGTGTGAAGACCCGACGGGAATGTACACCAACCAGGATTTCGCGACCCGCGACCGGTATCGGCATGTCATCGAAGATGTGGCGAGAGGCAGTTCGTGCAGTGAATGGGCGGTGGCACGCCAAGCCATTGAGCTTGCGCAGACTGCTGCAGAGCGAATGGGTTCCAACGACCGTGCGTCTCATGTCGGATACTACCTGATCGATCACGGACGCGACGTACTGGAACGTGGGGTGAACTGCCGTGTGTCGTGGAAATTGCGGTTCAGCCGGGCGAGTCGGCCTTTTCGCCTGACCCTGTATCTCGGACCCATCCTGTTGCTCACTGCCCTGGCGACATCGGTCGTGCTGTTCGCTTTCGAGGGGTTCGGGCCGGATGATTGGCGGTTCTGGTTTTTGGGGATAACCGGGATGATGGGTGTCTCGGCGCTGGCCGTCTCGTTGGTGAATCTGGTGGTCACGCTGACCTTGGCGCCTCGGGCGTTACCACGCTTGGATTTCTCAGGGCGTATTCCATCCGTTCACCGCACGATGGTTGTTGTTCCCACCTTGCTGAGCAGGTCCCAAGAGATTGATGATCTTCTCGAAGCTCTGGAGATCCGATATCTGGGGAATCGCGATCCCAATCTTTTCTTTGCCTTGCTGACGGATTTTCGTGACGCGCCTGAGCGTATGCTGCCGGATGATGACGCCTTGCTCGCCCGGGCTTCCGCAGGTGTCCAGGCGCTCAATGAGACCTACCGCGAGGACCGCCCGTGCATCTTCTATCTGTTTCACCGGCCTCGGATGTGGAATCCATACGAAAAAGTGTGGATGGGGTATGAGCGCAAACGCGGCAAGCTGGAGCAGTTCAACGCCGTGCTGCGGGGAGAGGGGCAAACGGCCTTCTCGAATATTGTCGGTGATTCATCCCTTCTCAGTTCAATCAAATATGTCATCACGTTGGATACCGATACGCAACTACCCCGTGACACGGCACGCACCTTGATCGGCAACATGGCTCATCCTCTCAATCGGCCGGTATACGATCCCGACCAGGGACGTATCATCGAAGGCTACGCCATTCTTCAACCACGCACGTCAATCAGCCTGATCAGTGCCGGTCAATCACGGTTTACGAAACTGTTCGCAGGTGAATCAGGCGTCGATCCTTATACGCGCGAGGTCTCGGATGTGTATCAGGATATTTTCGGTGAGGGGTCGTTCATCGGTAAAGGCATTTACGATGTGGATGCGTTTCGCCAGGCCGTCGATGGACGCTTTCCGGAGAACCTCATTCTCAGTCATGACTTGCTGGAAAGCGGGTATGCACGTTCAGCACTGGTCACCGATGTCGATATCATTGAAGAGCATCCGGCCAGTTACGCCATAGAGTCTAGCCGGCGACATCGGTGGATACGCGGTGACTGGCAACTTGCCGGCTGGCTGCTCCCGCATGTGCCTGGACCGCCATGGCCCAATGGATCGAAGGCGCAACGGCCACCGAACCCGCTGACAGCCTTGTCGGTGTGGAAAATATTTGACAATCTTCGACGCAGCCTTGTGTCCCCCTCACTGCTGGCCTTGCTGGTCGGTGGTTGGCTGTTTGGTCCGGGATCGGCATGGGTCTGGACTCTGTTGGTCGGGGGGGTGGTATTTTTGCCCATCGTGCTCGGAGCCATGATCGATTTCATCCGGAAACCTGAAGAGCGGGATTGGCTGGTGCACCTCATCCTCAAAAGCAAATCCACAGGCCATCCGTTCATGCTCGCGGTGCTCACCGTGGTTTTGTTGCCCTACGAGACGCTGATTAGCCTGAATGCGATTCTGCGCTCGGGGGTGCGGATGCTGTTCACGAGACGGGGATTGTTACTCTGGCATATGCGATCCTATGTCCGTCGCAATGCACGACGGACATTGCGTGATTTTTTTATGGAGATGTGGATCGGGCCTGCTCTGGCGGTGGTCCTGATCTTTGCCTTAGGGGTCAGCCGGCCGGATGAGTGGCTTTTCTGTGCGCCCGTGTTGTTGCTTTGGCTGGGGTCGCCAGTCATCGGCTGGTGGATCAGTCTGCCCCTTGTGGTTCCCGTCCCGGACTTGACCGTTGAGCAACGGGCCTTCCTTCGGGCCTCGGCCCGGCGAACGTGGCGTTTCTTCGCGAAGTTCGTCAGTCCGGAGGACAACTGGCTGCCACCCGATAATTTCCAGGAATATCCGGCTTCGGGCATCGCCTCCCGCACCTCGCCGACAAACATCGGCATGTCGCTACTGGCGAACTTGTCTGCCTACGATTTCGGGTACCTTTCCGCCGGAGAATTTCTGCGGCGTACGGATCACACCTTGGCGACGATGGAAAAGCTGGAACGCTACCGCGGCCATTTATATAACTGGT
Source organism: uncultured Nitrospira sp. (assembly GCA_902500695.1). Lineage (GTDB taxonomy): Bacteria > Nitrospirota > Nitrospiria > Nitrospirales > UBA8639 > Nitrospira_E. Next base: position 78,470 of record CABVRQ010000001.1, on the reverse strand, counting down.
ACGACACACGCACGCTGAAACCGCTTCGTCCGCTCTATGTCTCGTCGGTGGACAGCGGAAACCTGGCCGGCAGTTTGCTCACTTTGCAAGCGGGTTTGGCCGAGTTGAAAGATCAGCCGGTGCTGTCCTCGTGCCCGTTTCGTGGCCTGCAGGACACCTTACAGGTCCTTGCCGAACACGTGCCCTCGAGACCAGCCCCGGACCTTTCGAAGAAGATCAAGGCTCTTCAGGACAATCTTCATACACTCACATTGAACGGGGAGCCACAGACATTGGCGGCTGCCGATCGGCTGCTGGAAGAGATTCACCGCACTGCCGGGGACCTGGTGGCCTGGCTCCCGGCGGATAGCGATATCGATGGCGAACTGTATCAGTGGGCGCAGGCATTCGATCAGCAATCCTGCGCACTGCGAGATGACCTGAGATGGTTGGTGCCCGAGCCGCGGCACTTCACTACCATCCCGACACTGGCGGAACTGGCCAGAAAGCCGGGCGTGGGGACGGAAGGGCTGTCTTCAGCCGGGGTGGGCGTATCCGCGCATACGAGTGCGGTGGAACGGATGAGAATCATCGACGATCTGGTTGATCGTTGCCGCGAATTGGCGGTGATGGACTTTGAGTTTCTTTATGATACGTCCTGCGGTCTGCTGACCATTGGATACGATGTGGGGGAACGGCGCCGTGATCCGTCCTGTTACGATTTGCTGGCATCAGAAGCACGCCTGGCAAGTTTTCTGCTTATCGCCCAGGGACAAGTCCCGCAAAAGCATTGGTTCTCACTCGGGCGTCAGCTGACCAGTTATGGCGGCGCCGTGAGTTTAATTTCGTGGAGCGGCTCGATGTTCGAGTATCTCATGCCGCAACTGATTATGCCGAGTTACCAGAACACCTTGTTGGAGGAGACCTGCAGGGCTGCGGTGTCGCGCCAGATCGAATACGGCCGACAACGAGCGGTGCCCTGGGGCATATCCGAATCCTGCTATAACGCCACCGATATGCACCACGTCTATCAATACCGGGCGTTTGGCGTTCCCGGGCTGGGCTTTAAGCGGGGACTGGGAGACGATCTGGTCATCGCGCCGTACGCCAGCGCGCTGGCGCTCATAGTGATGCCGAGAGAAGCCTGTCGCAACTTACAGACCATGGCGACCAATGGATTCTGTGGCGTCTACGGATTCTACGAGGCGGTGGATTACACGCCCTCACGCGTGCCTCGAGGGAAGAATCACGCCATCGTGCGCACATTCATGGCGCATCATCAAGGCATGAGCCTGTTGGCTTTTGCGCATGTCTTGCTCAATCAACCGATGCAGCGCCGTTTCATGTCTGCTCCACAGATACGGGCGACGGAATTGTTGCTGCAGGAGCGTGTGCCGAAGAAGGGAGCGACGTTGCATCCGCATGCGGCTGAAGTGAGCGCCGCCGCGCGGCCTGCTGCTGCGGAAGGTGGGGCAATCATGCGCGTGTTTCTCGACCCGAACACGCCGATACCTGAAGTGCATCTGTTGTCCAATGGCAGGTACCACCTCATGGCGACTCATGCCGGTGGCGGGTACAGTCGCTGGCGTGACCTGGCCGTGACCCGTTGGCGCGAGGACGTCACGTCCGATTGTTGGGGCACATTCATCTACTTGCGTGACCGCGACTCGGGACGGTACTGGTCAACGGCGCATCAACCGACTTTGCGCAAGGCCGATCACTATGAAGCAATTTTTGTGCAGGGGCGCGCCGAATATCGGCGGCGTGACCAGGGGATTGAGGCGCACACGGAGATCAGCGTGTCACCTGAAGACGATGTTGAAATCCGACGCGTCACGCTCACTAATCTGTCGACTCGTATCCGTCATATCGAGGTGACGAGTTATGCGGAGGTCGTCCTGGCGCCATTGAATGCCGACCTGGCCCATCGATCATTCAGCAACCTGTTCGTGCAAACTGAAATCCTGCCGGACCGTCAGGCGATCCTCTGCCGGCGGCGTGCCCGCACTCCTGGGGAGGCGATGCCGTGGATGTTTCACCTGTTGGCCGCGCCCGGGGCTGTGGCCGACGAGCCGTCATACGAGACCGACCGCGCTAAATTTGTCGGGCGGGGGCGAACGGCGGCCAACCCGGTTGCCCTGGAAAGTCGCGAAAGTCCGTCGATGTTGTCGAACACAGATGGGTCGGTGCTGGATCCTATCGTGGCCATCCGCCGTACCATCACGTTGTTACCTGACGAATCCGCGACCGTCCAGATCATCTCCGGTGTCGCAGAAACCCGTGAGGTCGCATTGGCGTTGCTTGAGAAGTATTGTGACCGGCACTTCGTTGAGCGTGCCTTTGAAATGGCATGGTTCCAGAGTCAGGAGGTTTTGCGTCACCTCAACGCCACCGAATCGGAGGCTCAGGTCTATGGACGCCTGGCCACCTCCGTCATTTTCGCCAATGGCTTGCACCGTGCTGCACCGAGCGTCATTGCCCGCAACCAGCTTGGTCAGTCAGGGCTTTGGCGTTTTGTCGTCTCGGGCGATTTGCCGATCGTCCTGCTCCGTATCGGTGACCGGAACCGCATTGACCTGGTCAAACAGGTCCTGCAAGCTCATGGGTATTGGAGGATGAAGGGTTTGATTGCGGATTTGGTGATCGTGAATGAGGATTTCTCTGGCTATCGGGCGGTGCTGCAAGATCAGATCATGGGGTTAATCAATGCGGGTCCCGAAGCGCAAATTATTGACAGACCGGGTGGGGTCTTTGTGCGACGTGCCGAAGAATTGTCCGAGGAGGATCGGGTCTTGTTCCAGACAGTCGCCCGCGTCGTGCTGACCGATAGCGCCGAAACATTACTCGAACAGGTGGAGCGCCTCGTCCCGGTCGTGCGTCTGCCGGACCGTTTGGAGTCATTGCGGCAACCGGCAGTCATAGCGGCCCAACCATTGGCGGCCCGTGAACAAATTTTTTGTAACGGTCTGGGTGGGTTCACGCCCGATGGGCGCGAATATGTCGTCACTCTTGAACCTGGTGAATATACGCCGGCGCCCTGGGCAAATGTCATCGCCAGCCCACACATTGGCACGGTCGTCAGCGAGAGCGGGAGCGCGTATACCTGGGTGGAAAACGCGCACGAGTTCAGGCTGACCACATGGCACAATGACCCGCTGAGCGACAGGAGCGGCGAGGCGCTCTACATTCGCGATGAGGAAACCGGTGCGTTCTGGTCGCCGACGCCATTGCCCGCATCCGGTCGGTCCGGCTATGTGTGTCGGCACGGGTTCGGGTACAGCGTGTTCGAGCATCACGAAGCCGGCATCGCCTCGGAACTGTTCACCTATGTCGCCATGGACGCACCGGTGAAGTTTGTGGTGATCAAGCTGCGCAACCATTCGAAGGGGCCGCGTCGATTGTCGCTGACCGGGTATTGGGAGTTGGTACTCGGAGAGTGGCGCCACACCAATATGATGCACATTGTGACCGAGACGGATCCACACAGCGGGGCCCTGTTTGCCCGCAATCCGTATGGCCGCGAATGTGCCAATCGAATGGTCTTTGTTCAGGTCAGCGAGCGAGAGCGCACGGTGACGGGAAACCGTACAGAGTTCATTGGCCGCAATGGCTCCCTGGCCAGCCCGGCCGCAATGCGCCTCAAGCGTTTATCCGGTAAAACCGGCGCGGGTCTTGATCCCTGCGCGGCCATACAGACCTCGATCGAACTGGCCGAGGGGCAGGAGCGGGAGATCGTGTTCATCTTTGGCGCAGCCCGCAACACCGATGAGGCGCAATATTTTATCGAACGATTCGGCGGACCGGCTGGTGCACGTTGGGCCTTGGAAGCGGTGTGGGACCACTGGAACCGGACTCTGGGAGCGGTGCATGTGGAGACGCCGGATCGAGCGTTGGACGTGTTGGCCAACGGTTGGTTGGTCTACCAGACTTTGTCCTGCCGCCTCTGGGGACGAAGCGGGTATTATCAGTCCGGTGGGGCCTACGGTTTCCGTGATCAATTGCAAGACACCATGGCGCTCATTCATGCCACGCCCTGGCTTGCCCGGGAGCAGTTGCTTCGTTGTGCCGAGCGTCAATTCCGCAAGGGTGACGTACAACATTGGTGGCATCCGCCCAATGGACAAGGCGTACGGACGCATTTCTCCGATGATTATCTGTGGCTTCCGTATGCCGCCTGCCGGTATGTTCTGGCCACCGGCGATACGGGAATCCTCGACGAGTCGGTCCATTTCCTTGAGGGCCGTGAGTTGAATCCGGAAGAGGAGGCATACTACGACCAGCCGCAACGTTCGACTGAAGTGGCCAGCCTCTATGAACATTGCGTGCGGTCAATCAAACATGGATTACGTTTCGGTGAACATCAATTACCCCTCATGGGCTGTGGAGATTGGAACGACGGGATGAATCTCGTCGGTCGTGATGGCAAGGGTGAGAGTGTGTGGCTGGCATGGTTCCTGTACGAAAACCTTCAGCTGTTTGCAGCCCTGGCTCGTCGTCGAGGTGACGAGGCGTTTGCCGAAATGTGCACCGGGCAGGCTTCGCTGCTGCGCGACAACATTGAGGCCAGTGCCTGGGATGGCGAATGGTATCGGCGGGCGTATTTCGATAATGGCACCCCCCTGGGCTCGTCCGAGAATGCCGAATGCCAGATTGATTCGATCAGCCAGAGTTGGGCGGTCATTTCGGGTGGCGGCGATCCCAATCGAGCCCGTCAGGCGATGGAGGCGGTGGACACACGCCTGGTGCGACGCGAGGCTCAACTCATTCAACTCCTTGCTCCGCCATTCGATACCTCAGATCTGGAACCGGGTTATATCAAAGGCTATGTGCCCGGCGTCCGCGAAAATGGTGGCCAATACACCCATGCCGCCATTTGGACGACAACGGCGTTTGCCATGTTGGGTGACAGGGAGCGGGCGTGGGAATTGTTCAACATGCTCAATCCCATCAATCACGGGAGTCAACCGGATGATATTGAACGCTATAAGGTCGAGCCCTACGTCATGTGCGCGGATATTTACGGTGCGCCGCCACACACCAGCCGGGGGGGCTGGACGTGGTACACCGGAGCGGCAGGCTGGATGTACCGACTGGCTGTGGAAACGCTTCTTGGCCTGCATCTGGAAGTGGATCATCTGTGCATGCGACCGTGTATACCAGGCTATTGGGAGTCGTACAAAGTTCACTATCGCTTTCGCGAGACCGTCTATCACATCACCTTTAAGCGCGTTGGTGAAAAGCCGAACCAGGTGAGCCGTTTAACGATGGACGGTGTCGAGATCGATGGAGTGGGCCTAGATGCGAAAGGGCGACCGCAAGGCAGTATCCACCTGGTGGACGACCGCCGGGATCACTACGTTGAGGTGGATTTGAGCTAAAGGGGAGGTATCTCCGCCCTTCTACTCTTATTGAAAGCCCTCCAGGACAAAGGACAAAAATGGCTATTGCGCCAGGCTTGTGGGGCGGTCTATTTCGTAGCTTGGCGGCCTCTATGGATTTGGGCAAGTGTTTCAGCTGGGTAAATATCCAGGGTGTCCAATAAAAAAATAATTACCTCTTAGTCAAAATCATGCCCCTAGATTAAAGGTGTGGGGCAAAGGTTGGGAGACTTTTCAAGCTATGGTGTCGGGCAAGGGAAAGCACCTTGTCCGAGTCGTATTGACAACACGATTAGCGGCTAGCCCCGGCAGGCTGTTGCCGAGTTCCTGCGCTTTTACCCATCTTGCGGCATTCCTCCGCGCATTGACGGCAGGCTTCCGCACATCTTCGGCAATGTTCATTGTCATGTTTTTCGCATTCCGCAGCGCAGGCGTCACAAATGGTGGCACAGATACCGCAGAGCTCGGCACTAAATTCCGAATCTCTGCTCATGAATGCCGTACAGGACCAGCAGACATCCGCGCAATCGATACAGAGGCGGGCGCAATCAGGCATATCGCCCAAGCATTGATTTGCGCAACACTCGCATTCCCGGGCACAGCGCACACAAGCATCTACACAGGACTGATGTTGATGAGCCATCGTGAAATCCTCCATCTGTGAGGGCTGCACACACAATTCAGCGCAGCACTAAGAATGAATAAGACCAAGCAACTCTTTCAGTACCTTAAATGGGGAACTATCCTGAAGAAACTGTCCAAAACCCTTGAGTGTAAATAGGGACAGGGAATTTTTGAAATGTAAATATGTTGGGAGGGGAAATGTTGGATGAGGCCTGGTCTAGACCAGAGATAAAATGGTTCTCAGTAAGGACGCTTCGTGAAGTCCTCCCTCCTAGAACCAGGCGCGTACACCAACCACGAAGCGAATCTGACTGGGATTTCCGCCTTCATCCCGCACAAGCGTGGCCGTGTCTCCAAAACTTTTGTCCAGGGAGATTCCCAGGTAAGGGGCAAACTGACGTCGAATTTCATAGCGCAGGCGAAACCCCAGTTCGAGATTATTAAGTCCCGAACCGGTCGTGAATTTCCTGACGCGTTGAATCGCCGCATTCGTTTCAAAGCGTGCTTGGAGAATCAGTCGTTGACTCAACGAAAGATCTTTGGTGGTCATCAAGCGTGCGGATACGTCACCGTCCTGACTGATGAAGAGGGCAGGTTGTATTTCGTATTTATACGGAACCAGGCCTTGTAGCCCGATCACGGCCAGGCCGCGCGTGACGTTTCGGCCCCGAAAGGATTGTGTTTCGAGACGCCCTCCCATTTGAAAGTCGTAATACTGCTGGATAAATCGTCCGTAGAGGAGTTGTGAGTCGATGTCGTAGTCTGCTTTGAATGCGGTATTCCGTTGCCCTTCGCTTTTAAACCACATACGGTTGTAGTCTCCGCCGTACCAGCCTTCCACATCCCACCGGTAATCGTCCTTACTCCCGGTGCCACCCACTTGTGGGCGATATTCCAGAATATCGGCCAGAAAAAAACCGTGGCTTTGCTCATCCATGACAGGACTGGGCCAGTCCGCTTCTTTGGATACAGGGGATCCCGTGTCCGACATTTCTCTGAATTTCCCGGATTGGGTGCCAGCCTGTCCTTCCGGCTGTATCGTATGGGGGTGGTGAGTGTGTTCATGAGCGGTGGTTGATTCGCCGGGGATAGATTGGGCAAAGATGACCGACGAATTGAAATCCCAAATGAGGAGACTGATGACCGTGAGTGAGAGGAGGCATCGAAACGATGTCCTCATGAACGTACCGTAGGTTCCTCGCCGGAAACCTCAACCACGCGGAACATTCCCGCTTCCATATGCATGAGCAGATGGCAGTGAAACGCCCAACGTCCTGGGGCGTCAGCGGTGATTGCGACGGAAACCCGCTCGGCCGGTTTAACGATGACGGTATGTTTGCGCGGCAGGAAGGCTCCAGCCCCGTTCTCCAAGTGCATCCACATCCCGTGCAAGTGTAGGGGATGCTCCATCATCGTATCGTTGACGAAGGTGAGGCGTAGCCGTTCGCCATTACGAAAGAAAATGGGCTCTTTGGCTTCTGAATATTTTTTGCCATCGAAGGACCACATGTATCGGGTCATATGGCCTGTGAGGTGAAGTTCAATCTCACGCCCAGGCTCCCGTTGGTCGGGGTAGGGTGTAAGACTTTTTAAGTCGGTGTAGACCAGCACCCGTGTGCCGGTATTCTCCAGCCCGATGCCAGGCTCATCCAGCTGTTGACGCGAATACTCGGCGACCGATTGGTTGCCGGAACCATGATGGCCTGGAGCATGTTGGACGGGCGTGCTGCCGGGAATTTCTGATTGGCGAGGTTTATCCATGGTGATGTCTGATATGTCGTTCATGTCATGGATATTTTGTGTTTCCTGTTTTCCGGGTACGTCCATTCCCTGGTTGTTCGACGGTGCCTCTCTATGATGCTCGGGATTCTTCATGTGGGCCATGTCCATGTTTTCCATGGACATGCCCATGTCCTTCATGCTTCGGAGAGGCCGCGGACGACGGTCGGGGAGGGGGGCGGTCATGCCTGCCCGTGGAGCGAATGTGCCGCGTGCGTACCCGCTTCGATCCATCGTCTCGGCAAAAAGCGTGTAGGCCCGATCCTCGCCAGGTTGGATGATGACATCGTAGGTTTCTGCCGGTCCGATACGAAACTCGTCCACCTCCACCGGCTGCACGTTTTGTCCGTCCGCTTGAACGACCGTCATGGTGAGGCCCGGTATTCGCAAGTCAAAAAAGGTCATGGCCGACGCGTTGATAACACGCAATCGCATACGCTCGCCTGGCCGAAAGAGCCCAGTCCAATTTTGCTCCGGTGCCAAGCCGTTCATCAAATAGATATAGGTGTACCCGGTGACGTCCGCGAAGTCCGTGGGATCCATCCGCATTCGGTCCCACATCAGGTAGTTCTGCAGCGCGGCACCCAGGCCCATTCGTGACACATCGGAAAAGAATTCGGGAGCGGCGCGCTTCTGGAAATTATAATAGTCGCTTTGCTTTTTCAGATTGGCGAAGACCGTTTCCGGTGATTCGAAGGTCCAATCCGAAAGCAACACGACAAAGTCTTGATCATAGTTGAATGGTTCCGGCTCAATCGGATCGATGATGAGCGGTCCGTAGACACCGGACTGTTCCTGCAAGCCGGAATGGCTGTGGTACCAATAGGTTCCGCTTTGCCGGATGGGATAGCGGTAGGTGAAGGTCGAACCCGGCTTGATGCCGGCAAAGCTGACGCCGGGCACACCGTCCATGTCCGGCGGAAGCAGCAATCCATGCCAGTGAATGGACGTATCTTCCATCAATCGGTTCGTGACATTGAGTGTCACGTTTTCACCTTCCTTCAAACGAATTAAAGGACCGGGTAACGTGCCGTTAATGGTCTTTGCCATTCCTGTTAACTTGCCGATTTGAAACGGAGACTCGGCAATGCGTAAATCAATGGTCTGTCCATTCAACACTGAACGGGAGTTCGCCCTGTTTGTGGGCGCGTCTGCAGAGGCATAATGTGGAAGGAGGCGGGCCAAAGCTTCAGTGAGTCCTAGCGCGCTAATGCCTTTCAGCAATGTCCGCCGTGTTATCCTCAAGTCGTGGTTATCTTTCTTGGCGCGCATGTATTCGCTCAATTTATCCGGCGCATCCACCGGTCCTTCCTATCTATGATCATTGTTGGTGGCCATTATGACCATCAGATCCCGATGTCGGAGTATCCGGTTCAGCCGTGCCGTATTTTTTGAACGGGAAAGCGTACACAATAACCGGATGACCGGGAGCCAAATCGTCCGCTTCCATAAAATGGGAGTGTGAAAGGGAAACAGGCCCATTTCGATTGTAAACAAGTTAAACATTATTCTGTAATTGCCTTGGCCACCAGATGAAATACAGGCTGGGGATGAACACCGTATGAGCAGCGTGGCGGTCACCATTCAACCGATCATGGGAGATGACCTTCGGGGCATTCGATCGTCCACGCAAAATTTCGCTTCCTATGACGGATTCGATGATATTTTGCGTGTCTTCAACGGTTAACCCATATTGGAAAGTGGCCACGCGGTGTTTCACGAGCCAACTTGAACATGTCAGACGAATAATTCGTCTTGTGTGAATTCAGGAAATGTGCTGATGAATGAACAAATGGGGAGGGAATCAAATACGAAAAACCGAGATAAGGACAAGGATGTTCTTCGAAGGTGCCAAAAGTCCTCTTGCAGGGATGGGGGCGAATTTTCCGGTTAGTCTCGAATCCAGAAAAAGAGAAGAACTGCTTTCCACAAGCATGACATTGGAAAGACCTGCTGAGGAAAGATCGGCTCCGGATTGAATCAGGAAAGATTGGAAACCGTCACAAAATTGGGATACGGGTCCTTTGCCCGGCATGGTGCAGTCGCTGACTTGATGCGTCGGCAAGTCGGCATAGATCGGCACCACGCACGCATAGGCATTGAAGCTGAATGCGAGGAACAGGCCGATGAGAAAGAGAGCAAAGCGTTTTGGTGAAGATCTCATGAAAGACATCCTACTCTTAAAATTTTTCTCCGTAAATAGCGTTTGCATCAAGCAGCGGTTGCCTCTGCTGCTCGGCCTTCCATGAACCCATGGGGTCGAATGATCATAAACGTCCGTTTTGATGTTCTTCTTTTAGGAAGAATAAGATACATGACAAAGCGTTTTTTGTGACCAGATGATCAGGAATTGAGGATTAAGAAAACGTAAGACACTTTTGCTTGTACAAGGAGCAGAGCAACTGATACGGATTGAGTGGGTCAATGTCTGGTAACGCCAAGGTCGGCAGGGCTTTGCAACCCAGATGGCTAGGTCAAAACCTGTTGTGGGACCTCTTCCCTGGGCCGGGGCTCTAAATGATTAGAGGCACTCTCTCTAAGTGTGCTGGAGTACGAGCAACCAGAGGTTTCTCAAAAACAAAGTCCGTGAGGCTATAGAAGCTATCGGGCATTAGCCAATGAAGGTGGATAATGAAATTGGCAGCAGAGACAAACTGCTGAATGAGGGAGAGGGCACCGGTTTGAGTTTTGGCATGTATCAAACCGGTTTGCTTGATGATAAAGGTCGAACGGGCGCGGTGGATGACCTGGAACAGGGGGGGAAGCCGGTGCGACTTTGGTGCGTGCGATGCCGGAGCGAGATGGGAAACAAGCCCACCCATGGGCAAACCGGCTCCTGGGGCCTGACCTGCTCGACCAGGTGGGCCGCCGTCTCCGCCATACGGCGAGCGCCACAAACTGGGCAAAAACCAACGGCGATTACAGGAAAACGCCACCAGCTTCTGCAGAAACGCGATAATCACAGAGGTGCCAAGCTCGACGCGCTCGGTGGTCGTGACCGCTGCGGCCAATGGCAGAAACATCTCGTGCTGATTCTCTCAGCCCGCACCGTGTCATAGCCTGTGCCTTCGGCGGCGTGGGGCCGTGCGTTGGCCATCTGAAGATTGTCGCTGACGATGGATGGCAATACTCGCATGATCCTATCATGCTGTTTACTCCAGCAAATATATAGGTGACCTGCAATGGTTTCTCCCGATAGAATGCCGCTCGCGCCCATAAGCCACGTAACGATCATTTCATAGATTTTATGATTTCATTCTTGGTCAACATTCAACGTTGGTTTGACCGCACCGTCCTCGAGCTCGGACGTGAACTGCGAATTTCCTATTTGCCACCGCTCATGGTCTACGTGGCGGCTGGCATTTCCGGGCTTACCGGTATCGTCGGGACATTCTTCGTTAAAGACTTCCTGGGGCTATCGGCGGAATTCCTGGCGGCACTGGGATTCTGGGCTGGCATTCCCTGGGCGTTGAAGATGCCGCTCGGCCATCTTGTCGATCTCATCTGGCGGCATAAGGCGGCGCTCGTGTACGTCGGCGCCACACTGATTGCGGGCAGTCTCCTCATTATGATCGGGTTGCTTGCGCATACCGATGCCATGCGTACGATCATGCCGGTGGAGGCCTGGTTCGTACTGAGCGCGTTGCTCGCGCCGGTGGGTTATGTGGTTCAGGACGTGGTGGCGGACGCGATGACCGTAGAGGCCGTTCCTCGTATTGACGAGGACGGACAGCCGGTAGAGGCGGAACGGCGCCGGCTGATGCATACCACCATGCAAACCCTGGGGCGGGTGGCGATCATCGGCGGAAGCGTTGCCGTAGCGCTGCTCAACGTGGCCTTGTTCAGCGGCGTGGAAGCCATGTCCGGTGACATGAAATCCGAAGTGTATGTCCAGATCTACAAGCTCGCGCTGCTGATTCCAGTGGTTTCAGTGCTTGGCGTCCTGCTCGGCGGGTATCTGAAACGACGCGACAGGAGGCGGCTCGAGAGCCAGGGGTATGCTGCGAAGGAAGCGAGAAATCTGGTCGAGGGGCATACAGCCCCAACGCGACCGAACTGGTGGATTCTCGGGGGCAGCCTTATCTTCGCGATATTCACCCTCTCTGCCGGGCTTAGCGGCATACCCTACAATCAGGAAATCATTTTCGTGGGTTCACTCGCCATCATCTTGTTTTTGATGTCGCGGCTGGTGAGCGCGCTGGACGCCGAAGCCAGCCGCACACTGGTGGGGACCGCGATCATCATTTTCGTGTACCGGGCCATCCCAACGCCCGGTGCGGGCTCGACCTGGTGGATGATCGACGAACTGGGTTTCGACCAACAGTTCCTCTCGGTGCTGTCCCTGATTACGAGCACCATCACGCTGTTCGGCATGTTCATTTTCAGGCGTTTCATGGCGGAGAGATCCATCGCCTATGTTGTGGTGGTTCTCACCGCAGTGAGCACCTGCCTGAGCCTGCCGATCATCGGCATGTTCTATGGTCTTCACGAGTGGACCGCAGCCCACACCGGCGGTTTGGTGGACGCGCGATTTATCGCTCTGGTCGATACCGCCCTCGAGTCGCCGCTCGGTCAGGTCGCCATGATCCCGATGCTCGCCTGGATCGCAAACTCCGCACCAGAGAACTTGAAGGCCACCTTCTTCGCAGTCATGGCGTCGTTCACCAATCTTGCCCTTTCGGCGAGTCAATTAGGAACAAAGTACTTGAACCAGATCTTCACGGTCACGCGCGATGTGGAGGATCCCGCGACCGGCAATTTGTCTGTGCCGGCGGATTACAGTGAGCTTGGCATGCTGCTCATGGTTGTTACCGCAGTCGGGCTTGCATTTCCATTACTGGCCATCGCGCTGGTACGACTTTCGCGGCTGCGCAGTGCCTGACACATGCACGTATTTCGATGAAATTTACAAGGCATTTTTGACTGGGGCGGGACGTTCCAAAGCATTCGTTGAGGAATCAATCCCCCGACTTTGCTGTCCGACATGCGGGAGTGCATTCTGCGAGTAGGGTCTGACAGGCGCATTGTTCCCGGATCGGGCTAGCATGGTGCTCTATTTTGGGATGTGAGTAGGGAAGCTGGGCAAGGGGGGCGTGTCGGCTCAAAATTGAGCCGGAATCCTGAGCGAGATGAGGCTGTTTGCAAGAACGCGTCGAGGGGGGAATGTCCGTTTTGATGCTCTCTTTCCAGGAACAATACGATACATGTCAAAGTGTTTTTTGAGACTGGACGATCGGGGATTCAGGACCCGGAAAACCTAAGATTTTTCTGCTTGGTCATGGAGCAGAGCACCTAAACCTTTCTTAATGACTCCTTCGCCAACTTCCAGCCATAGTCGTGGGCACTTCACAGATAACGCTTGTGGACGGATGCCCAGAAAAACCTCTTTCAAACTGCCGCACCGTGAACCGTTGTTCTCTTTGAATATTCCTTCGTGAGAATTGGTGATTCTCCAAATGGAGATTTCATTTCCTTCCCCCCTCTCGTCCATGTCTCCCAATCATCAGAAGAATGAAATTTTAAGCCGAGGTTTTCTTTCCCTTAACGAACCTGATTCATGAGCCGATAAGATAAAGGGGAGTAGAGAAATGCTGCCAGAGGGATTTCTTCGGGTAAAGATCAAGGGCTAGGGGAAGCGGGGGAAATGATTAAAGTTCTGTGGCAGGTCATAAGCTTACTGGGATTAGCTGTCTTCGTCCCTGTGTGCTTTCTTTTATTTTTGTGAAAGCGGAAAAAGGCCCTCAGAGCCGTCCCATCACGGTCGCATAGACCCCTGTTCATCGTATAACCAATCAGCAGAAGACCAGCGAGAGCGATTTTCGTAAAGTGATCCAGGATCTGAAAAGTGGATCTTCCGACTACAGCAACCGGGAGTCCATGGTGTGTGGTGCACTTCAGGAAGAGAAGACTTCCGCGGAAAATTTTCTGAAAAAATTGGGACCCCTGGAAAAAATTGAATTTAAAGAGAATAAGGGAACCGTTTTTTCTTCATTTTTATTTCTTTCGTGGAGGCGACCTATTGTATAATTGTATAAACCTCCACCCAGGTCCCTATGCGAGGAAGGGGTATATCTTTGTAAGACCAAGGTGGGCGGATATTTAAGTCTTAAGTTCCATGCCCAATAAACTCATCGGTCCCATACTTGTTTGATCCATATATAATTTCGTAGTCGGCCCCAAGGGTTTCCAAGATCTTTTTGGCTTGCAGGCTCTGTTTATAAAAACCTTGCAAGTCCCAAGGTTCACGTCTTAGGACAGCCCAACCACGAATCCATCCCGGATTATAGGGATCGAGAGCGGGAACCCATTTTTCAAATAGCTCTAATGGTTGAAACCAAAATGAATATCCCACCCCGTCATCCTCATTGTTGGGGCTTATACCGGAACTCACAAGGCCAATGACATGGCCGTCCTCGTTGAAAATAGGTCCGCCACTCATCCCCCCAGGCCAATTGCATGAAACCTCAAATGTTGGCCACGGTTTGTTAATACCCCGCCCATTTTCAAGTAGTTTCCTTATTTCACCCACAGCTCCATACATTTTCTCAGTAAATATCAGCACACCTTCTTCCCTAACATTTTGGACATCCATGACATTCGGATAGCCAATGGCCATGACTCTATCGCCAATTTTAGGCCGTGAACCACTAATCTTTAATGGCAAAAAATCTGTAAAATCCTTGACCCGTTGATTGGCAGGATTAAAGCGAAACTTAACACAATCGAAAATGTTTCTATTATCAGTGCGTCCGTGTAATCGGCCAATAGGATCGCTAACTTCCCCTCTATAGTTATCAACATGATCAATAAAGACAAAGCAATCTTTAGGAATTGGCGGCCGGCCGTAAACTAGCCCAGGACTCACCATTCCAAAGACTGTTCCTAAATGACGATTAATAATTTGTCTTGTTTCGGGACACTCCAGCACGTGATAGGCTGTTAGATACATCCCAAAAGGATCCACACGGAAAGAGGTTCCTAGCCCAGAAATCAAATGTGTTTCCCGATCTATTGTAAATAAAGGCACTATACTTCTCCGAAGACCGAAGGGATCCTGTATCCGAAAATATCTTTCATTTTCTTGGCTAGATGGCAATGCTGGAAAAGACATTAAAGTCCTCCAATCTCATGAAAAAATGATTCGGAAAGCTGATTCTGCCCTGCCCATTGCCATGGAATAAATCCAATAATTTGTGGACAGCTCTCTTTCTGGTGGAGAATTTCCAGAGCCATTTTTCCCCAGGTAATTTTAAAGAGTTCGATCCTTGCTCATTAAAAAATCCCAAGGTTCCTTGTAGGTCGTCGATATTGAAGAGAGCCTCGCTATACTGTGACGCTCGGTTCAATCTCTTATTTTTCAACCGTTGATTTGGTTCGTTTGTGGAGTCGTCACAGAAATTTTTAGCATAAATGGGTATGGGGTTAACATGCCATGGGCTGATGGGAATACCAGTCGAGGGCTTTTTGCAAGTGAACGGGTTGAAGCATGTGTGGTGCTCAATCATTCTCGACCGAAATCCAAGCTTCGGCCTTGAGCCAGTACGTGCTGTGCGGCGATACGGTCTATTTTATTTTGCTGACCTTTATTCTTCTCAAGAAACGTATCAGGGAAATTGGTATGTCATAGATAACTGACCCTTAGAGAATGGATGTCCTGTGAGGCTTTGGCAACGGCAGCTAATGTGCCCGGTGCTGCGCTAATGTCTCTAATTCGAGCAAGAAGAATAACATCGTGATCAACCAATTGGTATTTTGATCATGCACGCGGATTGTGTCGTGTAAAGGTGGGGGAATTTAATTGTTGTGTACGGAGCCATTGATTATGCGAACAATGTTTCAGACTCTGGTCTGAAATTTAAATAACCATAATATTCAAGTGAAAAAACGGTTCATGGTGAATGCCTACACAGTTTCATAACCATCCTCGTCACCCCTTGTGGGAAAAGGAAGTGAACGAACCCGGGTATAGGCGAAAGCCGTCACTTTTCGTTCTGGAGTGGAGGATTGTCGGAGGGAGCGAGTTTACTACCTAATCCTGATGTTCGAAGTGAATTCTCGCCTCGGCGATATCCATGTGGCTGAGTATTCCGACCGGCCGGGATTCCTGATCTAACACCGGTGCCTGTTTCACATTTTTCAAGTACAACAGGTGTAAGGCTTCGCGCACCGCTTGCCCTTCAGGGAGAGCGGTGACCTCACGTTTGGCGATCGTTCTGACGGACTCATGAAAATCCTGACCATGGGTCATCGCGCGATAAACATCCGTTTTCGTCACAATACTTGTTAACTTCCCTTCCGCATCGACCAAGGGCAACAACGAATGCGGGCAGTTCCCAAAGGCCAGAATCACATCATTGATCGTGGCAGCTTCGGAAAGACACGGCGCGGGTGTCTTCATAACGGTCTCGACTGGCGACGAGAGCAAATCTGTCGTCCACCGTTTCTCGCCTAAGACTTCTTCCTGTGGAGGTCGTTGGGCGGTGTCACGAAGGATCTGCTCCAGACTTTGGAAACTCCTGACGAAAGCTTTGAATTCCTTTGAATTAAACATCATGAGGGTGGCGGCCGTTTTAGCCGTAATCGTCACCTGTCGCACTACACCCAATAAAAATGATCCCTCGCCGAAGTGGTCCCCAGGAAGCAGTTCGTCACGCCAAAGCACTTTGCCGTCGTCATTGTATCGGGTGGCTTCCAGTGTGCCTTCCTCCACAAGATAGAAAGCGGAGCCTCGTTCCCCCTGACAAAAGATGGCATCTCCCGGTTCCACATGGATGCGCGCGATTTTTTGTGTTTTTTTCAAATCCAGATAATTGAGATCCGGCGGAAAAAAAAGCTCAAATGTCCAGTCAATCATGACCCGCAGCTTGCGGTCGAGGCCGGGCAATTTCAATAAGTGAATCGTCCGCGTTAACCACCAGGCAAAAAATCCGCTAAAGCGGAAACCCAGGATCGAGCAGACACCCTTATGATGTCCGATCGTGGCCATTTGCCCCAGGGCTTTGTAACGGAACGCATGAAGGGTGACGCCGGAAAACGATAAAGCGATATTTTCTGCGGCATGCTCCCCCAGTTTTATGGCGAATTGGGCGGTTGGTGGACATTGGTTCCCATATCCATCGGGATTCGCGGCCCCATCCCCCATGCCCCAAACATTCGTGTATCCCTTGAGTTGGAGAAATTCGTCGGTTACCAGCCATCCCCTGGCATATTCCGCTTTCAGATCGGTGAGCACCGGATTTGGTGCGTTGCCGATCGTGCAGATGGGGTTCTGGGAATCGAGACGAGTGCCGTCACTCAGTCGGATATACGCGGCGCTCACCGACGAGGCCCGTTGGTTCAGTAATATGGTCAAGCCGCGGGACTCCAGCGATTGTTGAGCAAATTTCCCAAGATCTTCGCCAAGTTCCGGAAGCAAGTGCGGCCCGGAATGCACCAGGGTAACTCGCAGGTCAGAGGGGTCGAATGCTGGATAAAATCGTCGGGCTGCGTACAGAAGATCGAAAATTTCACCAGCCGTTTCGACGCCGCTATATCCGCCTCCCACGACGACAAAATGGAGGAGAGATCGCCGGATGTCCGGATTGGATTCGAGGTCCGCCTCTTCAAGGCGTTTAATGATATGTTCCCGGATTCCCAGGGCATCAGCCAGTGTCTTTAAAAATAATCCATGCTCCATCATGCCCGGTACCGCATGGAGATTGGTGCTGCTTCCCAGGGCAAGAACAAGGTGCTCAGCCTCAATGGGTTCAAGTCCTAAGCCTTCATCCCCATGAAATTCGACCCGTCGTTGGTGAAGATTGATCTTGGTGACTTCGGCGCGCTGGACCATACAGCGGCGTAACGCTAACCGGATGGGGTTCATCACGTGGCGAGGTTCGATCCCCGCGCCAATCACCTCGGAAAGAAATGGCTGATACACAAAATAGTTTTCTGCGCTGACCAGCAGCATGCGTTTGGCCGTGTTGGTCCCCCAAAGCTTTTCAAGTCGCCGGGCGCAGGCCAGGCCGGCAAATCCTCCACCAAGAATTACGACGTCCCATTTCGTTTGCATATGCCTTATCGTCTTTTCTTTCTCTGATCGGTTGTGGCGATCAAGTCAGTCCTGTGCAGGAACAATTCTTATTGCTGATTTTTTGCGTTCGCCCAGGATTCTGATAAATTTAACATGGTTATACTTTAAAACGCTCTTCAGGAGAACTGGGATTTTCCCTTGATTGGGAGATTTTCATGCTGTGGTCTGAGGCCATTCCGGCCCCGCTTGCCTGCATCTTCTGAAACAGGTAGGTTTCCTTTGTGGGGGGAAGATACATAACAGCCTCATCCGTGACGGCTCGCCGGCTGGTTCTATTGCCGCCGTGGCTGGCGAACCATCATAAAAACCACGCAACGAGGTGATCCATGACCATTGAGCTCAATCACACCATCGTCCCGGCACACGACAAAGTTGCATCGGCAAAATTCTATGCGAAAATTTTCGGGCTCGTGTTCGATGAAAGAAAGGTAGGATATTTCGCACCGCTACGGATCAATGAGACGCTCACGTTTGATTTCGATGATGATGACACGGAAAAATTCGACATTCATCACTATGCATTCAAGGTCAGTGAAGAGGAGTTCGAGAAGATCTTTGGCCGCATTCAGGCCGAAGGTATTCCCTATGGGAGCGGACCGTCTGCGCGGGACGATATGACTATCAATCACCGGGGCGGTGGACGGGGCGTGTACTTTTGCGATTCGAATGGACACATTCTTGAACTCCTCACGGTGGAGTAGGGTAGGATTAATTGGCTTGATGATTCAGGGAGGGAATGATGAGGAATTCTTGTTCAGATGCGCTTGTGCTTTTCGGAGCCACAGGCGACCTCGCGCATAAGAAAATTTTTCCGGCTCTTCAAGCCATGATTCAACATGGCAAGATCGAAGTGCCGATTATTGGAGTGGCCAGAGGCGGAAAGGATGTGGATCATCTCCGGGAGCGGGCACGGGACAGTCTGGAAAAATTCGGTGGTGGTGTGGATGAGGCCGCCTTTGCCAAGCTTTCCGAATTGCTCAATTATGTTGAAGGGGATTATCAGGACCAAGGCACGTTCACGCGGCTGCGTCGGACTCTTGATAAGGCGCAACGACCTTTATTCTATTTGGCCATCCCGCCGAGTCTGTTTCCGACCGTGGTGGAAAATTTGGGAAACTCAGGCTGTGCCCAGAGCGCACGAGTCGTCGTCGAAAAACCCTTCGGCCGTGATCTGGCGTCCGCTCAAGCCCTGAATTCCACTCTCCGTAACGTCTTTGACGAAACGGCCATCTTCCGTATCGATCACTATCTCGGCAAAGAGTCCATTCAAAATCTCCTGTTCTTTCGATTTGCCAATGCATTTCTTGAGCCCATCTGGAACCGCAACTATGTTGAAAGCGTGCAAATCACGATGGCGGAACAGTTCGGGGTGGAGGGACGGGGAAAGTTTTACGAGGAAACCGGAGCGATCCGTGACGTTGTCCAGAATCATTTATTGCAAGTGGTCGCCAACCTGGCCATGGAGCCGCCAGTCTGCGCGGATGGAGAAGCTCTCCGCGATGAACGGGTGAAAGCGTTCAAGGGTATTCGCGCACTCACGGGGAAATCTCTGGTGCGCGGACAGTTCCGGGGCTATCGTGAGGAGGACGGGGTGAAGCCAGGTTCCAAGATCGAAACGTTTGCCTCCATGCAACTGCACATAGATTCGTGGCGCTGGGAAGGGGTTCCTTTTTTCATTCGGGCGGGGAAATGCCTGCCGGTGACGGCCACGGAAGTGTTGGTCAAACTGAAGCATCCGCCTCATCAGCTTTTTGACGACACGCGATCAGATGCGTCGAACCATGTTCGTTTCCGGCTGGGACCGGACCGTGTGGCAATCGCGGTGGGTGCCCGAGCGAAGAGGCCCGGCGAGCGGATGACAGGAGAAGACATCGAGCTGTACGTGTGCCGACAGGAAGGGGATGAGCAGGGAGCATATGAACGCCTCATTGGCGATGCGATGGAAGGAGATGCCTCATTGTTTGCCCGGGAGGATGGCGTCGAGGAAGCCTGGCGCATCGTGGATCCGATTTTGACAATGCCCGCTCCTGTCTTTGAGTATGCTGCGGGGACGTGGGGCCCGAATGAGGCTCAGGCCATTGTGGCGGGTATTGGTGGATGGCATAATCCGACCGAGCGTGAATGAAACGACATTCTCCAATTCACACACGTCCCCCCTCTACACGCTCAATGGTTCTTACTCACCCGGATTTCTTTTCTCTGGTAAAGCGGGAGGAATGAAACGGTTGCGTGTTGCACTCTGGCGCAATGTGAATTTCTCTGAACGACTCAATAATGATAAAGTTTCTTCACATGGCGAAGTTCAAAAAAACAGGGGAATAGCGCACGACCGATAATCCGCTGCATGTTGGTGAAACATCATACGCAAAGGTCGCGATGATCACATGGACTTGTGCACCCACAGCCTTGTACAAGGTCTCGCAGTAATGTTCTCGATCCTCCGCTCCGCCTCCGTCAGAAAATGAAACCGTCCCCGATCGTACCATACATCATACGTTTTTGATGAACGGAAATCGCTGATATCGACTTCCCTCCACGTCACGAGAGTTGCACAATCGCCTTCCCTGGATGTGGCTGCCACCGTTCCTTCACAAAATGTCTATCGCACACAGGGAACACCTGGCTTTGATTCCTTCCTCAGCCTGTTTGACGACCTGACCGATCTCCATAATAGAATACCCTCCTATCCAAACATTTCATTTTCGCTAAGTTGACCATACGCCGGGATGGGTGTGGTACCTCACATTTCTATTATGTGTCCGCTTTTTTGTCCTCGCTCGTTGGCTGGTCTAAATCAAGCCATGCCAGAAACAATTTATACCCCAAAGTCAAAACCACGGCTCCAATAAATAAACCAATGATGCCTGACAGTAGCATTCCCCCGATGGCCCCCATGAAAATCACGACCATCGGGACATCCAGGCCGCGCCCTAAAAATATCGGTTTGAGGATATTATCAAGCAAGCTTACGAAAATTGACCATGTCAGAAACAGGGCAGATGTGAGAGTATCATGTGTTGAAAAAACGTAGATGACCATCGGTATCATGATCGGTCCGATACCGATTTGTACGATGCCCAGTATGAGACACAAAAATGCCCAGAATCCTGCTGCAGGGATTCCCGCGATGAAGAATCCGAATCCTGCAAATAGCGATTGAATCAGGGCTACCCCCAATACGCCCCGCGCCACGCTTCGCACGGTTGCTTCTGCAAGGGTTGCCAGGTCGGCTCCCCGGTCTCCAGCGAGGCGCCTGCCAATACTGTGAGCGAGCTGATGTCCGGGCCTCGAATTCGCCAAAAGCACTCCAGCTATCAAAACTGCCGCAAAAAATTGCAAGATTGCCAGACCCGTCCCTGTGAGCATAGACAGGAGCCAGCTTGCTAATACCCTGATCTGGGGTTCGAGTTGGGCTAGGGCTCCTTCAATATTTCCGGAAGCGAGGTTCCAGATATTGGCTAACGGTTTTCCAATCAGCGGCCATGTCTCAAGGTCGGGCGGCGGTGGTGGAACTTTGAACGTTCCATCCCGCAAATGATTCACAACCATTTCTCCATTTTCAACAAGAAGTCCTCCTAAGAGAACCGCAGGCCACACCAGGATCACCAGCATTCCGACAGTCACCAATATTGCTGATATACGAGGAGAATCCCGTAGCAGAGTCCGTAGGGACCCATACACCGGATAGATGGCCACGGCGATGATGAGACCCCAGATAATGGGGATAACAAAGGGGCGCAGAATGAGAAAACACCATCCAACCCAAAGGACGACCAGTCCAATCCGAATTGCAGCCTCCACCGCATTTTTTGTGAATTCCTCATTTCGGGTTGGAGTTGAGTTATTCGCCATGTTTGTCTAATCCTTCTCCTGGTATTTTAAGTAGTAGGGGTTCGTAATTCCCAAAGGGAATGCAAGTTATTCATACAACAGAAACTAGCCGGTGAATTCATTCAGGGGTTCGCTCAATCTGAAAAAAATTATGACAACCTACTTTACCCTTCCTTTGTGAGGGCGGGATAGGGGATCAGCATGGTTATAGGAATTTTTCTGGGGGATCCAAGGTTATCAGGGATCTGAGGAACAATTAGGATCTATTCGCAAAAAGCGTTGATCAATGCGAGTGATGTATGGAGGCTCTGCTACACTTTAACGCTTCCCTGAAAGTCACTTGATGAGTGCATCCGATACAAAAAACCATGGATGGCACAGCCGATGCGTCCAGGCGATTCAGACATGCATTGAAATGTTGACTCGATCTGTCTGACTTTGTATTTGTACCATTCCATACCGGGAATGCAAAATTCGTAAGTCAGGGCTCATTTCCCATCCGACTCTCCATAGAGTCCAATCGGATTCAGGATCCTAACGTCGAAGGTTAGTTTCTCCTGGCCCCTTGAGGTGAACTCAAGCCGTCCGTTATCTCTGAGGAATCTATCGCATAGTCGTCCCTGTTGCAGTTTCCATCCGGCATGACTCGACCCGCCTGGATGGCAAGGAATGCCACTTCGTAATCTGCCCGGAATCCTCGTGTCGGTGGAAGCCCGTTTTTCCGGCAAGTATCATTAGTAAAGGCAGGGACAGCTCTGGATGAGGCATGGCCTCGCCATAGGCGAACATACTCTAGCTCAATGCAGGCGAATCGCTCTGGAGCCAATGCTCTTTTTCCTGAAGGCACGGTCTAAATCGCCATACACAGATTTGCTATACACGACCAGCTTCATTGTTGTAGCGGAATGAGGCGTTATTCTGATCTCGGACCGTCTGTCATGCAAACGGACGGTGCGACCGTCAACGGAATATGTAACATTCAGCGGATCTATCGAAAACTTCTTTGCCAGAAATCCAGTGGGTTCTTGGGTAGGGGTAGGGAAGGCGGAGTTATTGAAAACGGGAAAAAATGTACCATATCCACCCGGTCTGACAAATCCGGTCACTCCTAGGGCAAACCCCATATGAATCAAGAGTCTCAACGAAACGGGAAGTTCGCGACATCCTTCTTTGTAAGGGCTTGTCGGGCCGGAGTGAGGATCCGGGGCGGGAGACTATAGCCTTGCCAGAGGTGGAAGACCCGACCTGACAAAGTTCTCAGAGCAGGATACGACGAAGAAACAGTCCAAAATCGTAAACTAACCCTATGGATTTTTGTGGGTGTGGCTTTTATCAGAAAGATACATGCCGACAAGCCATGCCACCAACACGGCGACATAAAATTGTCCGACAATCGCCTCGAGATAAGAGAGGGTACGTGCGATCGGCTTAATGGGCGTGAGGTCGCCATAGCCTACTGTGGTAATGGTGACATAGCTATAATACAGCAATTCTGAAAATTGGACTCCTATAGCGGTGGATGTCAGGCCTTGGAAAGAGTTCGGGTTGGCCAGATTGATGAACAGATAGAACATTGCCCAGTTTATTCCGATCAGGAGATAAATGCAGATGGCGCCAAGGATTTTATTCACATTGATTGTGCCAGAAAGAAGTAAATGTCGGTAAGCAACCCAGGTACTGGCCAGAGAAAACACAAATAGAATGGACATGTTGACCAAATGAAGCTCAGGAATGCCTAGGAAATAGTCGATTGTGGCAGTCGCGACCCCGCTTACTGCAAGGAATCCTCCTCCTATCATCAACCATTTTTTTTCACTGACATGGCTCCAAATCCCCATTAGGAGCATGAGGCAAAGAACTGGCTCCAGAAACAGACGTCGGGTCTCACCCATGACCCCTTCTTCTTGAGCAAAGGCGACCAGGAGCATGAGGACCAAGAGACCTCCTAACAGATATCCAAAGTTCATCCTTTTGATATGCATTGGTGTCTTCTCCAAATAACAAAATGGGGAGGCTTCATATTCATGAACAAGCCTCGTTTTCCCGGCGCTTCAATGGCTCGTATGGTAAGAATTGCTCACCGTCTGTTCTGAATTTTGACTTGTGGGTCCGACGGCAGAGGAGCCTTTCCTCTGTGGAAGCCATGGCCACAAGATAGACGTGATTGGTTCTAAGGCAATATGCCGGAATTTCGACATGGTGGCGATTTCCGGAGTCCTCCTCCCTTACAAAGAGATTTGTGTATCAGCATCTGTGGAAAAGACCTTCTCGCGCCGACTCCTGCGTTGGGTAAAAGGATGAGGCCGGTGCAAAATGACCCTTCTTCCGGTGCCAGCTATTCCGCAGAGTCTATCATAGAAAAAATGGACAAGGTCCCCATTTTTTGGATGCAAACCTCAAGGGGTGTGTTGTCCATACGACTTCCCTGAAGACAAGGGTGGGGAGATTCAATAGCACCTCCTGGGACGTCCCTGTTGTGATGGGCCTCTCTACCTGGTCCTCTGTTACATGAAAAAAACAACTTTTTTTGAGAGTAGGCGGAAATTTTGAGTAGGGTTGCTTCTCAGCCCGAAACAGGTAATATAGCGGCTCTTCCTTATAAGCTGGAAGGGATTGATGAGATTTTTGTATTTGTGGGAGGTTTTTCATGACGATTTCTGGAACAGGTGTTTTCAAGAATAAGAGATGGGATTGGATACCACGAACATGCACATTTTTTCTCACCATTATCCTCCTTTCGGCATGTACGCAAAATCGTGCCTATCTCTATGAGACGGGCGAGAGGCCGATACCACCAGGCATCGAAAAGCAAATTCTCCCTCATAAAACTACTCAGGACGATGTGTTGACTCTACTTGGAGAACCGATTGCCCGCCTCAAAACCAAGACGGGTGGGGGGCATATTCATATCTGGACCTATTCCTATATGGATCTCCAGAGCCCCTCACAGGACAAGGGGGAGTCACTGACTATCACCTTTGATGACAAATCCTTTGTGGTTCTCAGTGTCACCAGAGGCCCGCTCTAACTCAGGATGAGGAAGCCAAGGAAAAACTCATTTGGGTCTGTGTTGATAGGCAAATGGGCTTCTGAGGGACTTCTCCGTGATGTACCTTCGCAATTGTCCTGAGCCATGAGTCTACTTTAGAAAAAGCTTGAATGAAAAATTTCAAACGGATTGCCTGGCAATGCCTCAAGCCCCCACTTTTCTCTTCGCCATCACAGGGCGCAGATCTTCAGGTTCATGACACAGCAGATCAAAGGCCTCTCTAAAAGGTCTTTTCCCATCCTCATGATTGGAAGGTGAATCTGATAAGCTGCCGGGTTTCTGCCCCACCGGTTAAACATCCGTGGCCATCCTTGAAGCGGATGAGAAATCCTGTCTTTTGATAATGGCGGGTACTTACCTTTCAACACTCCTGGCTGCATCCTCGACGCTTGGTTGGGCAAGGGGATGTGAAGACGTATGGGTTCTAGAGTGATTCCTTCCATATCCTGCACCAGGTTTTTGGTGAAAAGGTTTGGCGTGTTTTAGGTGGATAATGGTTAATCTTTCAATGCATGATATGGGGGGAGTAACCAAAGCACTCAATCATCCATTACGGGTCCAATCCCTGCCTGTTGTCCCATGCTTGTTGGCTAATTGCTGGTGAAAAGTTTTATCGAATATGTTAAAAGCATCATCGACAGGGTGAATCCTTCCATCCAGGACAATCCGTGGAGAAGATGTGTTTCCCGCTAGATCGAATGAGAATGACATGACCGCCGTACATACGTTAATCGCCTGCCATGAATGCGATCTCCTTCATCGTATGCACCTGCTGCATTATGGTGAGCGGGCCAAGTGTTCGAGATGTGGAGCCTCGTTGTATGCGAAAAAACGGGATGGTTTTGAACATACCATCATACTGGCGTTGGCCAGTCTCATTTTCTTTACCCTTGCGAATGTTTTTCCGTTTATGACCTTTGAGCTCAATGGCCGTGTTCAGGAAAGCCTGCTATCCACAGGGGTGCAGGAGTTCTTCGACCGGGAAATGTGGGCGTTAGGGGTGTTGGTCTTGTGTGCGAGTATCCTCTTCCCGGCTCTGAAAATTCTTGGCATGTTGTACGTTCTTGGGCCGTTGGAATTCAACAAGCGACCGTGGCACGCCGCTCTGGTTTTTCGGATGGTGGAGCACTGCCGGACCTGGGCCATGATGGACGTCTATTTGCTGGGAGTGATTGTCGCTGTGGTGAAGTTGTCGGATTTGGCGAATCTGGTTCCCGGTGTCGCGATTTATTCATTCGTCGCCTTAATCCTAACCTTGGCTGCCGCCGACTCTGCACTGGACACCCATGCGGTCTGGGAAAAAATGGAGAAGGTTCCATGAGGAGTCCTTACCCCACCGCAGCCCGGTCGGGGTTCATGAGTTGTCATGCCTGCCATTTACTCAGCCCAATACCTCCGCTGTTGAGTGAGGGGGAGCCCATCTGCCCTCGCTGCGAGGCCCATCTTCATCTGCGAAAACCCAATAGTATTTCGCGCACGTGGGCACTGTTGATTGCGGCCTACATTCTGTATATCCCGGCCAACCTGCTTCCCGTGATGACGGTGATTTCGTTTGGAAAAGGCGAGGCGGATACGATTCTGAGCGGGGTCAAGGAACTTATTCATGCTGGAATGTTGCCGATTGCCTTGCTGGTGTTCTTTGCCAGCATCACCGTGCCTGTGTTAAAGCTCTTGGCGCTGACGTATCTGTTGCTGTCTGTTCAATACAAATCTCAATGGCGCCCAAGAGAACGGACCAAGTTATACCGGATGACCGAGGTGGTCGGCCGATGGTCCATGATTGATATTTTTATGATTTCGATTTTAATTGCCCTGGTAAAACTTGATGCCGTGGCGACCATTGAACCCGGGCCGGGGGCGATCTCATTTGCGGCCGTTGTCATCCTGACCATGTTTGCTGCCATGAGCTTCGATCCCCGATTGATTTGGGACAGCATAGAGGAGAACACATGAAGGACAGGGAATCCGATCCTGGCGATGTTGAGGAATTGGCGGAAGTCACCGTACAAAAAAAACGCGGGATTTCCATCGTGTGGATTATTCCCGTGGTTGCGGCACTCATCGGCGGGTGGCTGACCTACAAAACCATCTCCGAAAAGGGTCCCACGGTGACCATCACCTTTGAAGATGGAGCGGGATTGGAGGCCGGCAAAACGAAGATTAAATATAAATCCATTGGAATTGGCACGGTCAAGAGTGTTCAGATCGGCCAAGACCTCTCTCACGTCATCGTGACAGCCGAGTTCGGCAAGCAGGCTGAGCCTCATCTTACCGAAAATACCCTATTCTGGGTGGTCCGTCCCATGATTGGATTAGGCGGTATTTCTGGGCTTGAGACTTTAGTGTCCGGAAGCTACATCTCTATTGATCCCAGACCCGGGCCTTCGGCTCGAACATTCACCGGACTGGAGAAACCTCCCGGAGTGACACAGGAGGAGGAGGGGGCTCAATTCCAATTGCATGCGGAAAACCTGGGATCCAGTGCTCCCGGGGCTCCGATCTTTTATCACGATATCCAGGTTGGCCGTGTCCTCGACTATGCGTTGGACCAGGATGGCAAAGGGGTGTCCATCGATGTGTTTATTCAAGCTCCGCATCATCTACGGGTTCGGGATACCAGCCGCTTCTGGCAGTTAAGCGGGTTTGAATTATCGGTTGGGGCAGAAGGCCTGGATGTCAAAATGGAGTCGCTCTCCTCTCTCATCACCGGAGGAATCGCGTTCGATACCCCGACAACCGCAGGCGGGTCAAGTGAACCGAGTCAATCGGGTACCGTCTTTAAACTCTTTAAAAGTTTTTCAAGTATTCAAGACGCGAAGTATGTCATGACCCGTCCGTTTCTGGTCAATTTCGATGGATCAGTGAGGGGCCTGAGTGTCGGGGCGCCGGTGGAATTCCGGGGAATTAAAATCGGGATCGTTTCCGATATCGCGGTCAATCTCAACCCCAAGACGCTGGAGATTAAAATACCCGTGCTCATTGAGATCCAGCCGGAACGCATCACCGCCACACAGGTCATACAATCACAGGTCGTCGAGGATAAATACGCCATCATGAAGCATATGGTGAAACGTGGCTTGAGAGCCCGACTGGAGACCGGGAGCCTCCTGACCGGACAATTGTTTGTCGGGCTGGACTTCCACCAGGATCTTCCCCAACAGGAACTGATCATGACCGAAAAATATCCGGAAATTCCAGCCATCCCGGCAGCGATGGATGAGTTGCGACGGACGGTCACCGATGTGATGGCCGAGATTCGACGCTTGCCACTTGATAAAATTGCCAAGGAAATCCTGGAAGCGGTCGAAGGAGGGAATCGTCTGGTCAATTCCTCTGAGACGCAAAAAGCCATCCATAACCTCAATACTGCAATAGGAAATGTGGAAAAGCTCACTGTGGGCCTTGATCGCCAGGCTGATGCCCTGGCAATCAGTTTGGACAAGACTCTGGTGAGCGTCCGGAAATCCCTAGAAGTCGCTGATCCAAATTCACCAGCGGGCGTGAATATGAATAGTGCGTTGAAGGAGCTGGCTGCTGCCGCCCGTTCCATTCGGGTTTTGGCCGATTATCTTGAACAACATCCCGAGGCATTAGTCAAAGGGAAACAGTGAGGTGGTGGACATGAACAGGATCATAAAGGGGATTGTTTTATTTGGCGCTTGTGTCGGGGTTCTCAATGCCCTCGGGTGCGGGACAAGCCAACCTTCCCATTTCTATTTGTTGCGAGCCGTGTCGCCTCCCTCGGTCTCGGGCCTATCGGACACGAAACCTTCAAGCCTGTCATTTGGACTAGGGCCTGTCACCCTTCCAAAATATTTGGACCGGCCGCAGATTGTGACCAAAACCAGTGCCCATGAAGTCGAGCTGGCAGAATTTCATAAATGGGCTGAACCGTTGAGTGAAAATGTGTCTCACGTCCTGACCGAAAATCTTTCAGCCCTTCTTTCGACGGATCGAATTCTGCAGTATCCGTGGAGGAGTTCAATCACCCTGGATTATCAGATTGCCGTGGATGTCTTGCAGTTCGATGCCACCATGGGCGGGGAGGCTGTTCTGGTCGCCCGGTGGAGTCTGTTGGGTGGCGATGGACACACTGCGCTCATCACAAAAAAGACGCAGGTGACCCATCGTCCGACCAGCCAGAATTATGAAGCGTTGGTCGAGGCCATGAGTCGGAATCTTGAGGATCTCAGTCGCGAGATCGCAGAGGCGATCACAACTCCTCCACCAAAAATCCAGACCGGTTCTTCATCCTGATCTTCTGTTGGGGAGTCCGAATTTCCTATACGGGTTCGGCACATTTGGAGGCTGAGGGTCGCATAATCCCGCCAAACTGTCGTCCTACTTCTGTAAGAGGGTCCTCCCCAGCAATTCATCGAACCGAGCCACCGTGACCTTCACTGCGCTGACGACTTTCCTTACCAAGTCGAGTTCTTTTTTACCTGAAAAACAGACCGCCGCCCGGGAATTCTTGCTTGAAAGACGGTTCTTGTGGGACACTTCCCGCCTCGCTAGGTCGTTGGTTGGGAAGAAGTACACAATGGCATCGCCAACCGGCAGAGGAAAAGTGGTCCTCATACTTATATTTGGTATTGAGAGTAAAACAATATGAATGACAATGGATTCACCAGACGTAATTTATTGCGTGTCCTTGGGATTTCGGCGGGGATGGCTTCCTTAGCCCATCTCACGGGATGTGGAAATCTTTGGGAACGGCAGCCCGTTATCCCGGTGGACACTTGGAATAAGGGAGTCTGCCGATTTTGTGGGACCGGGTGTGGGATGATGATTGGCGTCAAAGAGGGAAAGGTTGTAGATGTGAAGGGCGATGAATATGCCCACAACCGGGGTCGCCTGTGTATTAAGGGGCTGATGAACCGTGAAATTCTGTATGGAGAGGGTCGAGCCCTCTACCCCATGATTCGGAAAAATGGAAAACTTGAGCGTGCGACATGGGAAGAGGCCATGGACTTGGTGGCAAAGAAATTTCGCCAGGCCATCGACGAGTTTGGGCCGGATAGCGTGGCCTATTACGGGAGCGGCCAACTCTATACCCAGGAAAGTTATACCGCCAATAAATTATTCAAAGCGGGGATTGGCACCAATAATGTGGATGGTAACCCGCGGTTATGTATGGCATCTGCGGTCACGGGGTATACGACGACGTTTGGGAAGGATGAGCCGCCAGGATGTTATGAGGATATCGATTATGCGGACACGTTTTTTATTACCGGGTCCAATACTCTGGAATGCCATCCGATTCTTTGGGAACGGGTTCTGGACCGCAAGAGAAGTCATCCCGAAACACAAATTATCGTCGTGGACCCCAGGCGGACCTTTACCGCCATGCATGCGGATTTGCATCTTCCCATTTATCCGGGGACCGATGTGGCCCTTTACAACTCGATGATGAACGAGTTCATTCAAAATGACTTTGTTGATAGAGAGATGGTGGATCAGTATCTGTCCTTCCAGGAAGGAGAGAAAAAACTAACCTTTAGTGACTTGAAAAACCATGTGGCCGGTTACCCAGTGGAACGCGCGGCCAAAATCTGTGGTATCGCTCCAAGAGATATCAAGGAAGCCGCATTCATGTTTGGTTCCTCTAAGGCCACGATGTCCCTATGGACGATGGGATTGAATCAACAGGTGCAAGCGACAGCTTCCAATCGAGGCGTGATGGCCATGCATCTCTTGACCGGTCAATTTGGGCGACCAGGGGCCACTCCGTTCTCCGTGACGGGCCAGCCTAATGCCTGTGGGGGTGTCAGGGATACCGGCTCCCTTTCTCATGCCCTTCCAAACGGGAGAGTTATTGCCAATCCGAAGCATCGCGAGGAGATGGAGGATTTGTGGAAGGTGCCACGTGGTCGGATTAACCCCAAAGCCGGGTATCATACCGTGGCGCTTTTTGATGCGATCAAAGAAGAAAAAATAAAATGTTGTTTGGTGATGTGCACCAACCCTGGACAAACGCTTCCAAATAACGAACCCTATTGTCGGGGTATGGAAAAGACATTTATGGTCGTGGCTGATTCTTTTCATCCAACTGAAACCACTCAATTTGCTTCCGTCGTCCTCCCTGCAGCCATGTGGGTGGAAAAAGAAGGTGTGACGGGAAACGCGGAACGCCGGTATCATTTATACCCGAAACTCGTGGAGCCACCGGGAGAGGCCCGGAGTGATTTGGATATTTTAGTGGACTTTGCCAAACGCATGGGACATGAAGAGCTGATTTCCGCCCGCACGCCAAGGGATGTTTGGGATGAGTGGAGGAAAATTTCGGCCCACTCATCGTATAACTTTGAAGGCATTACCTATGAGCGGCTAGAAAAAGAACGCGGACTTCTTTGGCCTTGCCCAACCGAAGACCATCCAGGAACCAAAAGACGGTATTTACCTGGGAAGGACCCCATGGCGAAAGGCACGGGGCGTTTTGATTTTTATGGAAAGAGCGACGGAAGGGCGACCATTTGGTTGGATCATCAGGAAGAGCCCGTGGATGCTTATACCGAGGAATTTCCTCTGATATTCAACACAGGTCGAATATTGGAACATTGGCATACAATGACCATTACCGGTCCGGTGGCCGAATTACAGAATATTCACCCGGATTATTTAGAAATTCATCCTCATGATGCACGTGGACTACATATTGATGAAGGAGATCCGGTCATCGTGCGAAGCCGACGCGGAGAAGTTGAGCTTCGGGCCAAGTTAAGCTTTGTGGTGAGACCAGGTATGGTCTTTGCGACTATGCATTCGGCCAAGCATCTGGTGAATCGGGTGACTCATGATGTCTATGACCCTTTTTCAAAGCAACCGGCGTTCAAACGCTGTGCCGTTTCGGTTCGCAGGAAAACAGTTTAAAGATAGGATACAGAGAGATGAGTCTGGAGAGCATACGGCATCTTTACCGGGTCTGGATCAGGTCAGGGTGGACTGTGATGACTGCCTTCGGATCCACCTTGTCCTATGCCGCTGAGGACAATACCGACATCGTACCAGGAATTGGGTTCTTGCGGGGAATCGGAATTGCCTCTGCGTTGGGAGGCATGGTGGTCCTTGTTCTGGTTCATTTCGTTTACCGGAAGAAACTTTCCCGAGGCACCTATCATTGGCTTCTCCTGCTTGGTCTGTTTGTTCTACCCCTGACTGCCACTCTGAGCACAACGGCCACCGTGATGGAAGGAACCAAAAGGGTCGAAGCATGTGCGTCCTGTCATGTGATGGACCCCTTTGTCAATGATTTGAGGAATCCGGAGAGCCCCACCCTGGCGGCAAGGCACTATAAAAATAACTGGATTGCGAAAGACCAATGTTATGGGTGCCACATTACCTATGGGGCGACAGGGACCATCGAAGGCAAACGGGATGGATTTCGTCATTGGTTATATTATGTGACGGGGACGTATAGCGATCCCATTGAGTTCGTGGGCAGTTACTCAAATTCCAACTGTTTGTATTGCCATGGCGGCACGGAAAAATGGAAACGGGTCAAAAGTCACCAAGCGTTAACAGTTGATTTTCAAGCCGACAGTATTGCTTGCATTCAATGTCATGGGCCACCCCATCCTTTGCCACAAGAACGAATCCTGCGTGTGAAGAAATGAGTACATGCAGGTTCCGGTTTAGAGTTTCGAGTTCCAAGAGTCATCTGGGAAATGAAGAGGGAGGCTGAGGTTGGGAATTCGTGTTAATACGTCCTTACACCAAAGACTTAGATACCAAATTTTGAACCCGATGCCCTAAACCACTCTGACACTTAAATCTCGGAGAAAGGAGCTATTGATGCCGGACAATTTACCTTCTGTCGGTGTCACCCGATTAACCAATCTGGCTGTGAATTTTGCTTTGGTGGGGCTGGCATGTGTGTTCTTGTTTTTGTGGAATGGTTTCGGCGCCTGGAGCATGGGGCTGGGAATGTTTGTGGGCATGCCTCTTTTGGTCATGGCCATCCTCTTGTATTTTGTCGCCGTGGCACGAGATTTGAGAAGGCGTGGCGCACTTTGAGATTAGCCTGAATTTCTGATCTGAGACTGCAAAGCAGTATCTGGTTGAGAATCCCGTTAGGCTGTTCAGGATTGGCACAAGAGCAGTCGCCTACGCATAATCATTGCCATCCTTTCAAAGATAATGAGGTGTGAGTACTCCCCAACACCTGTATTAATTGGATCACTTCCCTGTGGTTCTGTCCTCCTGCAATCCGCCCTGTTCATCAAAACGCTGTCGGAATTTCATGGCCCAATACTCGAAAATCTCCAACACCGGTTCCAGGGAATTCTTTTCTTTTGTTAACAGCACGCGGTCATTCACACGGTCTTCCACATAGGCCGCCAGCCGCTCCAGGCTGGTTTCGTCCAGTCATTTGTCTTCGATGGCCGCCTCCCTTTCCATGGCATTCCTTCCTGGGGAGTGTTGAAAAATGCTGCCAGCAGCGTTCTCGCCGCCTGGCCGTGCTCACGTACTCCTCCGTACGCTCCGCCCGTCCAGTCGGCTGCGGCCTTGCTGGAGGACGATATTC
>CABVRQ010000001.1:43330-45134 GCA_902500695.1 uncultured Nitrospira sp. | reverse complement strand
ATTCAATTCGCCCTCCTTGACAGTTCGTCTGAAACGCACCTCACACCTGACGCTTAGTCTGGAAGCGGTGTCTCAAGCCATGAACCAAGCGGACTTTTTTACTCTCATTGGAGTTGGGCCAGAAAAGTCTGAATCCATTCGTTCAGTTCTGGGATGGCAATGGTACAGGAGATGTGATTGATTCTACAGTGAACACAATAGTATATTGGTGTCTCTATCAACAATATTTATGATGAAGATGATTCAAAAAAGGAGAAGACGCATGGTTCGAACATTCCTGGTTGTGATGGCCATTTCCATGGTGGGATTGGTGGGATGTGGTGCGAGTCCGGAGGAACGGAAGGCGGACGCCGATGCCCAAATTTCCGAAGAAAAAGTCAAAATCATCCAGCAGTACACTGAATGTCTGGCTAAGTATGAAGGGCAGAAAGACGTGTCTGAAAAGTGCGCCCATTATAAGGAGGCTTCGGAGGCCTTTATTCAAAAAAGCGAATAAGGGATTTGGAAGCTAAAAGTCTCTTTTAGTCGCAAATTTTCTCTGTGAGGTACTGGAAAAACCAGCCAGATGTCGGTGGGCCAATGCGAGCCTCGAGCTAAGAAATTCATAAAAACAGGGCAGGATACCCCTCAGCTTGCTGAGGGGAGGAATGCGCAAATGTAATTAGACAATACATTTGAAAGATGCCAACCAGCTTGCTGGGGGGATCTTCACTGAAGATCTTCCCCCTTACCTGCTTTCTGCAAGTTGGCTATTTGAGGGCTTCGGCTCCGCCCACTATGTCCATTAGTTCCTTGGTAATGGTTTCCTGACGGCTCCTGTTATATTTGAGACTGAGTTGCTTGATGAGTTCTCCGGCGTTACGAGTAGCGCCATCCATGGCCGCCATTCTTGCGGATTGTTCGGCAGCAGAGGATTCCAATAAGATGCGGAATACCTGGCCCTGGGCATACTTGGGAAGCAATGTCCCGAGCAACTCCTCCTGATCGGGTTCATACAGATAGCCGCCTCCGGATGGCGCCGGCGCCTCAGCCGCTCCGAATTCCTTCAGGGGTTCGATAGGAAAGACTTTATCCACAACAACCTGCTGTTGGACCACGTTTTTAAACTCGTTATACACGATATATCCCTCATCAAAAGCCCCCGCGGTAAACGCTTCTACGGCAGCCCATCCGACTTCGAGTGCGTGCTCATAGGTCAATCGGTCAAACACATTCACATTCGGATCGCGAATGGGCCAATGACGGCGGCGAAAGTACTCGTTCCCTTTCCGGCCGACGACACCGACGATGACCTTCGCCCCTGTTTCCTCGCATTTCTGGATCATCTGGGTGGCTTTGCGAATCACGTTCATATTGAACGCTCCGCACAATCCACGGTCACTCGTCACGACGGTCACTTGAATAATCTTGACCGGGCGTTTTTGGAATAGGGGGTGGACAGATTGATTGACCCGACCGCTCAGGTTGGCAAGCACACGGCGTAATTCTTGTCCATACGGGCGAAACGCAAGAATTCGCTGCTGTGCACGGCGGAGTTTGGATGCAGCCACCAACTTCATGGCCTTTGTGATCTTTTGTGTGCTCTTGACCGAGCCGATTTTACGGCGTAAGGCCTGAAGATTTGCCATCCCTGCTCCTCCCACATCTTGAATGCGAACTTGTGAATTGAATCATGAGCTTTCTATTTCTTCTTCTTACATTTTCTTACATTCCAACCTTGAATTGTATGCCTTCTCATCCGGATCAGGATCAGACGAAGAAAGGCCTGCGAACCAGAACCGCGTGCCCTCCACATCGGGTTCTT
>CABVRQ010000001.1:29319-43230 GCA_902500695.1 uncultured Nitrospira sp. | reverse complement strand
TCAGACGAAGAAAGGCCTGCGAACCAGAACCGCGTGCCCTCCACATCGGGTTCTTAAAACCATTGCTCCCTTTTTACAGGGGTCCCATGACAAGTGGGATGTCTAGCAAGTTCAACCGGCGATTATGGTCCCATTAGGCAGGAATGCAGAAAAGTATTGTGCATGTAACGAGGGAATGTTGCAAGAGGATGAGATGAAAAAAATAAAAGGGCTTCCCTCACGGGTCCAGGAAATCCGATCAACACTTCAATTTCATGATGGCCGGTAGATAGCAGCAACTTTTTTCAGTCGCTGACTTCGGCTCGCTCAACTTTTCAGTTCAGGCTGCATTTCATGGTCTATTGGACCAGGTTCTGACTGGGAGGAGGCAGGCTGGATCTCTTTCTCAGTCGGCGACCAACCGCCACCCAGGGCTTTGTACAGCTGGACGATTGAACTCAGGTTTTGCTGGCGTGTCGAGACAAGTCCCAGTTCGGCCTGAAAGAGGTCCCGTTGGGCGGTTAAGACATCCAGGTAGGAGGCGAACCCTCCGCGATACCGTTTGTCCGCAAAATTCAACGCAGACTGTAACGATGAGACTTGGGATTCCTGTGCCTCACGTTGTTCGCCAGTCTTTTTGATGGTGATCAACGAATCCTCAACCTCTCTAAACGCACTCAGGATGGCCAACTCGTACCGGGCAAGAGCCTGTTGTTCCTGAGCGGTCGCCACCCCGACGCCGTAGCCAAGCGCGGTTGCATTTAAAAGCGGACCGGTTAAGGTCCCTGAGACGCCGGCGGTCGCAAACGGGCCTGTCGCCATCGAGTTCAACTGAAAGCCGGCTACGCCACCACCAGCATTGAGACTGAATTGGGGAAAGCGTTGAGCCTGGGCTACACCGATGTTTGCGGTAGAGGCGGCAAGTTTTTGTTCCGCTTCCAGAATGTCCGGGCGCTGACTCAAAAGGCTGGAAGGCAATCCGACCGGCACTTCAGGAGGCAGAGGCTGTTCCGTCAGCGCAAATCCACGAGGGATCCCCATCGGTCGGTGTCCCAACAGCACGCTGATCCGGTTCTCTCCCTGGACTACCTGCTGTTCCAGATTCGCCAATTGTGCTCTCGTGCCGGCTTGTTCAGCCTCGAAGCGATCCAAATCAAGCTTCGAGGCATACCCGTGCTCGTATTGTGATCGGCTTAATCTCACGGCTTCGTTCCAAACTTTGAGTGTGCGTTCGGCAATTTCCACTTTGAGATCAAGAGCCCGGAGGGTGAAGTAGGATTGGGCCACGTCACTGACCAGGGCAATGACCAGGCCTCGCTGGTTTTCCACTCGCGCCAATAACTCTGCATGGGAGGCCTCGATGTTCCGTCGAATCCGGCCCCACAGATCAATCTCCCATTTAATCCCACCCACGAAGGATTGCCTTGAAAAGTCAAGGTCCCCCCGTCCACTTTGTCCGCCAGCTTGTCCGGGTATAACGGCCCCGTTTCCAGTGGACAGCCCGTTATTCGTATTGTGATAGTACATCCCCTCTCCGTCATACCCTAAGGAAGGGGCAAGATCGAATTTGGCAATGATGAGTTGGTTATTGAATTCAGCAATGGTCGCGGCGGCCACCTTCAGGTCAAGATTTTCCTGTAGGGCGGTGTGGATCAGTTTCTGAAGTTCTTCATCCTTGAATAATTCCCACCAGGGCATATTCGCGATAGATTCCGAGGTTCCAGGCGCAAGGCGCCAGGAATCGGATGTGGGAACGTCTGGGCGTTTGTAATCCGGCCCCATGGTGCAGCCGGAGGCGATCAGGAGACTCAGAACGATGGCGCCGCATTTATGCATATCCGTGATCTCCCTAGAGTTTAAAAGGAGTTGGTGCATTTTTTGGTTGTGGGATAACTCCAACCGAATCGTCGTCTTCCACGAACTCGGATTCCTCAAATTCGTGGCCGTCTGGGTCTTGGTCAGGGTGGTCCTCATGGCGGTGGACTAATCGCTCCACCACGTAAAACGACACCGGGATGAGGAAAATCGCGATAAAGCTTGCAGCGATCATCCCTCCGATGACGGTGACGCCCAGAAGGATTCTCCCATGCGCTCCGGATCCCGAAGAGAGCACAAGTGGAACCACTCCTAAGATAAAAGCAAATGACGTCATGAGGATCGGCCGCAGTCGGAGACGAGCCCCGGTCAGAGCCGCATCGACGAGAGAACGACCCTTTTCATACTCCATTTTGGCGAATTCCACGATCAGGATCGCGTTTTTCGCGGACAGCCCGATGAGCATGACGAGACCGATCTGGGTGAACACATCGTTTTCCATCCCGAGCGCCCACAAGGCGCCGAAGGCGCCGGCGACCGCGATCGGCGTACAGATGAGAACACTGAACGGAAGCCCCCAACTCTCATATTGGGCAGCGAGGATGAGAAAGACAAAGAGGAGGGAGAAGCCGAAGATCACGCTGGCCGGGACTCCTTCGGAGGCAACTTTCTCCTGAAACGACATGGCGATGAAGTCGAATCCCATCTCACGCGGCATGGTTTCGGCGAAGACTTCTTCCAGGGCCTGCATAACCTGACCGGAGGTAAAGCCGGAATTCGCTGAAGCGAAAATCTGTGCGGATCGGTAGCCGTTGAATCGCATCGTGAACTCCGGCCCCGATATTTTATCCATCGTCACCAGTGTCGAGAGGGGAACCATTTCATCGGATTTATTCCGCACGAAAAATTGGCCCACGTTTTCGGCCTTGGTCCGGAATTCTCCTTCAGCCTGTACATACACCTGCCAGACACGCCCGAACCGGTTGAAATAATTTACCATCACGCCGCCCATAAAGGTCTGCAGGGTTTTATAGACATCTTCAAGTTTCACCCCTTGCTTCAGCACTTTGTCCCGATCGACACGGGCAAAGACCTGTGGGACGGCGGGGATGAAGGTGGTGTTCATGGACGCGATTTCGGGACGCTGTCGTGCGGCTTCCATGAACGTCGTGAGGTTGTCCGCCAGGAAGGCCACATCCTGTCCGGAACGGTCTTCCAGAATGAAGGAAACGCCACCCGATGTGCCTACGCCGGGAATGGCCGGAGGCGGAAAAAGAAAGGCGTTCGCTTCGGGTAAGGCTGCAAGTTTCTGGTTCACATTTTTGAAAATAGCCTGAAGTTTTTCTTCCGGTTTGGTCCGTTCCTCCCATGGGGCGAGGGTGACGAAAAAGAACGCGTTATAGGTCGTATTGACGGTGCTCAGGAGACTAAACCCTACGATGGTACTCACATGTTGAATGCCGGGAGATTCTGAAAGAATGGCTTCGATCTTTTTGGTAACCTCATCCGTTCGTTGCAGGGAGGCGGCCAACGGCAGTTGGACGTTTAAATAGACATATCCCTGATCCTCCATCGGAAGAAACCCGGTGGGAAGTTTGGCTCCCAGGAGACCGGCGCCCACCGCGGCCACAAGCAGAAAGATCATCGCCCGGCCGGACTTGTTAATCAGGTGGTGGCAATATCCGACATACCCGTCCGTGGCCCGCCCGAACCAATGGTTAAACCACCCGAAAAACGCTCCCATCGGACCCCTGGCGGGAGTCCTTGGCCGCAGCAGCATGGCAGAAAGGGCGGGGCTGAGCGTCAAGGCGTTGAAGGCGGAGATGATCACCGATAAGGCAATCGTGAGCGCGAATTGTTGGTAGAGTCGCCCTGTAATGCCCGGAATGAACGCGGTGGGCACGAAGACCGCCGCGAGAATCAGTGCGATCGCGATCACCGGCCCGGAAACTTCCTCCATAGCTTTCCGGGTAGCATCCTTGGGCGACAGGCC
This sequence comes from uncultured Nitrospira sp., assembly GCA_902500695.1. GTDB lineage: Bacteria > Nitrospirota > Nitrospiria > Nitrospirales > UBA8639 > Nitrospira_E. The sequence goes on along the minus strand of CABVRQ010000001.1, from coordinate 39,443 downwards.
TTTTTCGATATGGTGTTCGACGGCTTCGACTACGACGATGGCATCGTCTACCACCAGCCCGATGGCGAGCACCAGCCCAAATAACGACAACGTATTAATGGAAAAGTCCAATAACGGGAATATGGCGAACGTCCCTACCAGCGAGACGGGTACGGCCAGCAGAGGAATGAGCGTCGCCCGCCATCCCTGCAAAAAAATGAAGACGACGATAATTACTAAGACCAAGGCTTCGAAGAGCGTATGCACGATCTCCTTGATTCCCTCCCTGACAGCCAGTGTCGTATCGAGCGAGATGGCGTAATCAAGGTCTTCGGGAAACCGCTGTTTCATCTCCTCCATTAGCTTCTTTGCCCGGTCAACCGTATCGATGGCGTTGGACCCCGGGAGCTGGTAGACGGCAATAAGCGCGCTGGGCTTTCCGTTGAAACGGCCGATCATACTGTAGGATTGCGCACCTAATTCCACGCGGGCCACGTCCTTCAGTCGGATGATGGACCCGTCGGGATCGGCCCGCACGATGATCTGTCCGAATTCTTCCTCGTTAAGCAGGCGACCTTGTGATCGGACCGTATACGTGAATTCCTGGCCTTGGGGAACAGGTTGAGCTCCGATCTGACCGGCCGGGTTGACGGTATTCTGCTTCTTGATGGCATCCAGGATCTCGGTCACGGTGATGCCCAGTTTGGCAAGATGATCGGGTTCCACCCAGAAGCGCATGGCATACTGGCCAGCCCCAAAGATCGTGACCTGACCGACCCCTGAGCTCCGCGAAAGAGGATCGTTGATGTTTACGTAGGCATAGTTAGCCAGGAAGATTTCGTCATAGGTGCCATTAGGGGAATACAGGCTGAAGAGCATCAGAGGACTGGTGGTGGATTTTTTGATGGTCACCCCGTAGTTCTTCACGTCGGAGGGCAGTTGAGATTCGGCCTGCAGGTACCGCATCTGGGTCAGAATCTGGTCATCGTTGGGGATCGTGTTCACGTCAAAGTCCACGCGCAACGTCATCTGCCCATTACTGGCGTTCGTGGAGTACATGTAGATTGAGTTGTCTACACCGGCCATCTGCTGTTCGATGGGGGTGGCGACTGATTGTTCGACGGTGACCGCGTCCGCCCCGACGTAGGTGGCCTGCAGTTGGATTTCCGGAGGCGCGATGTCAGGAAACAGCGCGATGGGAAGTTGCACCATGGCGATCAGGCCGAGGATCGTCATGAGGATCGAAATGACGATAGCGACGATGGGCCGGTCGATGAAAAATTTGGCCATAAGACAGCTTGTGATTACGTGGCGCTAGCCGGATCGGGGGAACTCTCAGAGCCCGGTTGTGGTTCGTCCGAAGTTACTTTTGGCGTGACAACCATACCGTCTTGAACTTTGAGAAGTCCTTCGACGATGACCATCTCGCCAGGGTGAAGGCCCTCGTCGATCAGCCAGAGAGATCCAATTCTTGGCCCCAGGGTCACTTTTCGAATCGCCACTTTGTTTTCCTCTCCGATCACGGCGACCTCATAGGTACCCTGGAGCTCCTTGACTGCCCGCTGTTGGACTAACAGTCCCCCGGTTCGAGTTTCGATGGGGGTGCGGACCTTGGCAAAAAGACCGGGACGAAGAAAGTTGCCGGGGTTAGGAAAATAGCTGACGATGGTGATCGTCCCCGTCTTGACATCAACTTGTCGATCGGCGAGGACGGCTCTTCCTTTATGCGGGTACACGCTTCCATCGGCAAGAATCAGTTCAAGCCGGTTTTCCTTTGCGGGATTTAATTTTTCTTGGCCACCGACCTTTTCGATGCGTTCGGCCAATTTTAAATATTCCCGCTCGCTAAGGGGGAAGTTGACCTTGATCGGATCCAGTTGAGAGACCGTCGTCATCAACGTATTCTCGACGATGAGGTCACCGATTTGCGCCGTGGCGATTCCGGCTATCCCGTTGATCGGGGAAGTCACGCTCGTCCAGTCAAGGTCGAGTTGAGCTTGTTCCAGTTTGGCCCGCGCCGAAGCGACCGAGGCCCGGTTGGCCGCGCTTGCCTGCGTGGCATCATCCAATTCCTTTTGGCTGATGGCGCCTTCTGCCGCCAGTGGGGTGTTCCGCTTGACGTCAAGCAGGCTCTTTTTATACGCCGCTCCCGCACGGGCAAGTTCGGCCTTCGCCTGATCCAGGGAAGCCTGGTATGGTCGTGGATCGATTTTAAACATGAGATCCTTTGCTTTGACAACGGATCCTTCCGTGTATTGACGAGACAACAGATACCCCTGAATTCTGGCTCGAATCTGTGCGTCCACATAGCCGACGGTCGTTCCGACCCATTCCCCATAAATCGGGACGTCCTTTTGTATGACCTCGGCTACCAACACCTCAGGCGGCGTCGCCGTGGATTCCGCCTCTTTACGATCGCAACCCATGGTTATACCTAACAGAAGGCATACCATGAGGCTTGCTACTCCCCGGAAGTCCCGACGGGCGGGTTGGGGTCGCGTTCTCATGATGAAAGGTCTTGAGGTCTGTAAGGAAGAATCTAAACGATAGGTGATCACGCTCTACCTTCCTATGAGGGGAGGAAAATGAAACGGTCGTGATTCTTTCATGTTTCGAGTGACATTCTCAAGTATTTATCCTAAATAATTTTTATGAGTTGTTTTCTAGAGCTGTCAGGTGAATTTACCTTTGACCTTAACGTGAAAAGGAGAGTGGAGAAGTGTGTCTCCGCGATTTTCCATTTTCCAATAGGCCATTCCGACCGAACGATCGTCACCATTTGACACGTTACCTCCCACTGCTACAATTAGAATTCTAAAATTGTGCATTTACGGATATTTTCATCAACAAATAGGGACAGGGACTAAAAGCGATTGTGTTGGGCGAACAAAACCTCTAAATTTAGTGCCTTATATTGCATCTTCCTGGAAGAAGCGTCTTCTCCAGGAGTGGAGTTGACCGGCCTTGGACGAACAAACAAAGATCTCACAAGAGATTAACCCTTAACGGAGCATCTCCACATGACCTCTCTCACTCAACAACCTGTATGGAAATCCCTTGAACAACATCATCGACAGGCCAAGGAAACCCATTTGCGCACCTTGTTTGCGGATGATCCCGCGAGAGGTCGAGGGATGACCGTGGAGGCTGAAGGGATCTACCTGGATTATTCGAAAAATCTCATCACCGGGGAAACTCTACGCTTACTCCTTGAACTAGCGGAAAACGTGAATTTGCGGGACCATATTCAGGCGATGTTCCGGGGCGACAAAATTAATATCACGGAACAGCGAGCGGTCCTTCATACCGCCCTGAGAGCTCCCAAAAACGCATCTATCTTTCTGGACGGAAAAGACGTGGTGCCGGATATTCATGCGGTGTTGGATCAAATGGCGAATTTTTCCACCAGAGTTCGAAACGGGGAATGGAAGGGCTATTCAGGAAAACGCATCCGGAACATCATCAATATCGGTATCGGGGGTTCGGATCTTGGGCCGGTGATGGCCTATGAAGCTTTAAAACACTACAGCGACCGCAATCTCACTGTCCGGTTCGTCTCGAACATCGATGGAACGGATCTGGCCGAAGCCACAAGGGATCTCGACCCCGCAGAGACTCTTTTCGTGGTTTGTTCAAAAACCTTTACCACCATTGAAACCCTGACGAATGCGCAATCCGCCCGGGATTGGTGTCTGAAAACTCTTCATGACCAACAGGCTGTTGCCAAACATTTTGTCGCCGTTTCGACAAACCGCCACGAGGTACAGAAATTCGGAATTGACCCGGCGAATATGTTCGGATTCTGGGACTGGGTCGGCGGGCGCTATTCCCTGGATTCGGCCATTGGGCTTTCGCTGATGATCGGAGTCGGGCCTGATCATTTTCGGGACATGCTTGCCGGATTTCGAGTAATGGATGAGCATTTCCAATCAGCGCCTTTCGAGAAAAACCTTCCGGTGCTTCTCGGTCTTCTGGGTGTGTGGTACGTCAACTTTTTCCAAGCTGAGACCCATGCCATTCTCCCCTACGATCAATATCTCTGGCGGCTCAGCGCCTATTGCCAGCAGCTTGACATGGAGAGCAATGGGAAACGGGTGACCCTGGACGGGACCGTTGTCGATTATCAGACGGGACCAATCATCTGGGGCCAACCCGGCACCAACGGCCAGCACGCTTATTATCAATTGATTCATCAAGGAACCAGGCTGATTCCCTGTGACTTTATCGGCTTCTGCCGCTCCTTGAATCCCTCCGGGCCGCACCACGATCTGCTCATGGCCAATTTTTTCGCTCAGACCGAGGCTCTTGCATTTGGCAAGACAGCCAAGGAGGTTGAGACCGAGGGAGTTCCGCAAACCTTAATTCCCCATCGAACCTTTGCCGGCAACCATCCCACCAACACTATCCTTGCCGAAGAACTCACCCCGGCCATGCTGGGAAAACTTATTGCTTTGTATGAACATAAAGTGTTCGTCCAGGGGATTATCTGGAACCTGAATTCCTTTGATCAATGGGGAGTGGAATTGGGCAAAGTGCTTGCCAAGCGTATTGCCCCGGAACTGTCGGCCATACGGGAACCCGACCTGGATCATGACAGCTCCACGAATGCTCTGATTCAACGCTATCGGCAGAACCGTCGAATCCAGTCTTGATGCTGCCATTTTAAGCCTTGAAATCTTCCCAACAATTCATTTCTTTTTAGGATCGGAAATGGAACGGTTGAATAAAGACGTGTGAGGCTTTCTCGTGGGGCAGTGACGGTCAAGACCATCTCGTAAAAGGATCACGGAAAAATCCAATCAATACTCATCTGCACGTTTGCAGGTACGGTTTTTGATGTTTTCGATCAGCCTTTTGAGGTAAAATTCGATTCCGAATCGTGTCATGCAGTTCCGAATGTGTTTTTCTTGATTAAAGGAGGGTTGAAGTTATGAGACAGAGTATGCAGAAAACAATGTTGATTGTGTTCCTCTTTGTTTTCTTTCTGCAGGGGTGTGCGGCGACACAACAACGGCGAGATGTGGTCGAATCAGGATTTCTTACGAAAGGTGAGCATGCCATGCTCACAGAAGGCGGGAAAAACGAAGCACTCCTTCGTTACGTCAATCCTGATGTGGACTGGCGCTCTTATAAAAAAATAATGCTTGATTCCGTTTCAGTCTGGAAAGACCCCGAAACCCAAGATGTGCCTCCGGAAGATCTTCAGAAGCTGACCGAATTTGCCTATGGCCAACTGCATGACGCTCTGAGCCTGGACTATACATTTGTGACTCAACCTGGACCCGGAGTCATGCGTGCCACCTTTGCCATTACGGAAGCGGAGGCTTCTAACCCGGTTGCAGATGTGGTGACCTCCATTATTCCTCAAACCAGGATTTTGACTGGAGCCAAGGGTCTCATCGTGGGAGGTAAGCCTGGGTTCGTAGGAACAGCCGGCTTAGAGGCCAAGTTTACCGACGCCAGAACCGGGAGAATTCTGGGTTTGGCCGTCGACCGGCGGGGCGGGACCAAAAATCTCAGCGGGATGACTAACAAATGGAATGATGTGGAGCAAGCGTACACTTATTGGGCAGCATCGGTTCGCTACCGATTGTGCATGCTTCGTGGCGATGCGAATTGTGTGGAACCGGAATCCTAAGGAAATCATTGTGTGAAAAACGAGGGAAGTGAAGAGAGAGTGCGGGATCTCTTTTTCAATTTATCTATAAAAGCCCAGAAATTCTCTCTCACACAGCGTCGGATGTAGGGTGAATGTGTTACGAGTGAAGAAGAGGAGGCCGTCCGGAGTTCACTCAGGTAAACCGAGAACTCTTAATTGCGTCATTTCGGACAAGGTCTATTGCGGAGATCCCCGCTTTAGCCATTCCCGACATTGGTTATCGGGAATTCATACTGGCTTCCTTTCGGATGATCCGCCACAAACTTGCGGTATGACCGACGGGGAAATGTCCCTCTGCCACAGATAAGCAGGTAGAACAAGGAGGGGGGGATGAATCTCCCCACCTGCTGGCAGGATGACGATTGCAAGAAAGGGAAATAGGCGGCGAAGGAGAAAGGACTGCGAGCTTGGTCGGTAAATTTCCCGCAGAAGTTAAAGGTCTTTTCCCCCGCTCCACTTCTTAAAGCTTCTTAAAAAACTGATTTGACCAGGAAACAATCCGGACACGATCCTCTGGTGCACTAAATCGTAAAGGTATTGTTAATCGGACAGCAGCTAACTTGAACTGTCTAAAAAATGCCGCAATTGAAGCCAAAAAAATCGGCAAATGGAAGCGACTCCCTTGTTGGCAGCCTGTTGATGGGATTCCTGGTGAGCCCTTCACCATCTCAGGCGATGGAGGAAAGTGAAAGGGGGGAGTTGGCCAAGAAGACACAAAATCCAGTCGCGGATCTCATCAACAATATTCCCTTTCAAGGCACGTGAATTCCTGGCTGGAGCCTAACTAGCGGACAAAAAAGATGTTGAATTTTCAGCCGGTTAATTCTATAAATCTTACCTGATGAATGGAACCTGATTGCGCGCATGATCCTGCTCGTGATCAAACAACCGGATCTCCGCACAATAGCGATACCTGGGGAATAGGGGATATCAATCTGTCTCTGTTTTTCTCAACAGACCCATTATGCAAAATCCTTGGGTGGTGGGGTTCCTGGCGAACAACGACCTAGTCGTTTGCCGGGAATAAGGATCGCAAAGATCGGAGTCTGCTTTTTTAAAATTTTGTTCATTACAATTTGCCGCACGGCTGGTATCCTACTTCGTTTCCTATTTGTCACTAATTGGGAGGCGGAGGGCAAGGGAATAAGTGGGCGGTGCTCGTGGGGGAGGGATTTGGGAAAGTCTTGATTGAGAATCGTTAACCATCAGCGTGAGGTCAGGAAATGAATATACAGTTAAATGTACAGGTATCGGTGGGGTTATGTTTGCTCCTGCTGTCAGCCTGCGGTCCTACACAGCAATGGGTTAAGCCTGGCGCGACAGAGGCCGACTTACGTTCAACGATTACTCAATGTGATCGGGAGAACCGTCATTTTAATAAGTCAGGGATTTCTCATTTTGGCCCGGAAGATGAAACCGTCCAACCAAGAAACTATCGCAGGGGCGGAGGGGATATGCTGAGGGAAGAATGCCTGCAAAATCACGGTTGGACACTTGAATATGTCGAGTGAACTGTCTGGTTTCAAAAGGAAGTGCAGCTCAAACTGACCTATGGGAATAAAATGTGAAGAGTCCCCTCCAACTGGAAAGTGACCCGCTATAGGCAAATTGAAAGTAAAATCAGGGCGTTAGTGAAGTTTGCCCTGGCACAACGAATTCCTTTGGCCTATTAATCTGTGTAGAGTTTTCTGATGGGGAATAGTTTCTTGTGTGCAGAGTCGTGATGAACAGAAAAAGTGTGGGCGAGGGGGAATAAAATCATAGTCAGGATGTTGAATCACTGGTGGAACAGTTTCCTGACTGTACGGAGAAGGCATTCCAACGCCACGGGGTGGCAATGAGAAGTGCCGTGATATTTCTCGTTTGACAAACAGCGGGAAGGGGATATTTGTATATTCAACCAGACCGGTATGCTAGTATTTTTAGAGAGTAAATATACGTGTGCAATAACGTAACACGGTGTTCATGGGGGGCCCTTCGGCGTAGCTCATACGCAAGCTTTGTCGGCTGCGTGGGTGAGTATGTCGCTCTATGAATCTGCAATCACAATCTTTCCGCACTCCTGGATGGGCCAAGAGTGAATGAGAAGGAGGTCTCTCGATGAACTGGAAGTTCCTGGTCGGAGTGCTTGGCATGGTCGTGTGGGTTGGTGGGTGTGCCGACACCTACCAGGTCAAAGGGGATGTTGGCAAAACCGGGTTTCTGGTAGATGCCTACCCCTTATTGCAACCGGGCAAAGAGGGTGAAGCCAATCTCGTCTACTTGAATCCGGATGCCCGGCTTAAGACCTATGATAAGATCATGTTGGAGCCGGTGACTGTCTGGTTAGGAAAAGGCGCGCAAGCCAAAGATACCGGAGTGGTGCCACCGGACGACGTTCGAGCCCTCGCTAATACGTTTTATCAAAAACTTTCCGATCAGCTTGCCAAGGATTATACCCTCGTGCACGAGTCGGGTCCTGGTGTCATGCGGTTCTCGGCCGCTCTCACCGATGTTGAGCATGGCATGCCGGTCATGGATGCGGCCTCAACGGTGGTGCCCATGGCGCGCGTGGCCTCCGAGGCAAAAAATCTGGCTACCGGCACACAAGCTTTTGTGGGAGGAGCCAGCGTCGAAGTCAGACTCGTAGATTCGCAAACAGGGAAACTGCTGGGAGCAGGGATCGACCGTCGCGCCGGCTCGAAGAAACTGGGGAAAGGGTTCGGCTACTGGGCTGATGTCGAAAACATCATGGACTATTGGGCGGCTAAGATTCGCTGGCGGCTATGTACCAAGCGAAACGGCACCGACTGTCAATCACCAGATTGAATGATGAACGGGGAGGCAGGAATCCGGCGCCTAGGAATGCCTGTCATGGTAACTGGTTGATTTCCATCAGGTGGTTTTTTATCAGTTGAGAAGGGATCGGCAACTTCACCAAAATCTGGCTCCGTGTACGCATGGGGCCAGATTCTTAATAATTGACAAATCAATGACTGTTAGCCAGTTGAATTGTCAGTTAGTTCAGTCTCCACTATTCGTTAAATTGCCAACAGCCTGTAAGACGGGATGCTTAGTGACATCAACCGATGCGGTTTTGTCGGCGAGAGGGTTACGAGGAGTGAGAAAGCTCTCCCCCTTCCTTATCGGGAATCAAAAAAAAGGGGGAGTGCTTTCTTATCTCAAAGGGCAGAATACTCACAGGGCAGATTGCCTGTAGAAAAACCGGAATTCAATTATCCAGATATCAGTTCCTCTTCATGGCGTTGTTAAGCCCCTCAATCACATCATCCAGGTGCTTGAGGACGAAAGCTTCACGATTAAATACTCGGTCGGCAGTCGGTTTCATGGTCTCGACACCCTCCTTGCTGAGGTCTCCCTCCAGGTACTGCCGGATATCTCTGAGATCCGTCATGAAGGGGGTCGCTTCCTTCCTGAGCTCGGCGATCTTTTGGTTAATATCAGAATAGGTGGCGTCCGTGTCGGAACGCCGGGCGGCGGCTTGTTGGCGTGACTCCTCATTTTTCAATTGTTTGAGGTTCTCATCCCATGCCATGAATTGATCCTTCACCACAGATTCGGTCGCCGTTCGTTGTCGCTTGGCCTCTCCAATCCTTTCTCCCAACACGCCCAATTCATGAGAAAAGCTTTGATATTGTGGCGATAAGTCTGATTGGGGTTTTGACATGAGTTCCTTGAGCGTCCCCACTGTTTTTTGAATCTGTCCTCTGACAGTTACTCCTTCGGTCCGTAGACCGTCCAACCCACTGGCAATCTTCGGCGGGAGAGAGCCAGAAGTACTGCATCCAACCAAAAGCATTGCACCGACCGCCACTGAGGCCAGACCGGCTGTCCCGTTCTTGAAAGACTTCTCCATACTCTTAAACATGCTGCCTCCTTTTAAAGAAATTGTCAGGTTGTTCCCGATAATGGGAACAAGGGAATTTATTGTATTAAATTGCCATACATGGACTCAATAGACCGACGGGTATGAATGTCACCAGTTTGTGATCTGGTCAATCTGTGGGTCTCGAATATTTAGTTTATGATGCTGTCCCTTCAGAAAATTCATCCTGCGGGTAGCCCTCCATTGGGATGGGGATTGACGAAATAGATCGTCAGGCAGCTCGCTTCGTGCCGTGGTGATAAGGTTCGCGGACTAAAGGCAGCCCCCCGATCATACCACTTTTTGCTTATTCCGGCATGTGTCCATCCGAGGCATCTTTATGGAATGAAAGAAAGATTGGTGCCATACACACGGTAATCCGCCAAGGAGTTTCTTGCGATACAATGCCGGTGAGATTCATCCACGAGGATCAAATGGTTGATGCACTCTCGACGTACTAATACCGATGAGGTCCTCCACTCTTTGTATCCCGGTTCATCCTCTGAAATTGAGGAATTCGTCCGCAGCGGTCAGGAGGAATTTCAGGTTATTCAATTTGTGGTTGCGGGATTCGGTGTCTTCCGCCATTCACGAAGCCGGTGGGCTAATGTATCCGCCCAA
>CABVRQ010000001.1:25094-29219 GCA_902500695.1 uncultured Nitrospira sp. | reverse complement strand
GGGATTCGGTGTCTTCCGCCATTCACGAAGCCGGTGGGCTAATGTATCCGCCCAATATGCAAATGCCTGGTGGACGTCGTCCCATGAATCCATAGAACCATCCAGGGATCTGGCCCCTACCCGGCGATCCGCAGCGGCCATTAATAAGGTTCCCGTGTTGCCATCGGTTAGTTTCGCCTCGATGCTAACGCGACCCACAAATGCCTGTGTCCCTGTTGCCAGTTCTTTCGCTTCGGATACGATGGTGGCAGGCGGAAGAATCGTGGACACGATATCCATCCCGACGTCAGATGGTTCAGCCTCCGTCAGAGCCAGTTCAATTTGCAACGCACCCGGAACAAGTTTGGGTACCACAAGGAAATCCTCTTTAAGCTTCCAGATGACTTTTGAACGTAGATCATCGGCCAATCGGTGTAATTCTTCCTGGGGTACGGTGGATTTTTTGGACAGCAATACGACGGCCGGTTCCACATACACGGCCCGGTACATTGAAAAATCAGCTTGAGGATTTTTGTATACAAGGAGAGCTTCACCCTCCTTGCCCGGTTGGAGAATCGAATAGTCTCCGAGAAACCCCGAGGTTTCCACTTCCCTCGCTTGTTCTGTTTGAGCACAGCCTGCTCCCCCGGCCACCATGATCAGAATCGACACCATCAAACCCCATTGTGCAAACCTGAGATTTCGTTGAATGTGTAACTCCCGTTCCTCTCCACCCACGTGAGATGTTTGATTGAGAGTGGGCCTTGTCACATGTTTCTTCATCGTCAATCCCTCACCCCCGTTCCTTTTAGCTTCTCAAAAAATGAGCTGTAGATACCATACAAGTTTTGTCGAATGGCTCAAGCAAGGCCAGCCAGCTAATGAAAACGTCCCTGCCTTGGGCCAGCCTGCAGGCGTCGGGTCATGGGAGACGAACCTTTCAGGAACTTTCATGAAAGAGCGAGGAGCCATTCTTTATGATCCCAACTTCTTGGGTCGGCCTCTCATGGGAGGGGAGGCCCGTATTTTTTGATCTGCTCTTTCGCCGCATCGACGATGCGTTCAACCGTAAATCCAAATTTCCTGGTGAGTTCCTTGAGGGGAGCCGAAGCCCCAAAGGTCTCCATGCCGATGATTCGACCGGTTGATCCCACATATCGCTCCCAGCCGAGGGTAGAAGCCTGCTCCACGGAAATCCGTGCGGTCACATGGGAAGGGAGCACCGTTTCACGATACTCCGGATGCTTCCGGCAATAATACTCAAAGATTTCCCATGAGGGCATACTCACTACGCGCGCCTGAATGCCCTCGGCCTTGAGCTGTTGATAGGCCTCCACGCAAATCGATACTTCACTGCCTGTGCCGATGAGGATGACGTCCGGTTGCCCACCCGCGTCAGCCAAAACGTAAGCACCTTGGGTCACACCGGATGCTGGTGCATACTTCGTCCTGTCAAGAGTAGGAACCGCCTGTCGCGTCAGGACGAGCGCGACCGGCTCATGGCGGAATTGCATGATCAGGCGCCAGGCTTCCACGACCTCGTTGGCATCAGCGGGACGAATGGTGATCAGGCCGGGGATGGCTCGCAGGGAGGCGATTTGATCGACAGGTTGGTGTGTCGGGCCGTCCTCGCCCACACCAATGGAATCGTGCGTGAAGATATAGATGACAGGAATTTCCATGAGGGCTGAGAGTCTCATGGTTGGCCGGGCGTAATCGCAGAAGACCAGGAAGGTTGATCCGAATGCGCGAACCTTTGAAAGCGCTAGCCCATTCACCACGGCCCCCATCGCATGTTCGCGAATGCCGAAGTGCAGGTTACGTCCTTGATAGGTGCCGGCAAAAAAATCCCCGGCTCCCTCAAACGTCAGGCGTGTTTTGACCGACGGGCCAAGATCGGCGGATCCCCCGACAAGCCACGGAACATTTCGTGCGATGCTATTGAGCGTCTTTCCGGATGAATCCCTGGTCGCCAATCCCTTGGCATCTGCCGGGAATGACGGCAATCCACCATCCCACCCCTCGGGGAGTTGACGATGCTGCATTCTGTACAGATGATCGGCAAGATCGGGATAGGCCTGTTTGTACGCCTCGAACAGGGAAAACCAGTTTTCCCGAAGTGCCCGGCCCCGTTTCCCAATGCCTTCACGGAAATACTCGCGTACTCCATCGGGAACCAGAAATTTGGCATCTTCAGGCCAGCCATATCGTTGTTTCGTCAATCGGATTTCCTCTTCACCAAGCGGTTCACCATGAGCGGCACTGGTGTCCTGCTTGTTGGGCGCCCCATAGGCAATGTGGCTATCCACGATAATCAACGTCGGCCGGTCCGGAGTGGCAAGGAAGGTATTGAAGGCACGAGTCAGCATGGCTAAGTCGTTCGCATCCCCAACTCGCGTGACATTCCAGCCATACCCGATGAACCTCGTGGCGACATCGTCGCTGGTGGCCAACTCGGTGTGGCCCTCTATCGTGATGTTGTTGTTGTCATAGATCCAACATAAATTAGAGAGTCGAAGATGTCCGGCAAGGGAGGCGGCTTCATGGGAGATTCCCTCCATCATGTCTCCGTCCCCACAGAGCGCATAGACGTGGTAATTGAAGAGTGGGAACCCGTCACGATTAAAGTGCGCCGCCATCCAACGTTCGGCAATGGCCATTCCCACGCTGGTGGCCACCCCTTGTCCCAATGGACCTGTCGTCATTTCCACGCCGGAAGTCCACCGGTATTCCGGATGGCCGGGGCATTTGCTCTCCAATTGGCGAAACCGCTTGATATCGTCCAGCGTCACCGAGAGGTGACCCATCCGTTCGTATTTACTATTGACGGCTTTGACCTCACAGAGATGCAGCAGAGAGTACAGCAACATGGACGCATGGCCGATGGACAGGACGAAGCGATCGCGGTTCCCCCATATCGGGTCGTCAGGATCGAACCTCAGGAATCGATTCCATAAACAATACGCCACCGGCGCCAGTGCCATCGGGGTGCCGGGATGCCCTGAGTTGGCCGCCTGGACCGCGTCCATGGACAAGGTACGGATGGTGTTGATGCAGAGTTGATCGAGTTGTTTGTCCGGCATGATGTCATGGCTCCAAGAGGTCGTTCAGTGTTTCTCAGGGATGTACGATCTTTTCTTCATCGTCGCCTGGTCGTCGTACTGATATTTTTCCGATCGATCGGGCAATTGTATTTTGGCGCGTTTCACCCTCTTATAGGGGATCAGACTGAGCAGATGGCTGATGCAGTTGAGGCGCGCGCGCTTCTTATTGTCCGACCGCACGATGTGCCAGGGGGCATGTTTCGAATCCGTGGCGTCCAGCATTCTATCGCGCGCGCGCGAGTACTCGTACCATTTCTCAAGTGCCGGCAGGTCCATCGGGCTGAGCTTCCATTGACGTACCGGATCGTCCACACGGGCCTGGAAACGCCTTCTCTGCTCATCGGGGCTCACTTCGAGCCAAAACTTGATCAATATGATCCCATTTTCCACGATGACTCCCTCGAACTTCGGCAATAGTTCGATGGCGCGTTCGTATTGCTCCTTAGCGCAGAAACCCATCACGTGTTCGACTCCGAGGCGGTTGTACCAACTGCGGTCCCAGATAACGATTTCACCGGCTGCCGGGAAATGCTGCATGTATCGCTGAATGTACATCTGGCCTTTCTCGCGGTCGGAAGGGGCCGGCAAGGCTACGACGCGAAACACACGAGGACTCACTCGTTCGGTGATGGCGCGGATGGTGCCGCCCTTACCGGCTCCGTCGCGGCCCTCGAACACCACCATGATCCGGGCGCCCTTTTCTTTGGTCCAATCCTGAAGATAGCAGAGTTCAGCCTGAAGTTTTCGCAACTCCTTCTCGTATTTTTTGCGGTTGAGTTTCGATTCGTCCTTTTCTTTTTGTTTCTTAGGCATAGCTCTAGACCCTCCATAAGTTAATCATACGCGAAACGCTCTGAGTAGGCCTATTCCTGTTTCCTGCCGCCATCCCTCTCCCCGGGGAGTGCCTAATAGTCGTTATTCCGCATCCGAGGCAGTTGCAGGGTGCGGAAGCCACTGTTAGGACACCGGGCAGGGCTTAACATTCCAGATATCGGCCGCATACTCCGCGATAGTCCGGTCGCTTGAAAATTTACCGGAGCCG
>CABVRQ010000001.1:22855-24994 GCA_902500695.1 uncultured Nitrospira sp. | reverse complement strand
TCGCCCGCTTCTTCCGCCATCTCAATGGTCGCGCCGTCTCGTGTGCCCAACGTCAGCGCGCCGTTCATCATGAATTTCATGTTGCTCGTGCCGCTGGCCTCATAGCCGGCGGTGGAAATCTGGTTGGAGACATCGGTAGCCGGGATCAGCCGTTCCGCAAGCGAGACGCAGTATTCCGGTAGGAACACGACTTTGAGGCGACCTTTCACCGTCGGGTCGCCGTCGATGGTGCCGGCCAGATTGTTCAGGAACTTAATGATGACTTTGGCCAGGTGGTAGGCCGGTGCCGCCTTGCCGGAAAAGAAAAATGTCCGAGGGGCCATCTTCAGCTTCGGATTCTCCCGCAACCGGTTGTAGAGCACGACGATGCGCAAGGCGTTGAGGAGTTGCCGTTTATATTCATGGATGCGTTTGACCTGACAATCGAAGATGGAGTCAGGATCAATGGTCTGGCCGCTCTCCGACTTAAGCCACTGGGCAAACTGCACTTTTGCCGCGCGCTTCGCCTTGCGGACCGCGTCGCGGAACCCCTTGTCGCCGGCCAGTTTCTTGAGCTTGGTCAGTTGGGGGAGATCGGTAATCCAGCCGTCGCCGATGGCCTCAGTGATGGCGTGGGAGAGCGCAGGGTTCGCCAGCAGCAACCACCGTCTCGGCGTGACCCCGTTGGTCTTGTTGTTGAACCGCTCGGGATACAGCTCAGCCAGATCTTTTACCGTTGTGGAGCGTAAAAGTTCGGAATGAATGGCTGCCACGCCGTTGGTGCTATGCGATCCGACGATGGCCAGATTGGCCATGCGAACTTTTCGTATCGCCCCCTCCTCGATGAGGCTGACGTTGGAGAGACGGCCTTCGTCACCGGCGAAGCGCGCACGCGCATGGTCAAGATGCCGGCGATTGATCTCGTGGATAATTTCCAAATGGCGCGGCAGCAAGAGTTCAAACCATTGATGCGGCCATTTTTCCAATGCTTCGGGTAGCAGGGTATGGTTTGTATACGCGAGTGTTCGCTGCGTCAGATCCCAGGCCTGATCCCAGCCGTGCTGGGCGTCATCGAGGAGAATGCGCATGAGCTCAGGAACGGCCATCGTCGGGTGTGTGTCGTTCAACTGGATGGCGACTTTTTCCGGGAGAGCGTTCCAATCGGTATTGCCGCGCCGGAAACGCCGCACGAGATCGCCTAGCGAGCAGGCGACCAGGAAATATTCCTGCAGAAACCGCAACCCCTGACCCTTGACTGTGGAGTCGTCGGGATACAGCACACGGGTGAGTGACTCGGCCGCGAGCGTGCCGGCCAACGCGGCCACGAAATCACCGCTGCTGAACCGCTGGAAATCGAAATAATCCGGTACCGCCGCAGCCCAGAGCCGGAGGGTATTGATCGTTTTACCCCCGTACCCGATGACCGGACGATCGAAGGGGATACCGATGATGCTGGTAGGGCGCCCAGGGATCATGCGTAAAATCCCGTCGCGCAGTTCGAACGAACAGTTCAATTTCACTTCCACGGCTTCCTCGAGACGTGGCACTTCCCAGGGATCGGGACGCCGCAACCAATTATCCGGTTGCTCGCATTGCCAGCCATCCTTGATCGTTTGCTTGAAGATTCCATATTCGTAACGAAGGCCGTAGCCCATGCCGGGAATTTGCATTGTCGCCATGGAATCGATGAAGCACGCTGCGAGCCGGCCAAGACCTCCGTTCCCCAACCCGGCATCCGGCTCCATCTCAAGCAGGGCCAGCGGGTTAAGACCTCTCTTTTTTAGGCCCTCTAATGCCAGCGATCCCAGCATGGCGTTGGTCACGTTGTTGGCGAGAGACCGCCCGAGCAGGAACTCCATTGACAGGTAATACACCCGCTTGGGGTTTTTCCGCTCGTAGGTTTGCTCTGTCTTGAGCCATCGTTGCGAAATGACATCTCGAACTGATCCGGCAGTCGCCTCAAACTGTTCGCGGGGGTCCGCTTTCTTGGGGTCAATGACATGATCAAAGATGAGATGCCGTTCATAAAGTGCATCGTTTGTGCCGGAAAATTGGATGGGTCCACACCCGTACTGTTCAAGAAGTTCTTTTGAACGGTCTTTCATATTACCTCCACGTAAGCTTTCACGCGTTCATATTGATTGTCCACGACCTGGGTGC
>CABVRQ010000001.1:0-22755 GCA_902500695.1 uncultured Nitrospira sp. | reverse complement strand
TGCCGGCGTTCATGTGCGCGAACAGCACCACGACGGACCGTGCCTCGGTCCGGTACCTCTGACCGGGAATCGCCGGCGAGGTTTCCCATGGGACAATGTCGTGGGGCGAGTCCAGGGCGGTATCGATCCATCGATACCAGTTATCGCCGTTTCCGTTCTGAACCGGAGGCAGTTCGAATTCCAGCGGTTCCCAAAAGGCGTTGAGGATAAAGTGGACGAGGCGCTTTTCTTTGCGAAGTTCAACGGTAAACGCAATGCTGTGCGAATTTTGGCTCCAGTTAGGTTGGTTGAGCGTGACGCCGTGCCACGCCTTATTCGCCTGCAGGATCAATTGGTTCAGACTCATCCGTTGCTGCTCATGTTCAACGTCGCGCAAAAGCCGACGTGCGTTGAGCAATGTCACGAACCGATGGACATCCGCATGTTTCGCAATCAGCGTCCAATCGAACCAATTCGTTTCGTCGTCCAGGCAGTACGTATTGTTGTTGCCGTGTTGTGTGCGGCGCACCTCATCACCCATCAGAATCATGGGCATGCCCACGGAAAGCAGCGTCACGGCCAAAAAGTTCTTCACCTGCCGGTTCCGTAGCCCTTCGAGGGCTGGATCATCCGTGGGCCCTTCAACCCCGCAGTTCCAGCTTTTATTGTCGTTGGCCCCGTCGCGGTTGTCTTCGCCGTTGGCCTCGTTGTGCTTCCCGTTGTAAGAGACAAGATCGTTGAGCGTGAAGCCGTCATGGCAGGTCACAAAATTAACGCTCTGCTCCGGCTCCCGTTCTTTATGACCGTAGACTTCCGGGCTGCCGATCAAACGGTCGGCGAAATGTGCCAACGAACCTTCTTCGCAACGGAAGAAATCACGGGCATCGTCCCGAAACCGCCCATTCCATTCCTTCCAGCTATCTCCGACAAACGAACCGACCTGGTACAACCCGGCAGCATCCCAGGCTTCCGCGATGAGTTTCGTCCCGGCCAGGAAGGGGTCCGAGTCAATGTCCCAGAGGATGGGAGGATTCCGTAGTGGCAGGCCGGCCTCGTCGCGGGAGAGGATCGACGCGAGATCGAATCGAAAGCCGTCCACGTGCATCTCGTCCACCCAATACCGGAGACTGTCCACGATTAAACGACGGACAATCGGCTGATTCGTATTCAACGTGTTACCCGTCCCCGTATAGTTGCCATACCGGGCCCGGTCCTCCTCTAGAATGTAATAGGCGCCGTTTTCAAGTCCGCGAAAACAGAGAGTGGGTCCGTCCTGCGTGCCTTCGGCGGTGTGGTTGTAGACGACATCAAGGATGACCTCGATGCCCGCTCGATGCAGCGCCTTGACCATGTCGCGGAATTCGTCCACCACGCCGAGTGGATCCTGTCGTGAACTGTACATCGGATGCGGCGCGAAGAACGACACGGGGGCATAGCCCCAATAGTTGATTCGTCCCGGAGGGCAATCCTGCTGGTCGAAATGGAACACGGGCAAGAGTTCAACCGCGGTGATGCCGAGTTCTTTAAGATACGGAATTTTTTCGATCAGACCCGCATACGTGCCGCGGGTTTTCTCCGCGACGCCCGAACTGGGATGGCGGGTAAACCCGCGCACGTGCATCTCATACACGATGGTTCGGGTGGACGGTCGCTTGAGCGGCGCATCGCCTTCCCAATCGTACGCCTCCACATCCACGACCACGCTCTTCATGGCGGTTGCGCAATTGTCTCCCGACTTGGATGCGGCGACGCGGCTGTATTGCTTCGGCACCGCCACAGCCCTGCCATAGGGATCGAGCAGGATCTTCTCATGGTCAAATCGCAGTCCTCGCTGCGGCTCAAACGGCCCGTGTGCGCGATAGCCGTAGATCTGGCCCGGTCGAAGCCCAGGGACGAAGACATGCCAATAGTGGTACGTCCGGTTTCTCCAGGAGTCGAGGGAAATGACGGTGGACGGTTTGGTATCATCCGGGTGATCGAACAGCAGCAATTCCATGAGCGTGCAATTCTTCGAAAACACGCAGAAGTTCACTCCCTCAGGGGAAACGGACGCCCCGAGGGGAAAACTTTTTCCTGGAGCGTTTGCTCCGGCTTGCCTACTCACTTCCCTTTCGACCCCTTTTTTCTGGTCCTTAAACATGGGTTTCCACCCTCCGGCAGAGATCCGCACGCACAACCTTGAACCTGCGAAAGGTCTTGAAACACCGTGGCTCTATTTCTTTTCTCTTCCTCACCGTTGCTCCACAGGGTTTGATGATTAGCTTTTTCTCAGTTTGGCTAAGTCTTCTTGGTATACCGGGGAATCCGATTCGTAGCCCTTGGGAAGTGTATGGGCTATGCCTTTGTGACAATCGATGCAGGTTTTCCCTTCCTTCATGGCTTTCTGCATGTCACGTTGGGCCACAAGCGACTGGGCGTGCCAGTCCATTGCCTCATAGGAATGGCAATTCCGGCATTCTTGGGAATCGTTTTCTTTCATCTCCAGCCAAACCTTTAAGGCAAGCTGTTCACGCTTGGCCTCGAATTTTTCTCGCGTGTTGATGGAGCCGGTGATTTTACCCCATAACTCTCCTGTGGCCTTAATCTTCCGAATGACCTTCGGTCCCCACTCTTTGGGCACATGACAGTCGGCGCAAATGGCGCGTACCCCTTGGGCGTTGGTGTAGTGAATGGATTGCTGATATTCCGGCAGGACGAAATCCGTCATTTCATGGCAGGCATTGGCACAAAAGGAGAGCGAATTGGACTGCTCCATGGCGGTGTTGAAGCCCCCCCAGAAAATAATCCCGGCTATTCCGCCAACGACGAAAATCGCTCCCCAGGAATATTTGCTGGTGGGGCTCCAAAACCAGTTCCAGAATTTCGTGAGCATTGAGTTATGCGAACCCTTCGTTCGGACCCGTGTTTATTTCAATGAGTCCTTCCCGTAACGGGATTCAAATCCTTTTCGAACCGCGTCAATTTGAGCAGGGTTCATCCCTTCAAAGTACCAGGCATGGCCAGGGATGGGTTTGAAATACTTTTCGAGTAATGCGTTCGCTTCTTTTTCTCCTGCTACCTTTTTGAGTTCTGGAATGAATTCGAAATAGGTGTGTTTGGCCACCTCATACATCCCATGCCACCACGTGTAATCGGGACCACTCATGGAGGCACCATGCCGCGCTCGACGACCTTCGTGGTGCCAGATTTCCCACCAAATCCATTCGATTTTCTCATCGAACGGGGCTGGACTGATTGTCCCGGCCTTTTGTAAGTCGCTCATGATGGCGGCAATGGGTTTGGCAAATTTATCGTTATAGAGGTCCACCACCTTATCAAACTGGTTGTAATGGCCCAATATCACGGAATCGGTGTGACAGGCCGTGCACACATTTTGCATTTTGAGACGACGTTCTTTCCACGTCAGCACCTCAACCACCTCTGACTCCTTGGCCTTGTCTCCAACCTTGGGCAATGGTTGACCTTCCGGCACATCAAACTCACTGCCATCTTGAAGTTTCACCAGGTTGTTTTTGACGGATATGGGTGGCCGCAACGTCCAGGAGATCCGTTCGCCCACATTATGGGTGGGCTTTTCTCCCCCTCCGGCGCTCATATGGCATGTAGCGCAGGTTGGCGCGGCCGAATAATCCACGCCGGCTTCCCATTTATCCGATTCGAGATTCATCTCCGTCGTTTTGGCGTGATAGATGATGCCATGTTTGGATTCGTTATAGACCTCAATCTGAGGGTGATCCGGACCGACATGACATTTTCCGCAGGTATCCGGGGTTCGTGCCTGCGCTTTGGAGAACCGGTGCCGACCATGACAGGCGGTACAGGAACCCCTGGACCCATCGGGATTGATACGTCCAATTCCGGTGTTGGGCCAAGTGGTGGGTAGGGGTTTTCCATCTTCACCAATTTCAATGGTTGAGCCGTGACATTGTTTACATCCGGCATTCACAGCCTCCGGGCCGCCAACGACCTCGCCCAAAAGATTATCGAACGAGGCGAGAATGTCGCCGGCTTTCGAATGATGCGACCCATCCATCTCTTGGAATTCCGTGGTATGACAGCGTGCACAATCCTTGGGCGTCACAATGATAGAGATCAATTGCCCTTTGTGCCTGAACCCGTCCTTGTCTTTCCCATCCGCTTTGTGACAATCAAGGCAATTCACCCCTCGTTGCCCGTGCATGCTTTGATTCCATTCCTGGTACAACCCCGGTGTATGCTTCCGATGACATTGCACGCATTCCTCACCGTCGGGATTTCCCCAATCCTTGCCATGGGTGCCGTCGGGTCTGGCCGCATTGGCTTCACCGGCTTCCGGAACCAGCACCAAGCCCCCGTCTAACAACACCATCGTCGAACTTCCGATCAGGAGAATCAGAATCACACTAAACGATATCCGAAGGAAATTTCCTAGCCAGGAATCATTTTTAATGGTCTTCATGGGTATTCCTCCCAGAACGTTAGGTTGACGGTTGTGGATTATCTTCCCGGGTTGAGCGGCTCTCACCTTGATGGTCCCCACGTTCCTGCCACTTTCCTGAGAAACGTATTGCTGTCATCAATCACACGTTGTCGCCTTCGGTGGAACTCTTCCTTCGCGTCGTTGTTCCGCGCTGACCCCATTGCCAGTTGGTGATCTCGGGCATATCCTCGCCATATTTCGCGATATACTGCTTATGCTCCAGCAGTTTGTCGCGGATCGCCTGCTTGGCATAGGCGGCGCGGGACCCGAGTTGTGGCAGCCGATCGATGACGTCGGCGAAGAGGTGAAACCGGTCCAGATCATTCATCACCACCATATCGAAGGGCGTACTCGTCGTGCCTTCTTCCTTGTAGCCACGCACATGCAGGTTCTTGTGGTTTGTCCGCCGGTAGGTGAGCCGATGAATCAACCATGGATACCCGTGAAACGCGAAGACGATCGGCTTGTCCTTGGTGAAAAGGGCATCGAAATCTAGGTCGCTCAAACCGTGCGGGTGCTCGCTCTGCGGCTGCAATTTCATCAAATTAACGACGTTGACGACCCGGATCTTCAGCGTGGGGAGATGCTGACGAAACAGATCCACGGCGGCCAGCGTCTCCAGCGTTGGCACATCTCCACAACAGGCCATGACGACATCCGGGTCTTCGCCCTTATCATTGCTGGCCCATTCCCAGATGCCGATGCCGGCCGTGCAGTGCTTGATCGCTTCCTCCATCGTCAGCCATTGTGGAGCAGGCTGCTTGCCGGCGACGATGACGTTCACATAATTACGGCTGCGCAGACAATGATCGGTGACCGACAGCAGCGTGTTCGCGTCAGGCGGTAGATAGACACGCACGACATCCGCTTTCTTATTCACCACATGGTCGATGAAACCAGGGTCCTGGTGGCTGAACCCGTTGTGGTCTTGACGCCAGACGTGGGAACTCAGCAAATAGTTCAGCGAGGCAATCGGTCGCCGCCAGGGAATCTCGTCGCAGACCTTCAGCCATTTGGCATGCTGATTAAACATCGAGTCGATAATGTGGATGAATGCCTCATAGCAGGAGAAAAACCCGTGCCGGCCGGTCAAGAGGTATCCTTCAAGCCATCCCTGGCACTGGTGCTCGCTGAGCATCTCCATCACCCGGCCATCCGGGGCCAGGTGGTCGTCGTAGGGAAAGCGATCCGCCATCCAGGCGCGGTTGGTGACCTCCATCGCATCCTGCCAGCGGTTGGAGTTGTTCTCGTCCGGACTGAAGAGACGGAAGTTCCGACTCTCCATGTTGAGTTTCAAGATGTCTCGCAAAAACATTCCCATATGGCGGGTGGATTCGGCATTGATCGCGCCTGGTTTCGCCACTTTAACGGCGTAGTCGCGGAAGTCCGGCAGACGCAGATCCCGGAGCAAGAGGCCGCCGTTGGTATGTGGATTCGCGCTCATGCGACGTTCACCCTTCGGGGCAAGATCGGCGAGTTCAGGCTGCAACCGTCCGGATTTGTCGAACAGCTCTGCCGGTTTGTAAGTTTTCATCCATTTCTCGAGGATCTTCACATGTTCCGCCTTTTCATGCATTTCCCCCATTGGCACCTGGTGGCTCCGCCAGTAGTCTTCCGTCCGTTTGCCGTCAATCTCCTTGGGACAGGTCCATCCCTTGGGAGAACGCAGGATAATCATCGGCCAGCGCGGGCGTTCTTTGACGCCGTTCTTGCGAGCCTTGGTCTGGATGCGGCGGATTTCGTCCAGGCACGTATCGATTGTGGATGCCATCAGTTGATGCATCTTGGCCGGCTCGTGTCCTTCCACGAAATAGGGAATGTACCCATAGCCGCGAAACAGTTGTTCCAGCTCTTCATGGCTGATGCGAGCCAGCACGCAGGGATTGGCGATTTTGTATCCGTTCAGGTGCAAAATTGGCAGGACGGCTCCGTCTGAAGCAGGGTTGAGGAACTTGTTGGAGTGCCATGAGGTCGCCAGTGGTCCGGTTTCAGCTTCGCCGTCGCCGACGACGCAGGAGACGATCAGGTCCGGATTGTCGTATGCAGCTCCGTAGGCGTGCGAGACCGCGTACCCCAGTTCGCCTCCCTCGTGAATGGAGCCGGGCGTTTCCGGCGCCACGTGACTGGGAATCCCGCCGGGGAATGAAAACTGCTTGAACAACCGATGCATGCCCTCTTCATCTTGTGAGATATTCGGATAGACTTCACTGTAGGTGCCCTCAAGATAGGCGTTCGCGACCAGACCGGGCCCACCATGTCCCGGGCCTGTGATGTAAATCATGCTGAGGTCTCTCTGTTTGATCGCGCGGTTGAGATGCGCATAGATGAAATTTAATCCCGGCGTTGTCCCCCAGTGGCCAAGGAGCCGTGGTTTGATATGTTCTTTGGTCAATGTCTTCTTCAATAAGGGGTTGTCGTACAGATAGATTTGTCCAACGGACAAATAATTGGCGGCTCGCCAATAGGCATCAATCAAGTCCAGTTCTTTTTTTGATAACGAATTCGCCATGCTGACCTCCTTAAATTTGCATCATAAAACCCGAATACTTACTGTGGATAAATGGTTGTGGAATGGGGAACCATCAGGACTCACGTTGTTCCTGTGAGACAATGCACCGTTTCCCGTGCAATCCAGGTTTCCTCATCCGCAGCTCCGACATAGACCTCCAAGGGTTGCCCGTCCTGACTGATCCGGGCCACAGCTCCCTGTTGAAGTCCGATGGCTGCGCTATTGAGTGTAGGATCCAACCGTAATCCGCACCATTCCATTCCTTCACAAATTCTGCGCCGGATATCGGGAGCCGCCTCGCCGATTCCGCCCCCGAATACGATGGCGTCCGCTCCGCCCAGAACCGCAAGATAGGCTCCGATATATTTTTTGACACGGTAGCAAAACATATCAATGGCCAATTGCGACGGTTTATGCTGTTCATGCTTCGCCGCCTGCAGTAATTCTTTCATATCATTCGTTCTTCCGGAAAGTCCCAAAAGCCCGGACTGTTCATTCAACCACCGATCCACTTCCGAGGCATCGACGTGTTCTTTTTGACAGAGATAGTTCACGATGGAAGGATCAAGATCACCGCACCGGGTGCCCATGACCAGCCCTTCCAGCGGTGTGAATCCCATGGAGGTCTCTATAGATTTCCCGTCTTCAACGGCCGATATGGAACATCCATTGCCGAGTTGCACCGTAATGAGTCGGGATGGTTCAGAAGGCCTTTCTGTTCTCTCAAAATAACTTCCCACCAGGGAGGCATGTGCGATGCCGTGGAATCCATAGCGACGAATATGATGGCGATTGGCTAACTCAACGGGCAGTGCGTACAGTTTTGCATAAGAGGGCATGGTGTGGTGGAATGCCGTGTCGAACACCGCCACCATCGGTACCGTGGGGCCCAAGGCGGCTCTCGCTCCGCGAATCCCTTCCAGGCAGGCCGGGTTGTGCAAGGGTGCTAATTCTCCAAGTGCATCAACTTCATCCATGACCCCGTCCGTGATCACGACCGGTTGTGAAAATCGTTCCCCTCCATGGACAACCCGGTGGCCGACGGCTTCCACTCCGGCAAGAGAACCCGCACTCTTATCTGCGCCGTCGAGTTGTTTGAGCTGCTCAAACAGGCAGCGGACAGCTTGATGGTGATTGGAGATCAATTGAGTGGTTTGCATGCCCGGTTTTTCTTTTGTCTCAAGTTCAAGCCTTGCCGTGCCTCCGATGCCTTTCACCGCTCCACTGATAAGAGTTCGACCTCGTCGGACATCGAGACTTGACGCCTCACCGACAAAATCAAACACACGAAACTTCAGGGACGAACTTCCGCTGTTCAGCACGAGAACTCGCATGATCTCTTCCTACAGCATGATTACCGCGTCACAATCGGTCTGGTGACAACGGGAGTTCGGGGAGAAAGGTGAATCTCTTCGTCCTCGTGCCGGAACATCAACCCGTCGCCCTCCCGCAAAGAATACCTGGCACCTTCCGGCCCCATTTCGACATCCAGGATTTGGCCGCGATAAGTCAGTGGAAAGCGTAGGTTCCCCGGCTGATCCGGTAAACGTCTGGGCTTGAATGTCAGGATTCCGTCGAAGTCGCGCATCCCGGCCATACCGTAGACCATCACCATCCACGTCCCCCCCATTGAGGCTATGTGACATCCGTCTTTGACATTCCCACCAACGTCGGCAAGATCCATCAGCAAGGCTGCTCGTGCGTATTCCACGGCGATATCCGCATATCCTATCTCAAACGCGACAATACTCTGTATGCAGGATGACAGAGAGGAGTCGCCTGTGGTCAGAGGGTCATAATAGTCAAAGTTGCGTTTTTTTTGCTCGGGGGAAAACGCCTGTCCGAACAGAAACATGGCCAGGACAATATCCGCCTGTTTGATGACCTGATACCGGTAGATGACCAACGGATGGTAGAACAAAAGAAGAGGGAAATTCTCCGAGGGGGTTTGCTTGAGATCCCATAGCTCTTTTTCTAAAAAGGCGTCGTCCTGGGGGTGAATCCCCCGTTCATCCTCATAGGGGATGTACATGTTTTCCGCAGCCCTCAGCCATTCCTTGATTTCTTCCATTTCCACGCCGGTCTTGCTGACAAGCACGGCGAACACCTCTGGATGTTTTTCTCGCAGTGCCTCGATCGTCGCCGCCGCATACTGGAGATTCTCCCGCGCCATGAGATTCGTATAGGTGTTGTTGTTGACGACCGTATTGTATTCATCGGGACCGGTGACTCCATGGATGCAAAACTTGCCTTTCTTGTCATGGTCTTGCGAAAAAAATCCAAGGTCGCTCCATAGGCGCGCCGTTTCGATCAACATTTCCGCCCCATAGTCATGCAAAAATTCCTCATCACCTGTGGCGTGGACGTATTTTCTGAGGGCATACATGATGTCCGCATTAATATGGTACTGGGCCGTCCCGGCTGCATAGTAGGCCGAGGCTTCTTCTCCGTTGATGGTCCTCCAAGGGAACATCGCGCCTTTTTGATTCAGCTCCCGTGCCTGTTTCCTGGCTTTGTCCAAGATGCGATAGCGGAACATGAGAAGATTTTTGGCGATGCGGGGAGATGTATAGATTAAAAAAGGCAGGAGATAAATTTCCGTATCCCAAAAGTATTGACCTTCGTAGGCCTGGCCCGTGAGTCCCTTGGCCGGCACTCCGGTGGTATCCGCTCTGCCGGCCGCCTGAAGGATATGAAACAGGCTGAAGCGAATGGCCTGTTGGATTTCAACGTTGGAGCGCTTGGTTCGTGTTGGCTCCAGGTTACTGACTTTGATGTCGCTTCTGTGCCAGAACTCATCCATGTATTGCTCTTGATCGCCCAGAATACGAGTGAAACCCTGTCCGAGGGCTCGATCCAACGTCCGTTCCGCTCTGGCACATAACCCTTCGGGAGAGGCGGTGTGCGTCGTGTGATAGGTCATATACTTGAACAAGCTGATCGCCATGCCGGGCTTGGCCTCGATCGAGAAGACGACCACCCCGAAGTCCTCGTAACATTTGTTCTGGTAGGTGTAAGGACAGTCGGTTACCAGGTCATGGTCCATGCCGCAGGCCAGTGTCATGTTGCTGTTTTTAGTTCCATGACACAGAACAAGGCGACGATCTTTGAATACTTGTTTCCTTGGGTGCAAGGCCCGATCGAAAAATCTCTTCGCCTGCCGGGGGTCCCCCTGTCCTTTCTGATGGTCGTGCAAGTAGAGCATTTCAGAAGAAATAACGACCGGAGCCTCTGCATTCAACACCGTCACTTCGTAGGACATGGCGGCAAGGTGCCGGTGGGGAAACGACACCAGGCGTCTCGATTTGATGAGCACCTGTTTTCCGGACGGGGTCTCCCACAAGACCTCACGGTCCAGTGTGGCGGATTTCATGTTCAGGCGGCGGTCATAGTTCAGCAGATTTGCGCTGGAAAGATCGAAAGGCTCGTCGTCAACATAGAGTTTGATTTTTTTGCTGTCCGTGGCATTCACGATGGTCTGACCGGTTCGGGCAAAGCCATAGGCCTCCTCGCCATAAACGATCGGCCATGATTCATAGAATCCATTGACAAAGGTGCCGTTTTGAACGACCGGCACGCCTTCTTCAACGCATCCCCGCATGCCGAGATACCCGTTTCCTATCGCAAAAATTGTTTCGGTCATTTCCAGGAATGGAGGATGGAATTGTTTCTCTATCAGGTTCCATTCGTCGGGAGGATAAATATGGTGGGGAGGTTTCACGCGCTCATGGTGTATCATGGATTTTTAACCTTCCAATCCATAAGCGACAGGAGAAAACTCTGGCATGCCAGTGGGAAAAATGGTGTATCGAGCTGATTGCCTGTCCAAACATGTGAAAGACATATTTCCGGAAGTTTAGACAAGTAATTCTCCAAGATCCTTCACCACCATATCTGCGCCATGCTTCCTGAGTTCTTCGGAATCTCCTTTCCGTGCCACTCCGATCACCAGCCCGAATCCTCCATCCCGGCCCGCTTGAACACCGGAAATTGCGTCTTCCACCACCACCGCGCGTTTCGGATCCACGCCTAACATTTTTGCTGCGGCCAGGAAAGCATCCGGAGCCGGTTTCCCCGAGAGATTCTCGTTCTGGATGACATTTCCATCGACTTTCACTTTAAATAGATTTCCAATTCCGGCAGCCTTGAGCACGGCATCGCAATTCTGGCTTGAGGTCACGACGGCGACCTGGATTCCGTCTTGGCGGATTCGTCGAACCAATGCGATACTTCCTTCGTAGGCCTCAACGCCGTTAGCCTCAATGACCGCGTTGATCATTTCGTTCTTGTGGTTTCCAAGCCCGCATACGGTCTCCGTTTGTGCAGTATCGGCCGGAGTTCCTTCAAGGAGTTCAATTCCCCTTGACCGGAGAAAATCTCGAACACCATCAAATCGCGGTTTTCCATCGACATAGAGACGATAATCCGTGCTGATCTCAAACGGTTGAAACGGTTCACCTGACCGGGATGCCTGATTCTTCAAGTATTCATCGAACATTTTTTTCCAACAGGCTGCGTGCACTTTGGCTGTCGCGGTGAGGACTCCATCAAGGTCAAACAGCACGGCATCAAATTTGTCCGGGGTTATCGGGTAAAGAGACTTTGCTTCACTCATGGCTGGCCTTCTTCTTGGCCGAAACGGAGGAATTGGGTATCCAAATTTTCCTCACAATCGGATTGTTTCAAAACAGACATGAGATGCTCTACCCTCCCTCTCAGTTGCCGGTTGAAGAATGCTTGCCAACACGCAGCTTAGTCATCATGCCATTCTGCACGGTGTGCCGGCGTGGTTGTTCGGGATGGATCCTCTTCCATCTCTTCTCTGTATTTCCCGCAGCTCGCAGCCGCGTTACATTTGGACCTATGATAAAGAGCCTGTTGGCCGGCCTGGATGTTTTTACCTTCCCCATGCCAGGCTTCCAACGCAGGATCCTGTAGGGCGCGGCCATACGAAAAGCTGATTTTCCATGGCTTGTGGAAAGCAAGTGTATTGATGGCATTCAAATGTTCGCTGGCAAGACGATCATCTTGACCGCCTGATAAGAAGACGATCCCGGGAACAGCGGCAGGTACATGGCGGGACAGACATTGCAGCGTAGCTTGAGCCACCTCCTGAACCGAGGCCTGTTTTGAGCAGTCCTTCCCGGAAATGACCATGTTGGGTTTCAGCAGCATGCCTTCCAACGAAATCCTCTGGTCATAAAGGGCGTTGAAGACTGAGTGGAGTACCTGGCCGGTGACCTCTTCACAGCGGTCGATGGTATGGGGACCATCCATCAGCACCTCGGGCTCAACTATAGGAACAAGCCCTTGCTCCTGACAGAGGGCCGCATAGCGCCCTAGTGCGTGAGCATTGACCACCAGACAGGTTTGACTTGGATAATTGTCTGTAATCCGAATGACGGCTCTCCATTTGGCGAAACGGGCGCCTATCTTGTAATACTCGCTCAATCTGTCCCGAAGCCCGTCCAATCCCTCAGTCACTTTTTCGCCTGGAGATCCTGCCAGGTCCTTAGCACCCGTATCCACTTTAATTCCTGGGATGATACCCAGGCTGGTGCATACCTCTGCCAGGGGAATGCCCTTAGTGCCTTTTTGTCGAATGGTTTCGTCATACATAATCACGCCGCTGATAAACTCCGAAACTCCCGGACTCGTGAACAGCATTTCCCGGTAGGTCCGGCGACTGTCTTCGGTTGAGTTAATTTTCAGGGACTCAAATCGCTTCGTGATTGTTCCAACCGTTTCATCGGCCGCCAGAATACCTTTCCCTTCAGCTACCAGGGCCGTCGCTGTCGCTTTAAGACTGTCGTGGTTCATGGTGTCATCCCCTCAATTTCTTTACCAAGTCGAGTTCAATTGAGAACTGTTATCATAATGACATAAATTCAAAACAAATTGATAGCGAAAAAAACTCGCATGGGAAAGCTGAGAGGTTTCCTGGGCTGTTTTTATAAATATCCAAACTTTTGGACACTGAATGGGTTAAGGATGGCGAACCTAGCATGCCTGGAATGCCTGGAATGCCCAGGCTATTGGTGTTGGGAAGATTTAACCAATATTTAACAACAATAGTGCGCCACCGTCATTTCTCTTCATTGGACCCACCGGCTTTACACCAACTCATGGCTTTGTCAGGGACAGCGTGTTGACAGTGTGGGAGGATAAAACGTTACAGTTCGGTCTCTTCTCCAAAATTTCCTTGATCACACATGTCTAAAAAACCTCAAGAAGTTTACGTCATTCGTCATGGAGAGACCGAGTGGAGTTTGAGCGGCCAACATACCGGAACCACCGATTTGCCTCTCACGGAAAACGGCCGTCAACTCGCGCGGCTTCTCAAGCCTCTGTTAACGAATTACTCCTTTGACCTGGTTCTTACCAGTCCTCTGCAACGTGCCCGTGAAACGTGTACGTTGGCAGGATTTGGCGAGAAGGCCGAGGTGGACACCAACCTTGTGGAGTGGAATTATGGAGAGTATGAAGGCCTCACTCCCAAGCAGATTCATGAAAAGAGACCCGGTTGGATGATTTTTGCCGACGGCTGCCCGGGTGGAGAAACACCTGCGGAGATCGGGGCGCGAGCCGATCGCGCCATTGCCAGGGCTAGAACCGCAAAGGGTGATGTCGCGCTATTTGCCCATGGTCACATTCTCCGAGTGCTGGTCGCCCGATGGCTTGGTCTGCCCGCCACCGCAGGCCGGCATTTTCTTCTTCATACCGGGACATTAAATGTTTTGAGTTATTACCGGGAAATTCCTGCCGTGAAGATATGGAATGCTCCATTGATCCAAGGATAGTGATCGCTCTGCCCCCACCTTCCTGCTCTCTGCAATGCTCTCAAAAATCGCATAGTGAAATGAGAGTTCCTCGATCTGCTTGCGCGGTTTTCATAAGAATTTGATCCCACCTGAACACCTTAGATTCATTCTTTAGGTTCAAGGCCAGGCAACCGTCGAATGGCTAGCCTCGGTTTTGGGTAGATCCCTGATAGTAAATCGTCCTGCCGCAAGAAGCCTGTTTTTCCCGGACTGTGCTCGCTGACATGTAGCCGGTTTTTGGTGTTTGTCCTGACTTGGAGTTAGCCGTCAAGCCGAATTATGATGTGCGGTCGGCAGGAGATCATCCTGGTCTCGGAGGATCCTGTCCATGAGGGCCATTTGCCCGGTTGTTATGCCGTGGGGATTCAGTTGCTTATTTACGCCTAAGGTTGAGTGGGAAAAGATGGACGAAAGGAGGGAAGGTGTATTATGGGTATCAGGATGCAAAAAAAACGCGTGAGGACCCGTGTCTGTCGTGTTCTGGCCATTGGCGTGAGTCTGTTGTGGGTGTTGTTGTCGTGTAATGGCAGCGCCCTCGCACAACCCACGTTGAAGGAAGTTGTTGAGGGGAAAGAACCACTCGCGACGGAACAAAAGGCGGAACCCCAAACGGAGGGACAGGAGAGAGCTAAACCTCGCGGTCCGGTAGATGCGTTTGATCGAGGGACTCCGCGTACCAGCGTGAACGGCTTTCTGCTCGCGGCCAGAGAACGTAACTATGAACGTGCGGCGGAGTATCTGGACTTGAGAAATCTCCCACGAAACCTGAGCGGGATTCAGGGGCCGCAGCTAGCCAGGCAGTTCAAGATTGTCCTGGATAGCGTCCTCTGGATCGACCTTAGCGATGTGAGCCCCGACCCAATGGGCCATTCTGAGGATGGCCTGCCCTCCTATCGGGATCAGATCGGCCAGATTGAAGCTCAAGAGGAAAAAATCGATATTCTCCTGCAGCGAGTGCCTCGTGAGGACGGCGTGCGGATTTGGAAGTTTTCTTCGGCAACGGTCGCCCAGATTCCCAGCCTGTATCAGGAATACGGATACGGATATCTCGAGAAATTTTTACCAGAAGCTTTTTTCGATGTCAGGGTGGCGGGAATGGAAGTCTGGGTGTGGGTTGGGGTATTGGTGATCGTACTCGTGTCCTATCTCGTGTCCTACATGGTCATGGCCGTTATTCAGTGGTTTCTCTGCCGGCGTCAAACCACCCTCAGCAATCAGCTCTTACGTCTCGCGAGAGGTCCGGGTCGCTTTCTCCTGTTCTGCCTGATTGGACGTGTATTGCTTAATTTTTTCAATGCCCCCTTATGGTTTCGTGCCGCGCTTCAAACGCGAACACTCTTGATTATCGGGCTGGTCTGGACCGGCATGTGGGTGGTGGATTTTGCGCTCGTCCGATTTGCCGAACGGATGCAACGGCAGGGCAAAAGTTTCGCGAGCGTACTTTTACTCCCGCTGGGGACCGCCGTGAAGACGATTCTGATAATTATGGCGACATTGGTTTGGCTCGACAATCTCGGGTTTAAGGTCACCACTCTGCTGGCCGGGCTCGGAATCGGGGGCTTGGCCGTCGCGCTGGCCCTGCAAAGACCCATTGAAAACCTGATTTCTGCCATCACCTTGTATGCCTCTCAACCGGTGTCGGTCGGCGACTTTTGCCGATTCGGGGATAAAATCGGCACTGTCGAGGAGATCGGATTGCGGGCCACTAAGGTTCGGACCCTCGACCATACGCTCGTCAGTGTGCCGAATGTCGAATTTGCCCACCTGCAATTGGAGAATTTCTCCAAGCGGAAAATGATCTGGTATCATCCGCAAATCCAGTTGCGGTATGAAACGACTCCCGATCAGATTCGTTACCTACTCGTCGAAATCCGTAAGCTTTTGTATTCTCATCCCAAAGTCCTTCCCGACCCTGCGAGGATCCGTTTTGTGGGGTTTGGTCCCTCCTCTCTGAACCTCGAGATTTTTGCTTACGTCAACGTCACGGATTACGGAGAATTCCTTGAAGTGGCTGAGGATCTGAACCTCCGAATCATGGACCTGGTGGTAAAATCGGGTGCAGGGTTTGCTTTCCCTTCCCAGACGTTATACGTGGAGAGAGGAAAAGGGCCGGATGAGCAGTTGGCCCATGCGGCGGAGGCGCAGGTACGAGAGTGGCGGGAGCAGCAGGCCCTGTACCTTCCGAATTTTCCCCCGGAAAAGATCGCAGAACTCCGGGGGACATTAAACTATCCACCTCCTGGTTCACCCCTTTCAACTGCCCGGTCTTGAATTCGGAAAAAATGTCCTGGAGGGGTGCCCATAGAACGATGTCGCGGGTATCCGGGTTATGGGTTTAAAGAATGAAGGTCGATCGGAAACGGGATTCTCCTCCGACAAGCTGTCACTTCGCGTTTGACCAACACATCGGAGGAATCATTGAATAACGGCTTTTGTGGATTCAAGAATGTATTAATTGAAGTCTAGGAATTCTTATGCGTCGTCGCTCATACAAAATCATGATCGGGCTTGTTCTCGGCATCGGAGCATGTGCCGCCCTTGTTTATGTGTTATTCCCCTTTATCAAAACGGACGTGTATCGGGAAACACTTGAACGAGGGTTTTCGGCGACCATTGGAAGAAAGGTCTCGCTGCATGGACCTATCTCTCTGACTTTCTCCCTGCAACCACGGTTAATTCTGGAAAACGTTTTTGTTGCCAATCCTCCCTGGGCATCTCAACCGCATTTTTTTCGAGCCAACCGTCTTGAGATCGAGTTGTCGTTGGGGCTGCTTCTCCAACGCCGTTTGGAAGCGGAAAAGATTGGTCTTGAGGGAGCGGAACTGTTTTTGGAAGAAGGGTCTGAAGGTCTCGACAACTGGACATTTGGGGACGACGCTGCGCCCGGCATGTTGTCACGGGCCATGCCGTCTGTCTTCATGACTATTTCAAATAGAGGGGAGATCTCGATCGAAGGTTCCCGGATTCGGTATCGGCCTTACCTTGGTGAAGAAACGACCGAAGTGTTCATTCAACAAGGGGTGGTGGTTGCTCCCGATGATCGGCTTAGAACATTCTCCTTTGAAGGCACCTATCGGGATGTTCCCGTTAAGATTGAGCTTAACGGCGGCCCGATTATGGACTTATTTAACCTCAATGAAGCTCCCTGGCCTGTCGACGGTGTTCTGTCTACAAAGGAGGCATCCGCCTCCTTCAAAGGACGGGTAGGGGGAACGGACATCGATCGGACATTTGACCTTCAAGTCCAGGTTCATGGGAGCCGACTGAGTGCCCTGAACGATCTTTTAGAGACCGACCTTCCCGATTCGGCTCCCTTTATGGTTGCGGGAGACTACCTTCAGGGTCACGATCTCATAACCTTGAACAATGTCCGTGGGACACTGGGCACTTCCGATCTTGCCGGACAATTGAGGATCTCGAATGGAAAAGGGCGTCAGGAAATCCAAGGTAAATTGTCTTCGAAAATTTTCCAGATCCATGATTTTCTTTTTTCTCCAAAAACCACACAGCAAGGCATTGATGCCGGGCAGGGAATATCTCCAACTGAACCATCGACCATCGTACCGGCCTCGCTTCCCGTTGATGTCGATCTGGATCTGACAATCGAAAAATGCTTCCTAAGTGAGACAGAGCTGGGTTCGGTATCTTTGACCGCGTCTGCTCGTGAGGGACATGTTGACCTCAGTCCGGTTCGGGTCAAGGGTTTCGAGGGAACCGCGGATGCGCGTGTAAAAGTTGAACTCAACACCCCTCAGCCGCACTCTGTGTTTGAAGCCAAAGGCATCTCCTTGAACTATGGACATGCGCTTCGGGCGCTGGGAGTGACAGCAAACATCGCCGGATCTACCGACTTTGAGGTGACGGCGAGCGGGAACGGTGCCACTTTGCAGGAGTTCCTCAAGACGTTGACCGTGAATTTTCAAACGGCTCACACCACGTTCGGGCTCTCTACTCCGACGCCCGAGGCTCCGTTACCCGTTGCCTTGCGTCAGGCTTCCCTTCAGGTTTCCAACGGGGGACCGGTCAAAATTGTCGCCAAAGGCGCATATCGGGAACGGGCTTTTGGTTTCAGACTCATGACCGCCCCTCCAATTGCTTTGAGCATGCCTGGTACTTCCTGGCCGGTGTCGCTCGCGGCACTGTCCGGTGGAGCCCTCCTGGAAGTCAAAGGCACCATGGATACCGGCAAGCAGGATATACCGGGAACCATGATTGTTTCGCTCAAAGGGCGCCGGTTGAGTGAGTTTGATCCTGATCTTCCTCCAGTCGGTCCCTATGCTCTCATGGCTCATGTGAGGAAGGAGGGTGACCGGTTTACAGTCAGTGATTTCCGAAGTCGCTTCGGAAGCAGCGATCTGTCCGGAAAATTGGAACTGAACCTTCAGCAGACCAGGCCTCATCTTACCGGGATGTTTACATCGAAACAGATCAATGTGACGGAATTTTCACGACCTGGTGATAGGAGTGAAAGTGCCATTCCATCTGAAGTGATGCGGGCATTCGATGCTGACGTGAATGTGGCGATTGATCATGTTCGAAGTGGAGGACTGGAATTAGGCGGTCTGGCTTTTACCGCCGGGCTTCAGGCGGGCCGGATAAAAGTGGACTCCGTGCAAGGAACGCTCCTGGATCGCCGATCGGCTTACGGAAAATTTCATGGCAGGTTTCAGGTGGATAGTACCGGGCCGATTCCTACCCTTTCCGGCGATGTGTCCTTTGACAATATCCGGTACGAGCATCTCTTCCCGAGTGTGCGGTTTGCCAACCTCACAGAACATCTTATGAACCTGGATGTCAGATTTTCAAGTTTGGGAAACACGATACCCGGTATGCTGAACCGATCCACGGTTCTGGTAGAAGGGAAAAAACTATCGGTAAGGTTTCATCCAAAAGATGATCATCCTGAACCGGTCGAGGTGAGTTCCAATCTGAAGATTGAAAGCGTGGATGGCGGGCCCTTGCGCCTTTATGCCGAGGGGGTCTTTGACAAAACTCCTTTTCGGCTTCGTTCGGCAACCGGCCCTATGAGCGATATGTTGAAATACGAGGGGTTGTGGCCCGTGAATGTTCGGATGGACGTGCCACAGGCCCTCGTTGAAATGAGCGGACATGTTCATCTCCCGAATCCTGGCGATGAGTTCGATTTTCAGGTCCTCGTCAAAGGACAAAACCTCAGTGATCTGAATGTATTGACGATGTCCGACCTGCCTATGGTCGGTCCCGTGGACATCAACCTGCATCTCTCCCGGACGCCGGTGGGATTTCATCTGACGAATATTGAAGGGTCCCTGGGGGAAAACTCCTGGGGAGGCAATATGACGGTGCTGACAAAAGGGGAACGCCTGCGGGTGAGGGCCAAACTGATTGCAGAAAATATTGCGCTGGGGACTTTCCAAGAGCCTCAGGGTGATTCATCACCACAAAAAAAGAAATCCAGGTTGGGAACCATGGCGGATTCGGTAAAAGGCATCGGTTCTGCGGCCGTCGATACGGTAAGAGATACCATAGGCCTGAGAAAAAAACCGAAAGTTTCCACACTCAGGGCGATTCCGGACTTTACGTTTCCGGTAGAAGCTCTCCGTTCTTTTGATCTCATGCTTGATGGCGAGATCAAACAGATTCGAAAGGGAGAAGAGGGCCTGGGTCATGCCTCATTTCAGATGACTCTTGAAGAAGGTTTGTTCACGATGCAACCCGTGACGGGAAATCTATGGGGCGGAGATTTTGATGGGAAATTAATCCTTGATGGCAAACAATACGTTCCGACCCTTGATGTCAACCTGAATATTCATGGCTTGGATTATGGGCGCATAGCGAGATCTTTCGGGGGTACCGACCTGGTAAAGGGGCAATCCCAATCCATTATGCTCGCCCTGAAGGGTCGAGGAGATACGATGTATGAAGTGTTGGAGCAAGCCAGTGGACAATTTAACCTGATCGATGGTCCTCTTGAACTGGCCACAAAATATATTGACCTTTGGGCTGCCGATTTGATCACGACGGCCTTAAGCACGGCCTGGAAACGTGAATCGGTATCCAAACTCAATTGTACGGTCGGATATTTTGATATCGAAGAGGGAGTAATGAAAAGCGATAATATTCTCCTTGACACAAGTCGACTCACCGTAGCCGGCCTCGGAAAATTAAATCTCGCCGACGAAACCATGGATTTGCTTTTGACTCCGCGGCCCAAAGACCCAAGTTTATTCAGTCTGGCTCACATGGTCCGCATCACCGGTCCGCTTTCGGATCCGGACGTGTCAAACGACAAATTACGGATTGCCGAAAGCGGAGGGTGGGGGTTGCTGGGCCTGGTGAATCCCCTGGGATGGGTCATTGCCATTCCAATGATTGCAGGAACCACCGTGGGAACGATGAATCAAAATCCCTGTGTTGAGGCCATGAAAAGTCGACAGCATACTACTCAGGCTCTTGATGAAATCAAGGGCGGCTTATGGGGGAGGATCAAAGGAATCTTCTCAAATCCCGGCAAATCCTCCGATTAGTTTTCCGGTAATCAAATCAGCAATGAAGACAAATGATGGTGCGACCAAGCCAATCTTTTTTTTAAACCTGGCGTTCGTTTTCTTCTCTTTTCTTTTAGGATGTGAAGAGGAGGACCCTCCCAAGCCTATTCCCTCAGCCCCGCAGATAATCGAATCTGCTCAGTAGCACAAACCCCGTGTCGGGGCTGAAGGCTTTTCCGTCCTCTCATGAACCTTCCTTATCGAAGGACCCCTACATTCAATAACCGTGTGTTGAGGGGAGATCCGGTTAATTCTAGACGGATTTTTCCGACCGTGAAGTTTTTGGTTCGGGTTCAGGCGACAGCTCAGCCTGCATATTATCTGGTGGTTTGGCGGGCGGGGTGTACCATTGGTCCTTCGGGACGATTTTGGGTTGTTCGGCGTCCGCCATATAGGCTGGTGTCATGATCTGCACGCCATGTTCGTTAAATACATCGAGAATATTCTGGCTGAGGCCGGTATAGAGTTCCATCATGTAATATGGTCGGTCGCAGTAGACGTTGAGTTCATAGGTGACACAGAAATCGCCCAAGGCGAGTTGCAGGACGAAGGGCGGGGGATCCTTCAACAAACCGGGTGTCCGGTCTGCGGCCTCAATCAGCATCGCCTCGACCTGCCTCCACGGGGTCTCGTATCCGATTCCCACCGTTGTATGGAGAATGAGGCCCTTCTCTCTGGCGGCGGCGCTATAGTTGGTGACGTGGTTGTTCAGAATTTCCGAATTAGGCACGATGATTTCTTCGTTTTTCAACGACCGAAGCCGAGTCGTCAGAATTCTCCTTTCCATCACATCGCCGAGAATTTCGTTGACCTTGATACGGTCCCCTTCCTGGAATGCCCGCCGGTACACCAGGGTATACCCGGCCAGGATATTGCCGATTATCGAGGAGGACCCGAGCGACAAGAGCAACCCGAGAAAAATCGTGATCCCTTTAAAGGCCTCAGAGGTGGATCCGGGTATGTAGGGGTACCCCACCACAATCCCGAAGGCGATCACCAGTGTCCGGAAAATCCGGTAGGTCGGCCAGGCCCATTCCCGATCGAACCCCGGCCAAGTCACCTTTCCAATGGCCAGATTGGCAAAAATTAACTTCCCAAACCTAAGGAGGTATCGGAACAAGACGACCAGAATGACGAGGAAAACCAGGCTGGGAAATGAGGAAAGGAATCCCCGCACGATCACCCGAATAGGGTCGAGGATGATATCGAACAACTGCTTGCCAATGTAGGCGGTCCAAGGGAACTGACGGAACACAAAATTGAGATAAGCATACAGCAGCAAAAAGAGCAGGAATGCCTTGATTCCGTGCATGCTTCCACGGAGTCCGGCCCACATCTGATGGGCCTGAAGGATAATGACCTTTTGAACCTTTAAATCCTTGACTTGTTCTTTGTATCGTGGCTCGATTGCGGCATCCAGCCTGTCGAAAACCCATCGAGTTCCCCACCAGGCAGACGCGAGAATAGCTGTGGCGAGCAAGGAGAAAGCAATGTGAATCAAGATGTTGATGGGTTTGCGTTTTTCCCGGTGTGCTTCTACGGCTTCCGCGATCCGTTTAAGGTGCACCCGGGCCAGGACTTCACGCTCCACTCCGCCTTCCAGCCGACCGTCGGCATTGGTCACCCCGGTTATTGGTTGATCGCCAGCGAAAATCATGGTGATCCCTTTTTCCTCAACCAGCCGCAGGGATTGAGTTGATTGACTCAGATCGGAGCCAAACTCATCAATGCGCTCAAGAATCCTTCGGGCGCGTTCTTCTGCGGGATAGGCCGACACGCCGCGGACCTGAAAGAGTGTTTCCCCATCAAGTATCACGGGCGCGGTGGGGACCAGAATCGGTGGAAGGGCCATTTCATCATCGGACTTTTCCTGTGCCTTTTCTTCAAGAAGAGGAAGTACTTGGGCTAAAGCCGGCAGCGGACCGACACTTACGATCGTGACCCACAACACAATGAGGCAAGCCAAAAGGAGAGGAATTCGCCTCAACTTCTGATAGGGAAAGAAATTGGACGAGGAGTCTGGGGGGAAAAATGTGGGCATTGGTCGTCTTTCTTTAATCAAAGAACCAAATACCACGAAGCCTTTCGCGATGGGTGTGAATAGGGCTGTTGTGGCGAGTCTCTCGAAAGAGAATGTCTCCTTTGACCGGGAGAATACTCCCTTCAAGAAAAACATTCCAATCCGGTTTGAAGGACCATCAAGTCCTAGGGAATTATTTTTCAACTTTGAATTCGCGTAATTCAGTATAAAGGAAGCGGATACGATCATACTCGAAAGGTGAATCCGTTTGGTAGTGGCAAAAGGTCAACCAGGTCGTGTGTCGGTCGCCCCCAACAAGCGATTCACCCTAATCCCTTTGTCCATTCGGAGGACGTAATTCTTTAGCTTTCCCGTCACGTCAAAAATCCTATTCTTCAGGGGAGAGTCATTATCACGATAGGAAGATGATCCTGGTGAAG